>NZ_JAOTGD010000001.1:0-416735 GCF_044427405.1 Streptococcus sp. 2020WUSS089 | reverse complement strand
AGGCTTTGTTTTCTTTTTTCTGGCAATTCTAGGGTCGATTTTTCTATTTCATCAACTTATTCCTGTTGCTTCATCTCGTATCTCCAGACAAGAGCTTACCGTATCAGAAAAAATCGGTTTTCGATATGTGGCACTTGGTGATTCTTTGACAGAAGGTGTTGGAGATACAACTGGACAGGGGGGATTTGTTCCCTTGTTGGCTCAATCTCTAACTAACGATTATGGTTATGAAGTAGATTATAAAAATTTCGGAGTTTCTGGGAATACCAGTAATCAGATTCTTAAGCGAATGAAGGAAGATGGAGAGCTGATAAGCTACTTAAAAACAGCAGATCTGTTAACTCTGACAGTTGGTGGCAACGATTTGCGCAAGGCTATTATTAAAAACATTGCCAATCTCAAAGTTTCAACTTTTGATAAGCCCGCAAAAGATTACGGAAAACGATTGGATACAATTATTAAGACAGCGCGTAAGAATAATCCAAATCTTCCCATCTATGTTGTCGGGATTTACAATCCACTCTACCTCAATTTTCCTGAATTGACAGAAATGCAGACAATTGTTGATAATTGGAATACTATGACAGAACAGATAACTGAAAAATATCAACATGTCTACTTTGTTCCAATCAATGATTTGCTCTATAAAGGATTGGAAGGGGAGGCTGGTATTAGTCAAAATGGTAGCCAAGTTACCAATAATTTACTGTATGAGGAAGACAGTTTCCATCCCAATAATACTGGATATGAGATTATGAAAAAAGCGATATTGGAGAGAATGAATGAGACCACGGAAAGCTGGGAACCTTAATATTTGGAAATGGCTATTTTTAGCCCAGTTGGCTTTGTTGATTGGTTGCGGAATAGTCCTCTATACACGGATTCAAACAGATAGAGAGGATTTAACAAAGCTCGTTCAGACTAGTACAGAAGATACCAAGGTTGGGACCTTCTCCACTAATAGGGAACAGCTCAACCAAACCCTCACTAACTATCTAAAAGATTATCAGACGGAAGAGTTTTCCTATCAATTATTCGTAACGAGTCAGCAAGTTGTTTTTGAAGGCAGCTATCAGATTTTTGGTGTGACTATCCCACTCTATATTTATTTTCAACCTAGCAAAATGGAAGATGGCAGTATTTTGTTACGGATAATAGAAATATCAGCTGGAAGTTTATCCTTGCCGAAAGCAGAGGTATTAGCCTATTTACAAAAAAATTATAAACTACCTGCCTTTGTAAAAATAGACTCAGAACAAGCGCAAGTACAGGTTCAACTGACAGAACTGAATAACAAATTTGGTCTGTATGGAAAGGCGAATACGATTGATTTGTACAACGACCAATTCATTGTTGATATCTACAGAAAAAGACAGTAAAATAGCATTAAAAACTTGACCAAACGCCTAAAATTCGGTACTATATAGAAGTGAGTAATAACTCAGAAAATTATTGGAGGACTTAGCAAATGGCTAATAAACAAGATTTGATTGCAAAAGTTGCAGAAGCAACTTCATTGACTAAAAAAGACTCAGCAGCAGCTGTTGATGCAGTATTCGGAGCAGTAGCAGACTACCTTGCAGCTGGTGAAAAAGTACAATTGATCGGTTTCGGTAACTTTGAAGTTCGTGAGCGTTCAGCACGTAAAGGTCGCAACCCACAAACTGGTAAAGAAATCGAAATCGCAGCTTCAAAAGTTCCAGCATTCAAAGCTGGTAAAGCTCTTAAAGACGCTGTAAAATAATAAAAAGGTCCAGTGGACCTTTTTATCTTTTGCTTGAAAACGGGAGAGCAAAACTGGGGATAGACTGTTTTATCCCTCGCCTAGAAATAAAAGAGCGAGGAATAACGTGAAAAAGCCTATTGTATCAACGTTTCTACGTTGTGCAGTAGGCTTTTTTCTGTGTTTTGGGGCTCCCAGAGTCAGGGAAGTGACTCTGGGAGGTTGGAAATGAAGCAAAAGCATTTTGCGTCAAAGAGTCAGGGAAGTGACTCTGGGAGGTTGGAAATGAAGCAAAAACATTTTGCGTCAAAGAGGGAGAAGCTTTATACCCAATGAAAATCAAAAGTAGCCTAGGAAACGAAGCCGAAGATAGAACTCTGTTACTTTCTTATTTCAAGGTAACAGGCTGAAAACCTCCACTGGAGCTTTTCACTCATCAAGGCTCTTGACAACGGATAATTTTGATTTTCGAAGAGTATTAGTAGTTTTCTACAGTACACATTCTCGTTTTAAGACAACAAAAAAACCAGCCTTGGCCAGCTGATTTTTTAGGAGATTTATGAAAAATTTTAGGATACACTTATAGTATACTCGAATTTTCAGATTCTTCATCGGTCTGTAGACCTATTTTGTTAAAAAATAAACATGTGTTATAATAGAAAAAATAAAAAAGGGAAGATTTTTTATGACAATCCGTAAAGCTAGACAATCTGATATTCCAGTTTTAAATGAATTGCTTCAAGATATTTTACAGGTGCATCACCAGGCACGACCAGATATTTTTAAAAGTGCAGGTCAAAAATTTTCTGAGGCTGAATTAGTAGCACTTTTGGAAAATCCAGATAAGCCTATTTTTGTCTTTGAGCTAGAGGGACAAGTGGTTGGGCATCTTTTTTGTGAGTTTAGGACTACAAGCGGTGATGTTTTAGAAACAATCAAGACCTTATTTATTGATGATTTGTGTGTAGCCAGCTCTGTCCGTGGTCAAAAAATTGGCGAGCAACTTTATGAATTTGCTCTTTCCTATGCCAAGGAGCAGGGTTGCCATAATCTTACCTTGGATGTATGGGCTGACAATGCAGGAGCTGTCCGTTTTTATGAACGCCAAGGAATGAAACCGCAAAAGTTCCGTATGGAGCAAATAATAAATTAAAAAAGAGGGAGTCCCTTTTTTTAATGTTCTCTCATTTTTGCTAATAAGTTTTGAGCAGTTTCTAGGTTGCTGTGCTTTTCTTTTCGCAGGAGTTGGGCTAGTTGGTCTACTTCATGCTCCTCGGCACCAGCAAGTAGCGCTAGGGATTTTGCTTGGAGCTTCATATGACCAGCCTGAATCCCTGAAGTAACAAGAGCACGCAGGGCAGCAAAGTTCTGACAGAGACCGATAGAAGCGATGATAGAAGCTAATTGGCGTGCCTTTGGTTGTTTGAGAAGGTCAAAAGCGACGGCTACCTTTGGATTGAGCCCAATAGAGCCACCGACGGAGGCGATCGGAAGAGGTAGGGTGATGGAGCCGACCAAGTGCTCGCCATCAATGGACCAAGTAGAAAGCCCCTTGTATTGCCCATCACGGCTGGCATAAGCATGAGCCCCGGCTTCGACTGCCCGCCAGTCATTTCCTGTAGCGATAACGACAGCATCTATACCATTAAAAATCCCTTTGTTATGTGTCGCAGCACGATAAGGGTCCACTTGCGCCAGTTTGCTTGCCAGGGCTATTTTTTGAGCAGTTTCTTGAGCAATGGCAGAGCTGGTAGCCAGACTAGAGATGGCAATATGGCATTGGGCGGTGACCAGTGACTCCGTTGCATAGTTGGAGAGGATTCCCATCAAAGCCTGTCCCTTGCTGAGCTCTTCTAAGTCATCCTTAACAGCTTCTAACATGTTATTGAGGATATTGGCTCCCATGGCTTCTTGTACATCAACTTGAAGATAGACAATCAAAAACTCATCCTTACTCTCAACAGTCAATTCTCTTGCACCGCCCCCTCGTTTGACAATGGAAGGGTGTGCTTGATTGGCAGTTTCTAAAATACTCTCCTTCTGGTCAAGAATCGCCTGTGTCGCTCTGCTATGGTCCGAAATATCGTAGAGAGCAACTTGTCCAATCATGATACGGTTATGAATAGTCGTTGTAAAACCGCCAGATTTAGCGATAATTTTGGCTCCGAAAGACGCAGCTGCAACCACAGAGGGTTCTTCAGTAACCATCGGTACAGAATAAGTTTGTCCATCCACTAGAAGTTCTGGAAGTACAGAAAAAGGTAAGGAAAACGTTCCTAGATGATTTTCTGCCATCTTTCCCGCAATTGCTTCTGGCAGGTTTTTGTCTTTGTATAGAATGTCTAAGCTATCTTCCGATAGGGAACGATTCTGACGGAGAATATCAATGCGCTCTTGGCGTGATTTTTTATAAAATCCGGAAAAAGTTGACATAGGTTCCTCTTTCTATAGGAAAGCGCCCCTTGGTGAGAGCCAAAGGGCGCCGTTTTGGCTTTTATAGTCATTTGAATTAGCTTTGATACATCGTCACTTTCGGCTTGCCGTACTCTACGAAAGTGACTTGTTTCTCAAGTCTTATTTCCAACCTAGAACAGCCTTTAGGCTGTTCTAGCTACCTGCACCTCAGTTCCTTGTCTGAAAGCTAATTCATTCGACTATATTTACGATAGATACGTTTGTGATTGTCCACTTTGATAAGGGCAAAGGGAGTTTGGTCTTCTGGTAGGTCAAGGGATGAACCAGTTTCATCAAGGGTAATCTCTTCAAAGAAGACTTGTTCGTATTCCTTAACGCTGAGTTTTGTACGCTGATTGAGTTGTTCTAAACGATTTTCTTGTAAGTGGTCGCGATAACCTTCAACGAGTTGACCGCTGAAAATTTCACAGACAGCACCGCTACCATAGCTATAAAAGAGGATTTGATCCCCTGTCTCTAAAGCTCTGCTATTTTCCAGAAGGGAAAGGAGGGAGAGGAAGATAGAACCAGTGTAGATGTTGCCGACAACCTTATTGTATACGATTGCTTCTTGGAAACGCTCTGTCAAACGTTCCAATGTTTCTGCGTCCTGAGTGATAGCCTGCAATCCTTTAAGGCCTTGCTTGGAGAAAGGAATGTGTAAGCACATGGCAGCAAAATCGTTGAGGGTTTTGCCTGTTTTTTGTTGATAGTAGTCGAAAGTTGTCGTCAAGCAATCGGTGTACTGTTCAGTTGAAAATTTACCATCAACACGTGGATATTTGTCGTAGTTAGGACGCCAGAAGTCGTAGATGTCACGTGTCTGGCAGACATTATCATTGTTGAGGACCAAAATTCGTGGGTTTGCGGTTACCAACATGGCAACTGCACCAGCACCTTGGGTAGGTTCACCGCCAGAAGCGACTCCATACTTTGCAATATCACTAGCAATGACTAGGACTTTTGATTCTGGGAATTGAGCGATATGGCTTTTGGCAAGACTTAGTCCAGCCGTTGCACCGTAACAAGCCTCCTTCATCTCGATGGAGCGAGCGAAGGGCTGAATATCGAGTAATCCATGAATGGTGACGGCAGCTGCCTTACTTTGATCTACGCTAGATTCTGTACCGACAATAACCATGTCAATAGTTTGTTTATCTTCTTCTGTCAGAATGGCTTCAGCAGCCTTTGCCCCAAGACTGATAATATCTTGAGTTACAGGAGCTACAGCCATTTCAGACTGAAGAAGACCAATCTTAAATTTATTTGGGTCCACATTGCGGGCTTGGGCTAAATCAGCCAAATCTAAAACATAATCGGGTGCCGCAAATCCGATTTTATCAATACCGATGTTCATAATATATCCTTTGTGTACAAATGATAGGTTAACTTGTTTGCGCATTGGAAACGATTAGGGAGATGCCCTGACCGCCTCCGATACAAAGTGAGCAAAGACCAAGCTCTTTTTCTTGCTTGATTAATTCGTGAATCAGAGTGACTAGGATTCGACTACCACTAGCTCCGATTGGATGTCCAAGGGCGATAGCACCACCATTGACATTGACTTTTGCAGTATTAATGCCGAGTTGTTTGACAACTGGAATTGATTGGGCTGCGAAAGCTTCGTTGAGTTCAAATAAATCAATATCTTCGACGGATTTGCCGATTTTTTCAAGGGCTTTTTGACTAGCTGTTATAGGACCTAACCCCATATAGGCAGGATCTAAACCGCTTGTTGCATAGGCCTCAATATAGGCGAGTGGCTGGATATTTAGCTCACTGGCTTTTTCATCAGACATGAGTACCAAGACAGCACAGCCGTCGTTGATGCCAGAAGCATTGGCTGCGGTGACGGTTCCATCTTTTTTGAAAGCTGGACGGAGTATTGCCAATTTTTCAATTGGTGTCAGACGAGGATACTCATCTGTGGCAAAAATAGTTTCGCCTTTTCGGTTTTTTAGTCTAATAGGAACAATTTCGTCAACAAATCTTCCCTCAGCAATAGCTTTTGCAGCCTTCTCTTGGCTACTGTATGCAAAAGCATCTTGCTCTGCGCGACTGACTTGATAGCGTTCAGCAACATTTTCTGCAGTAATGCCCATGTGATAGTCGTTGAAGGCATCTGTCAAACCGTCTGTTAACATGGAATCTTCCAGACTAATATGCCCTAATTTACTACCAAACCGGCTAGTTTTGGATAGATAAGGTGCCTGGCTCATGATTTCAATGCCTCCAGCCACAACTACATCATTGTCACCGAGAAGGATTGATTGTGTGGCAAGAAGGACTGATTTGAGACCAGAACCACAGACTTTATTGACTGCATAGGCAGAGGCTGTCTGAGGAATGCCTGCACGAATAGCAATTTGACGTGCAATATTTTGTCCTTGTCCTGCTGATAGAACATTTCCGAAGATAACTTCATCAACGCTGTCTGCAGGGATGTTTTTATTAGCTAAGGCTGTTTCGAGGACTTGCGCCCCTAAATCAGCGATTTCAATATCTTTCAGACTACCTCCGAAACTGCCGATGGCAGAACGATAGGCAGACACGATAGCTACTTTTTTCATGATAACTCCTATAGTGGTATCGTTTTGAACTGTCGTGTTCAGCCTTACTATTATACCATTATTTTGTCTTTTTTCTAAGAAGAAAGATAGGTCTAGAGACTGAATTTACATGAAAGAGTAATGAAAGCGTACACAGATTGTGGAAAGGCTGGCATTTTTTTACCTTTTCGTGTAAAATAGAGAAGTATAAGAGGGGAACCTCAAAATTTAAAGGAGAATCCATAAATGGTAAAATTGGTTTTTGCTCGCCATGGTGAGTCTGAATGGAACAAAGCTAACCTTTTCACTGGTTGGGCTGATGTTGATTTGTCTGAAAAAGGTACACAACAAGCAATCGATGCAGGTAAATTGATCAAAGAAGCAGGTATCGAATTTGACCTTGCTTTCACATCTGTATTGAAACGTGCTATCAAGACTACAAACTTGGCTCTTGAAGCTGCAGATCAATTGTGGGTACCAGTTGAAAAATCATGGCGTTTGAACGAACGTCACTACGGTGGTTTGACTGGCTTGAACAAAGCTGAAGCAGCTGCTGAATTTGGTGATGAGCAAGTTCACATCTGGCGTCGTTCTTATGATACTTTGCCACCAGAAATGGCTAAAGATCATGAGTATTCAGCACACACTGACCGTCGCTATGCACACCTTGATGATTCAGTTATTCCAGATGCAGAAAATTTGAAAGTAACGCTTGAGCGTGCCCTTCCATTCTGGGAAGATAAAATTGCTCCAGCATTGAAAGACGGTAAAAACGTATTCGTAGGTGCACACGGTAACTCAATCCGTGCCCTTGTAAAACACATCAAACAATTGTCTGATGACGAAATCATGGATGTGGAAATTCCAAACTTCCCACCACTTGTATTCGAATTGGATGAAAACTTGAACATTGTGAAAGAGTACTACTTGGAAGCATAATTCATTTAAGGCCTGAGTTCGCTCAGGCTTTTTTAGTTTTGAATATCGGATTTTTCATAGAGAGTATGGTATACTGGTGGTATTAAAAGGTAGGAGGAGTTTATTATGGCAAGTAAAAAAATGCTACATGCATGTTTGCGTGTTGAGAACTTAGAAGCATCTCAAAAATTTTATGAAGAAGCATTTGGATTTAAGGAAACCCGTCGCAAGGACTATCCAGAGCACAAGTTTACTTTGGTTTACTTAGCACTTGAAGGGGATGACTTTGAGATTGAATTGACCTACAATTATGATCATGGTCCCTATATCGTAGGGGATGGCTTCTCGCATCTAGCTCTTTCTTCGGATGACTTAGAAGGGGACAATGCGAAACATAAAGAATTGGGCTATCTAACGACAGACATCAAGGGCTTGCCAGGAAGTCCAGGTCGTTATTATTTTGTGACAGATCCAGATGGCTACCGTGTGGAAGTCATTCGTGCAGATTAATTTAGAAAAGATTGCCTAGGCAGTCTTTTTCTTTTCAAAAAAATCAGAAAATGGCAGAAGAGAGGGGATTAGGAAGTAAATCAATTATTTATACTCAATGAAAATCAAAAGTAGCCTAGGAAACGAAGCCGAAGATAGAACTCTGTTACTTTCTTATTTCAAGGTAACAGGCTGAAAACCTCCACTGGAGCTTTTCACTCATCAAGGCTCTTGACAACGGATAATTTTGATTTTCGAAGAGTATTACCTAATCTTTTTATGAGTTTTTATAGAACTGTCTTGACAAGAGCCTTTAAATGATTTAGCATAGTTTATATATGTTTTGAATGGGAGGTTGGAGATGAAAAAAGTTAGTTTTTGGTTGGGAATCAACATCGCCTTGCTCGGCATGATGGTAAGTTTGGCTTTATGGTTATTTGCAGGACTTCAAGAAAGACAGGTTAGTCAGTTTATCGAGGAAAAACAACAAACCATCCTCGCTAAAGGCAAGGGCAAAATTCAAGAGGGAAATATTGATACGACCCATGTTGTGGCTGCCCTACCTACAGATGATGCAGGTCAAGTCTTAGGACCTGTAGAAAGTCGAATGATTTCTTATGTTCAAAGACGCTTTGGTCATAAAAAACCAGCAGGAAAAATTCAAAAACTGGTCTTTGTTTCGTCAATAGAGGGAAAAACGAATTTTAAAAATGTAACAGCTCGTGAAATTCAAGCGGAGCACTATAAAGTAGACAACTTGCAAATTAAAAAGCAGGATAAACTCCCGTCTGAGCGTGTGTTGTTGACGCAGGACAATGAATTGTTTACCCTGGAAGATTTATTACCTAATTTATCCTCTGCAGCAAGTATTATTGTTGATCATCTAAGAGAAGCCTTACTTGCTCAAGGAATGGAAGAGACTGATGTAGAAGCGATTGTCAAAAAGTTTGAAACACTAGACTTAAATGCTATCTCCTTTAGTTATGGAGACAGCCAATTAACCTTACAATTACCAGATGGTTACGGCATCAACCAGTTGGTTCTACCAATTTCAGATTTGTACCCAGTAGTGAAGAGTGATTATCTAGTAGATGCTGATAAGGTTGGCTATGATGAGTATATGGCTGCACAAGTTGTGGATAAGAAACATTTGAGACAGGTAGCTCTAACCTTTGATGATGGACCAAATCCGAATACGACACCGGTAGTTTTAGATTTACTGAAAAAATATAATGCCAAAGCAACTTTCTTTGTTGTTGGTAAGGCTGTAGCTGGGAATGAAGCTATTCTCCGTAGAATGGTAGCGGAAGGGCACGTCATCGCCAACCATACGTGGAATCATCCTAATCTAGTCACTATTTCTGGGGAGCAAGTACAGAGAGAAATTCAAGATACACAGGCAGCTATTGCTGAAGCTACAGGTATTGTACCAACAATGGTTCGTCCTCCGTATGGTTCGGTTAACCAGGCTGTTGTCAATCAGATGGGACTTCCATCGATTTATTGGTCGGTCGATTCTAAAGATTGGAAGAGTCGCAATCCTCAAGCCATTTTGAAAGAAATAAAAGAACAGACTTGCCCAGGAAGTATTATCCTAATGCATGATATTCATCAGTCAACAGTTGATAGCCTCGAGTCTGTATTGCAATACTTAACAGGTGAGGGCTACAATATGGTTACTGTAACAGACTTACTCGCCAGTCCTCTCAATCCTCAATTAATCTATTATTCACAAGAATTATCTGGTCCAGCCCAGTAAGAATGATAAAAGGCTTAGAATCATGTTAGTAGAAACACTGGTTCTAAGCCTTTTATATATTGTTCATTATATTTTGTAGAGCTCTTGATTCTTGAGAATGACTTCTTGGACGGAGGCATACTTTTTCAATTGTTTTAGTTCGCTAGGACTAGATACTAGGGTGATGACAAGTCCCTCCTTGCCCATGCGTCCAGTACGTCCGGAACGATGAGTGTAGGCTTCTTGGTCAAAAGGAACTTCAAAGTTGAGGACACATTCTAAGTTATCAATATCGATACCACGTGCGACCATATCTGTAGCAAGTAGAAGATTGAGTTCGTGATTTTTGAAACGTTCGATGATGACCTTGCGGAATTTTACGTTGACATCAGAAGCCAATGAAACTGCATTCACACCATTATAGAGTAGTTTATCTTCGCTTGCACCAAGGTCTGATAGGCTGTTAAAAAATGCAAGAGCACGAAAATCAGGGATATTGGCAAACTTACGTAGGGTTTCCAAACGTTCACGCTTATCTACCATCATATAGCAATGCTGGATATTATCCAATTTCTGCTCAGATAAATCAATGCTTTCAATGCCTTCGGCAATTTTTTGACGGTCAAATTTAGCTGTTGCACTCATGTAGATTAACTGGTGGTCACGAGGTACATAGTTGATAATCTTTTCGACAAACTGATATTGAGAATCGGAGAATAGCTGATCAAATTCATCTAGTATGATGGTGTTAATATTCATCATCTTGATTTTTTTCAATTTAATCAACTCGAAAATACGACCAGGTGTTCCAATCAGGATTTCTGGTTCTTTTTTTAGTCGCTCAATCTGGCGTTTTTGACTGGAGCCAGATAAGAATAGTTGAGCAGTCAACCCAATTGTCTCCGACCAAGTCTTACAAACATCAAATATTTGGCCAGCCAGCTCTGTATTTGGTGCGAGGATGAGCAATTGTTGGGCTTTTTTAGGAGTTAGGGCTAATAGGCTAGGCCAAAGGTAGGCAAGGGTTTTTCCTGTGCCTGTTGGGCTGATAGCTAGAAGGGACTTGCCGTTTGCAATAGGCTCAAAGGCCTGGACTTGGATAGGAGTAAAGTCCTCAAAGCCAAGTAGGGTAAGCTGGTCCGTCCAGCTGGAGGGAAATTTAGATTTCATTGTTATCCGCCTTAAAGATTATTCCTGCGTCTTGACGCATGGTGTAAAGTGTTTGATGGACGCTTTCTGCCACAGCCAACCACTGGTCCACAAGCTCGCGGTTTTGTTGCTTGATTGCCTGTGCAATTTCTAGCGCTTCTTCGAGCATAGGGTGCTGGACCGCTTGGATTGGTAAAACAATTTGCTCTCCGTCATGTTTTGTGAAAATAGCAGAGCTGATATGCTGGCATGCGTTGAGTGTTAGTGTTCCATCATTTGTATAGATTTCGCTCGCTAGATTGCTCGTAATATTTTTTCCTGCCTGAATGTGGACGATATAGTTGTCATAAATGAGTTGTCCCGAACCATTTAAGTCAATACTAGAAGGTAGCTGTTGTGCTACATAGCGGGCCGTTCTGGGAGTTCCCAAAATGCCGATAGCGGCGTAGAGCGTATAGACACCTAGATCCATGAGAGCACCACCGGAAAAAACAGTTGAAAAGATATTTGGCATTTGCCCACCTAACAATTCAGGCATCTTAGAAGAATACTTGGCATACCCAAATGAACCACCTAAAATCGTTTTATCCATCAAAAATTCACGGATAATGGTTTGAGCCTGTTCGTGATAGTTTCGAGCAGCCTCAAATAGGAAAACATTATTTTCTTGGGCAACGTGACGCAATTGTCCTAATTCCTGAGGTGTAGAAACCATGGGTTTCTCAACAATAGCATGTTTACCAGCAGCTAGAACAGCTTTTGCCTGTTCAAAGTGCAGGGCATTTGGACTGGCAATATAGACAACGTCAATGGGAGCAGAAAGAAATTTTACCCATTCTGTGTATAAATCGACTCCTTCATACTGCTCTGAAAAGACAGCAGCAGTTTCTAGTTTACGGGAGAAAACAGCCTGTAGCTGATAATGTCCACTTAAATGGGCCGCCTCTATAAAACGATGAGAGATGTCTGAGGTGCCAACAATACCAAAATTAAGCATAAATTCTCATTTCTTTTGTGTTATCCTTTTCATTATACCATGTTTCATGGTAAAATAGTATTGAAAATAGAAGGAGATGATGATGACTCAGAAACCCATTATTATTGGCGTAACCGGCGGATCTGGGGGTGGCAAGACAAGTGTGTCACGTGCCATTCTGGATAATTTCCCAAATGCTCGTATATCTATGATTGAACACGATTCTTATTATAAGAATCAGTCCCACCTGACCTTTGAAGAACGGATACTGACCAATTATGACCATCCACTGGCTTTTGATACGGATTTGATGATTTACCATATCAGTGAGCTATTAGCAGGACGTTCAGTGGATATTCCGATTTATGATTACACTCAGCACACACGTTCAGAGAAGACCTATCGTCAGGAACCACAAGATGTATTTATTGTGGAAGGTATTTTAGTATTGGAAGACAAACGGTTGCGGGATTTAATGGATATTAAGATATTCGTCGATACTGATGACGATATTCGTATCATTCGCCGCATTAAGAGAGACATGGAAGAGCGTGGCCGTAGCTTAGATAGTATCATTGAGCAGTACACCTCGGTGGTGAAACCAATGTATCACCAGTTTATCGAGCCAACCAAGCGCTATGCAGATATCGTCATTCCTGAAGGCGTCAGCAACGTTGTAGCCATCGACTTGATTAACACCAAGGTGGAGAGTATATTAAGAGAGCGTGGTTAAGATGCCCAAGCAAAGAATATTACCTCATATCATATTAGGGATTATGGGTGCTAGCGGTCAGATGGTAACTGGCAAACAGATTACCGACTATGTTCAACGTGATTTAGGCGAATTTTGGCAGGTTGCCCATAGCCAAGTCTATCCAGAATTAAAACGTATGACCAAGGAAGAATTGATTACTTGTCATGCAGTACCTGGAAATGAAAAGGAAAAGCAGTATGCGATGACGGCTACTGGTCGTCAGATTTTAGACGAATGGCTATCCATTCCAAATGAAGAAACGCCTCAGCAAAAAGACTTGTTTTCAATCAAGATGTTTTTTATCCGTGAAAAGGATGACCCACGGATTCCTGGTTTGTTGCAGAGTCAAATTGAACTAGTCACCAAGCACTTAAAACACCTAGACAGTCGTAAAGTTGAGCTGTTCTCAACCAAGGAAAGTATCCAAGACAATTATGGACACTATTTGATTTTGACACGGGCTATTGAACGCAACCGTGCCCAGCTCAAATGGTTAGAGGATACACTGGCAGAAATGTAACGATTCGGATTTCCGAATCGTTTTTCCTTGTGTCCTGTTTTGGATTATGTTAGAGTAAGAAGAAATGTGACTTAATTGGAGGAATGTATGTCAATCAAACAGATGGTTAGTATGGCGCTAGTAGTTTGGAATTTAGTTGTCTTCATTACCTATGGTATGGATAAAGGAAAGGCAAGAAAGAACGCCTATCGGATTTCAGAAAAGACCTTATTACTCATGTCCTATTTTGGTGGCGGACTGGGTGCCTGGGCAGGTGGAACCCATTTTCGGCATAAGACACAGAAAAAGTATTTTCAACTAGCCTGGGCTATAGGGGTATTGATTGATGCAGTGATTATGTACTGGATGTGGAAATAGGCGCAAGCCTTTTTCTTTATCGCTCGGACTATAAAAGTCGGCTTAACTATGCTATAATGTTCCTATGACAAAACAAGAAAAAATTTCAAATTATCAACTATTATTGGCTCAATTGGAAGCTCTTCTTGATGGTGAAACCAATGCTTTAGCCAATCTATCAAATGCTTCTGCTTTGCTCAATCAAGCTCTACCAAACTCTGTCTTTACAGGATTTTACTTATATGATGGTCAAGAATTGATTTTGGGGCCTTTTCAGGGTGGCGTTTCCTGTGTTCATATTGCACTTGGAAAGGGTGTCTGCGGTGAGGCTGCAGCTAAGCGCCAGACTATTCTCGTAGACGATGTTCGTCTACATGATAACTATATTTCCTGCGATGCGACAGCCCTATCAGAAATCGTTGTGCCAATGGTGAAAAACGACCAGTTGCTGGGCGTTTTGGACTTGGATTCGAGATTGGTTGCTGATTACGATACCATTGACCAGGAATACCTTGAGCAGTTCGTCGCACTCTTAGTGGAGAAGACGGACTGGAATTTTGCTATGTTTGGAGAAAAACGCTAATGTACCAAGCTTTATATAGGAAGTACCGAAGCCAGACCTTTGGGGAGATGGTGGGGCAGGAGGTGGTTGCAACCACGCTCAAGCAAGCTATTGAGCAGGGGAAAATTAGCCATGCCTATCTCTTTTCAGGTCCTCGTGGTACAGGTAAGACATCGGCGGCTAAGATTTTTGCCAAGGCCATGAACTGTCCTAATCAGGTTGGAGGCGAGCCTTGTAACGATTGCTATATCTGTCAGGCTATTACGGAAGGTAGCCTGGAAGATGTGATTGAGATTGATGCTGCTTCCAACAATGGTGTGGATGAAATTCGTGATATTCGTGATAAATCGACCTATGCACCTAGTCTTGCGACCTATAAGGTCTATATCATCGACGAGGTCCACATGCTGTCTACTGGAGCCTTCAATGCTCTCTTGAAGACCTTGGAAGAGCCGACGGAAAATGTGGTCTTTATTCTAGCAACGACGGAATTGCACAAGATTCCTGCGACTATCTTATCTAGGGTGCAACGATTTGAATTTAAGTCCATCAAGGTGACGGACATTCAGGAGCACTTGGCTGCAATTTTGACCAAGGAAGGGGTAATCTTTGACGAGCAGGCTCTGACAATCATTGCGCGTCGGGCAGAAGGGGGGATGCGGGATGCCCTATCCATTTTGGATCAGGCTCTCAGCCTTAGTCAGGACCAGCAAGTGACCTTGGAAATTGCTGAGGAAATTACGGGTTCTATCAGCTTGCGTGCCTTGGATGATTATGTGGCAAGTCTGCGTCAAGGGGATAGTGTCACAGCTCTCCAGCATCTACAAACCTTGTTTGACCAAGGAAAGAGTATGAGCCGTTTTGCGACAGATCTTTTGCACTATTTGAGAGATGTCCTTATCGTGCAGACGGGTGGTGAGGATACGCATTTAACAACAGGTTTTTCAGAAAATCTAGCTCTTGAGCAGGCACGGATTTTTACCATGATTGAGATGGTGACCAGGGGTTTGGCGGACATCAAGTCCAGTCCTCAACCGAAGATTTACGCTGAAATGATGACCATTCGTTTGGCTGAAGATAGTTCTCCTTCGGGGGCAATGGCAGAGCTACCAGCAGATGTGGTCAGCCAAATAAGCAGTCTTCAGCAACAAGTAGCGGACCTGCAGAAACAATTAAGCCAACTCTCCAGTCAACCAAGTGCTGTTAAGCCAGTTTCACGCAAGCCGCAGGCTCCGAAGAAGTACCGATTGGATACCAGCAAGGTTCATGCTATTTTGCAGGAAGCTATGGAAAATCCAACCTTGGCGCGTGAAAATTTGACTCGCTTGCAAAATGCCTGGGGAGAAATTATCGAGAGTTTATCAGGTGCAGACAGGGCCTTGCTTGTTGGTTCTCAGCCAGTCGCTGCAAATGAAAATCATGCGATTCTAGCCTTTGAATCCCCGCTCAATGCTGAACAGACTATGAAGCGTGACAATCTCAATACCATGTTTGGAAATATTCTCAGCAAGGCAGCAGGTTTTTCGCCACAGATTTTAGCCATTGCTCAGGAAGATTGGGTCAGCATTCGGGCCGAATTTTCAGCCAAGGCCAAGGGGCAAAAAACGCAAGAAATAGAAAAAGAAGAAAGCCCAGTCCCAGAAGAATTTGGCTTTCT
Source organism: Streptococcus sp. 2020WUSS089 (assembly GCF_044427405.1). Taxonomy (NCBI): domain Bacteria; kingdom Bacillati; phylum Bacillota; class Bacilli; order Lactobacillales; family Streptococcaceae; genus Streptococcus; species Streptococcus sp. 2020WUSS089. The sequence continues at coordinate 400,910 of NZ_JAOTGD010000001.1, read as the reverse complement.
AGCGGACTCAGTAGAGATTTTGAATGATTAAAAAATATCAGTCCTAAGACTGATGAATAGTTTTGATAGATATTTTATACTATATTCAATCCTAAATATTTTTCATATCTCCTTAAGAAACACTGACTGATTAGTTGGTGTTTTCTTGTTTAGAAAAGAATCGAAACCTATCAAGAAAGCATATAAAAATTCAGCCAGTTGACTGAATTTTTGGTATAATCTATTTTATGAAACTTCCACAATTTCTTTTTTTAGCCATTACAACTATTTTAGCTGTTTATTTTATGAATGCATCGATTTTGACAGGAGATTTCTTGATTGCAGGTATCTACGCCTTTATCGCCTATCGGAATCTTCATTTTGCTTACAAGGTGACTAAATTTATTCGTTTGGTGGAGAAGCAGACCAAGAAGTAAGGCTGATTTCTCCGCTGGAGATAATTTTTGCTTTGCCGTTATCTAACTGGATAACCAGATTTCCTGTATCAGTAACAGCGATGGCAGTACCCTTAAATTCAACTTGATTTTCTACAAAGCTCACTTGTTGGCCAACGACAAGTGATTTTTCTTTGTAAAGGGCAATTAGTTCCTTCTCATCGGTTTCTAAGAAGGCTTTCCAGATGGCAGTAATGAGTTGGTTGCGGGTAAATGGTGGTTGTTCCTCGAAAAGATTTCCTGCTGATTGTTGTAATTCCTTAGGGAAATCGTCTATGCGGACATTGATGCCGACACCGATAATGACATCGGTTACCCGTTGGTTTTCCATAGAAGAGATAGCCTCAGTGAGGATGCCAGCGACCTTTTTGTGTCCGAGATAGATGTCATTGACCCACTTGATTTGGACGTCCAAGTCGCAAAGAGATTGAATGGCCTTCACAACAGCGGCAGCGGCCAGTATGGTGTAGGGCTTAAATTCTAGAAATGGAACATTGGGAGAGAGACGAAGCGACATATAAATGCCACCTGACTTGGAGGCATAAAAGGGTCTCCCAAATCGTCCCTTGGCTTTATTCTGATAGGGAGCTAGATATAAGGCAGGACTAGAATGACCTGCTTCAATACCTTGCTTGGCATCTAGCTGGGTGGAGTCGCTATCCATATTCAGATGGACAGGTAGTTGAAGCTCCTGAGAGATTAATTCGGGTAGGAGTAAATCGCCTTCGGCTAATCTATAGCCACGATTACGGGCAGCCTCAATAGTTAAACCATGCGTTTCTAACTGGCGAATGGCTTTCCAAATGGAAGTCCGAGAAATCCCCAATTCCTGGGCCAAATCTTCTCCGCTGACATAATCCTCTCTCTCTTTTAGAAGGAGATATATTTTCTGATAGGTTTTCATACCTTCATTATAGCAAAAAATTTACCTAAAACGTGATATAATAGTTTCAAATAAGGAGGTTTTCATGAAGACACTTGATTACATTGTTAAATTGACCAACACTCCGTCGCCAACTGGTTTTACGACGGATATTATGAATTACATCAAGGCAGAGGTTGAAAGTTTAGGCTATGCTGCTAGTAAGACCGCTAAAGGTGGTGTTTTGGTGACAGTTCCGGGGGAAAATGACCAGGAACACCGCATGGTAACTGCTCACCTGGACACATTGGGGGCCATGGTGCGTGCAGTGAAGCCAGATGGCCGACTCAAAATGGATTTGGTGGGAGGATTTGGATACCCTTCTATTGAGGGAGAAAACTGCTTGATTCATTGTTCCAAGAATGGTAAGACCTTCACAGGCACCATTCTCATGCACCAGACCTCTGTCCATGTCTACCGAGATGCCAGTACCGCTGAGCGCAATCAGACCAATATGGAAATTCGTTTGGACGAAAAAGTGACCAGTGCAGATCAGACGCGGGCCTTGGGTATTGAAGTCGGAGACTTTATCTCCTTTGATCCACGGACCGTTGTGACTGAAACAGGCTTTATCAAGAGTCGTCACCTGGATGACAAGGTTTCTGCCGCTATCCTGCTTTATCTTTTGAAAGTCTATAAGGAAGAGGGAGCGACCTTGCCTTATACGACACATTTCTATTTTTCAAACAATGAGGAAATCGGCTACGGTGCTAACTCCAGCATTCCTGCTCAGGTGGTTGAATATTTGGCAGTCGATATGGGGGCAATGGGAGATGACCAGCAGACGGATGAGTACACGGTTTCTATCTGTGTCAAGGACGGCTCAGGTCCCTACCATTATGAACTCCGTCAGCACTTGATAGCCTTGGCTGAAAGAGATGAAATTCCTTACAAGCTGGATATTTATCCTTACTATGGTTCCGATGCTTCTGCAGCTATGCGAGCAGGTGCAGATGTTAAGCATGCCCTACTGGGTGCTGGCATTGAATCTAGCCATTCCTACGAGCGGACCCATTTGGATTCTGTAGTTGCGACTGAGCGGATGGTAGATGCCTATTTGAAATCAGCAATGGTAGATTAAGATGAATGAAACCCGTTTTTTAGAGTTATTCAATGACTTGGATAAGGTCTTGCGTAGGGTGTGCGGTGTTGCGGATGGGGAATATGCAGATGTAGGCTCTATGTTGACCAAGGCAAAGGAATTGACGCGACATAATCCCGTTGAGGCGAACTGGGATAAACTCTATGTGGCCAGACAGCTCCGCAATCTCATGGTTCATGAGAAACGAACAGGTTTGAAGGAAGTAGCCCAACCTTCGCAGGAATTGATCACTGTTTTGGAAAAAGTGATAGCCCAGTACCAAGAACCGGTTACCATTGCCGACTATTTACAAAAGACCCAGAAAATTAAGCCGGTTATTTTTGAGGCCAAGGACAAATTGATAAAGGCTTTAGAAATTGTGGAGCAAGAGCATTTTTCTAAGTTTCCTATTTTTTCTGACAAGGTTTATCAAGGCCTGGTTTCTGACAAGGGATTGACAAATTGGTTGGCCAAGGCAAGCAAGGAAACGGGCTCTATACGTGAAAAATTGGTGGAGGCTAGTCTTGAAGACGTACTAGCTTGTGAGGAAGATAGTATTCAGGTAATTATTCTGCCAATAACAGCCCATCTTTATCAGGTAATTAATTATTTTGAGGGGCGTAAGCGCACAACCGTCCTAGTCAGTCGTCAGGCAAGCGGGAAGATTCATTCGCCAGAGGATCTTGTTGGTATTGTCACAGCCCAGGACTTGGCAGAGATTTATGGGATGGTGGATTGAGTGGAGAAAGGAGAAATCATGTCAACAAATCGTTTAGCTTGGGATGAGTATTTTGCGGCTCAGGCGCTTTTGATTGCCAATCGGGCAACCTGTAAGAGAGCCAAGGTCGGTGCAGTTTTGGTTAAGGACAATAAGGTTATCGCAACAGGCTACAATGGTTCTGTTTCAGGAACCGAACATTGTTTGGATCAGGAATGCCTTATGATTGATGGTCATTGCGCTAGAACCCTGCATGCGGAAGTCAATGCTATTTTACAAGGAGCGGAACGGGGAATTCCAAAAGGTTTTACTGCCTATGTGACCCATTTTCCATGTCTCAACTGCTCCAAGCAATTGTTACAGGTTGGTTGTAAGCGGGTTGTCTATATCAATGAATACCGCATGGATGACTATGCTCAGTACTTGTATAAAGAAAAGGGCTGTGAGTTGGTTCATTTGCCTCTAGAGGTGGTTAAACAGGCAATTGCAGATGCCGAATTTATCTAATGATTCTGTAGAAGAGTGGGAGTGGGAACGAACTCAACCATTCATTGAAGAGTTCCCCTCACTTCCAAACATTTAGGTTCGGGCTAAAATAGTCCACTGGACTATTTTACTCCCACCCCCGCACAGCTCACAAGGTTCAGTGAACCTTGTGAGGTTGGAAATGAAGCGAACTCTGTTCGCATCAGTCGTAGTGGTCAGATTTTGAGTGTAAAACACGAATTGCTGAGATTTGCTTCGCAAATCTTATCTCCTACCTTTAACAGTCCACTGGACTGTTAAACCCAATCAACCACTGCGCTGAGATGTTGACACTAACTTTGAGAAGCGGTGCTGGGCTTTTTACCCAGCCTCCTCTTTATTTTTAAGAAAATGCTAGGATAGTCGGTCAATCTATGCTATACTAGAAACGTTATTAAGTCCCGAAAAGGTAGTTTATAGACTAGTTAATATTTGCAGAAACACTTGAAACACAATTAAAGAAGCTGGTAACATTGAATAGTAAGCGTAAAAACGTTACTACACTTCAGTCACCATTTTCTTCAAATAAGGCTGATTTCATACAGTCTGGTATTGTCTTTCTCGTTGAGTATCTGGAAATTTTCCTTTGTTCAAGACAGAAGTCTTTCGCAAATGGGATTTCCCTTTGCTCAAGACAGGAGTCTTTCGCAAAGAACTAGTCTTTGACTAGTTCTTTGTAACCTTAGTAACCCGCTAGGTTTCTAGCATATATTCTATTTTAAGGGGGACATTTTTATGTCAGAACGTAAGTTGTTTACGTCTGAATCTGTTTCGGAGGGTCATCCGGATAAGATTGCAGACCAGATTTCAGATGCCATTTTGGACGCTATTTTAGCAGAGGATCCAGATGCGCACGTAGCGGCAGAGACGGCTGTTTATACAGGTAGTGTTCATGTCTTTGGAGAGATTTCAACCACTGCCTATGTGGATATTAACCGTGTGGTACGTGATACGATTGCGGATATTGGCTATACAAAAGGTGAGTATGGTTTTTCAGCTGAGTCGGTTGGGGTTCATCCATCACTTGTAGAGCAATCGCCAGATATTGCCCAAGGCGTCAATGAAGCTTTGGAAACTCGTCAAGATGCTAGTCAAGATCCATTGGATTTGATTGGTGCAGGTGACCAGGGGCTCATGTTTGGTTTTGCAGTAGATGAAACGCCTGAACTTATGCCGTTGCCAATTTCACTTAGCCACAAATTGGTGCGTCGTTTGGCCGAGTTGAGAAAATCTGGTGAAATTGCTTATCTCCGTCCAGATGCTAAGTCACAGGTAACAGTTGAATACGATGAAGACAATCAACCTGTTCGTGTGGATACTGTCGTTATTTCGACCCAGCATGATCCAGAAGTTAGCCAGGAACAAATTCGTCAGGATGTCATTGAGCGTGTGATCAAGGAAATCATTCCAGCTCATTATCTGGATGATCAAACCAACTACTTTATCAACCCAACTGGTCGTTTTGTTATTGGTGGACCTCAAGGGGACTCTGGTTTGACAGGTCGTAAGATTATCGTTGATACCTATGGTGGTTATTCTCGTCATGGTGGCGGTGCCTTCTCTGGTAAGGATGCGACCAAAGTGGACCGTTCTGCATCTTATGCGGCACGCTACATCGCAAAAAATATCGTCGCAGCTGGTTTGGCTAAAAAGGCGGAAGTTCAATTGGCTTACGCTATCGGTGTTGCTCATCCAGTTTCAGTTCGCATCGATACCTTCGGTACGAGTACAGTAGCGGAAAGCAAATTAGAAGCAGCTGTTCGTCAGATTTTCGACTTGCGTCCTGCAGGAATTATTCAAATGCTGGACCTCAAACGTCCGATTTACAAGCAAACTGCAGCCTATGGACACATGGGACGTACCGATATTGATCTCCCATGGGAGAAATTAGACAAGGTGGAAGCCTTGAAAACTGCGGTTTTGTAATGAAATAGTTGTCCATTTAGTGAGAAGTTTGTGAAAGCGTTAATTGTCTTTGCACACCCTAGAAAAGAAAGCTTTACACATGCTTTGGTTGATAGAGTGGCGGAAGCTCTGCTGGAAAATGGAGCAGAAGTCGTCATACGAGATTTATACGAAATAGGATTCGATCCCGTGTTACGTGGAGAAGATACCATTCATATTGAGGATGGTAAATTTGTACGTCAGGCAACTGTTTTTCCAGCAGATGTTCAAGTTGAAATGGATTTGATTGCCGAAAGCGACTTACTAGTCTATATATTTCCGAGTTGGTGGAATGGAATGCCTGCTATTATGAAAGGTTACGTAGACCGTGTATTTCAACATGGCTTTGCTTACAGTTTTGAATCTGATGAACCACGTAAATTATTTTCCACTAAGAAAGCTATTTTCTTTACGCCAACAGGGCAGCCACAAAATGCAGATGGAAGTCTGACACCGATTGATCAAGCGATGAAAAACCTGACCTCAGAATGGCTTTTCAACAGCAACGGTGCTCAAGTCATTGACCATATCTTCTATGGGCGAGTACCTTATTTAACGAGAGAAGAGCTGGAGTTGTATCTCGTTGATGCAAGAGAGCAAATTCAGAGAATTTTTCATAAATGATGAAGAGAGATTCACTAATAGTATATAAATATAAAGGACTGAGTTCATTGGCTCGGTCCTTTTGCCTGCTATATAACTAGCTTTTTCCAAGACTTTATGATAGAATGAAACGTATGCCTTTTTAGGCAAATTAAGAAAGTGAATGTTAGTATGAGAAAAATTGTAATTAATGGTGGAAAAACACTGAAAGGGTCGGTTGCCGTTAGTGGTGCAAAAAACTCAGTTGTTGCTCTTATTCCGGCCATTATTCTTGCAGATGGGATTGTTACTCTGGACGGAGTACCTGCAATCTCGGATGTAGATAGCTTAGTTGATATTATGGAAACAATGGGCGCGACGGTCAAGCGTGATGGTGAAACCTTGGAGATTGACCCTCGTGGTGTAAAAGACATGCCTATGCCGTTTGGCAAAATTAATAGCTTGCGTGCATCCTACTATTTTTACGGTTCCCTCCTTGGTCGCTTTGGTCAAGCTGTTGTTGGCTTGCCAGGTGGTTGTGATTTGGGGCCGCGTCCGATTGATTTGCACTTGAAAGCATTTGCAGCAATGGGAGCTGAGACAACCTATGAAGGTGACTATATGCGCTTGGCAACTAATGGTCAGCGTATTCAAGGGGCACATATCTTCATGGATGTTGTCAGCGTCGGTGCGACAATTAATACTATCTTAGCAGCTGTCAAAGCAGAAGGCCGTACAGTTATTGAAAATGCGGCGCGTGAACCTGAAATTATTGATGTAGCAACTTTGCTTAACAATATGGGGGCACGTATCCGTGGTGCGGGTACAGATATTATCACCATTGATGGTGTAGATAGTCTAAAAGGAACACGTCATCAAGTGATTCCAGACCGTATTGAAGCAGGGACTTATATTGCCCTTGCTGCTGCTGTTGGTGAAGGTATTCGCATTGATAATGTCCTTTATGAACACTTAGAGAGTTATATCGCTAAGTTGGAAGAAATGGGGGTTCGCATGACCATTTCTGAAGATAGTATTTTTGTTGAAAAGCAAGAGAAATTGAAGGCGGTAAGCGTGAAAACTTCACCTTATCCAGGTTTTGCGACAGACTTGCAGCAACCCATTACACCTTTACTGCTTAAGGCAGAAGGGACTGGTACGATTGTTGATACGATTTATGAAAAACGTGTTGGTCATGTGCAGGAGCTTGCAAATCTTGGAGCAAAAATCTCTACTCGTAACAACCATATTGCCTTTGAAGGTCCAAATCAACTGACTGGTACATCTGTTAAAGCTACTGATTTGCGTGCGGGAGCCGCAATGGTTATCGCTGGTTTAATGGCTCAAGGGCGTACAGAAATTACAAACATTGAGTTTATTCTACGTGGTTACTCAAATATTATTGATAAGCTGACAGAATTAGGTGCAGATATTCAATTGATTGAGGATTAGAGAGTCTAATTGAGAGCTATTTTCTCAAAACGTAATCGATTTAAAAAACGAAACAATCTGGGGCTGGGAGTAATTCTCAGCCCCTTGGGTACACTATGACACTTTGGACAAGACTAGCGAAGTTTGCTTGCTTTGAAACGGACCGTTTGTATTTACGACCATTTTCTTTTGAAGATGGAGAAAGTTTCTATGAAATTGTATCAAATCCTGAAAATCTTCCTTTTGTCTTTCCAGCTTTGGAGGACAGAAATATTGCTTTTTCGACAATGGTTGAAAAATTTATGCGTTCACCATTGGGAAATTGGGCCTTGGTTGATAAGTATTCGGAGAGGATGATTGGTGCGCTTTGCTTTGAAAAGATAGATGAACGTCAACTTTCTGCGGAGCTCAGCTATTTCCTAAAAAAAGACTACTGGAGAAGAGGTTTGATGACGGAAGCAATGCGGACTTTAGTCTATCTAGCTTTTTATGAGTTTGGTCTGAGGGAGCTGGTTATTGTCACTCATGAGGAAAATGTGGCCAGTCAGATGGTGGCGAAAAAAGCTGGTTTGGTACAGGTTGCGCAGTATCGTGGAAGTGACCGCTATAGCCATAAAACAAGAAATTATCTAAAATTTAGTTTGAAGAGGGCTGAATTTAGTTTAGAAATGTATGAGGAGAATGAATGATTACCATTAAATCACAACGAGAAATTGATGCAATGAACCGTGCTGGAGATGTTCTGGCTGGTATTCATATTGGTTTGCGAGAGATTATCAAGCCAGGCGTGGACATGTGGGAAGTAGAGGAATATGTCCGTAAAACGTGTAAGGAAAAGAATGTTTTGCCACTCCAAATTGGTGTTGATGGAGAATTGATGGATTATCCTTATGCGACTTGTTGTGGATTGAATGATGAGGTCGCTCATGCCTTTCCGCGTCATTACAAACTTAAAGAAGGTGATTTACTGAAGGTCGATATGGTTTTGAGTGAGCCCTTAGACAAAGCGGTAATTGATGTTTCTAAGCTCAACTTTAATGATGTTAAGGCTATGAAGAAAATCACCCAGACCTATCGTGGTGGTTGTGCGGATTCCTGCTGGGCTTATGCGGTTGGTCAGGTCTCTGAGGAAGTTCAAAACTTGATGGACGTAACTAAGGAATGTTTGTATCGTGGTATCGAGCAAGCCGTTGTTGGTAATCGTATCGGTGATATTGGTGCAGCCATTCAAGAATATGCAGAAGGTTTGGGCTACGGTGTTGTTCGTGACTTGGTGGGTCACGGCGTTGGACCAACCTTCCATGAAGAGCCGATGGTTCCTCACTATGGAACTAAAGGGCGTGGACTCCGTTTGCGTGAGGGCATGGTTTTGACTATCGAGCCTATGATTAATACAGGGACTTGGGAAATTGATACGGATATGAAGACTGGTTGGGCTCACAAAACACTTGATGGTGGCTTATCTTGCCAATATGAGCATCAGTTTGTCATTACTAAGGATGGTCCAGTCATTTTGACGAGTCAAGGTGAAGAAGGGACCTATTAATTCTCGGAGAGGTCGTGAATAATAGGTGAATGAGGAAGGAGGAGAGAATGAAGAAAACCAAAATAGTTGAAGGTTTGAAAACATTCTGCTCAACCTTCTTTTCTTTTTATCGTTCTGCTGATAGCGATGTAACAAGTGTTGCAGTAGCTTACTATTTGTTAATTTCTATTTTTCCTATTCTTCTAACTCTTGCGAATTTACTACCCTATTATCCATTTGATGTGGATATGATTTTATCGGTTATAGCTGAATTTGTGCCAGACAAGCTCTATCCTTCGGTTTCATCTTTTATCACTTCTGTATTAACAAAGCCGTCGTCATCATGGTTAGGGATTTCAATTCTGACCACTCTTTGGACCCTGTCACGTAGTATGACCATTTTGCAGAAGGCCTTTAATAAGGCTTATGGCATCAATGAACACCGTGATTTTATTATTGGGCATTTGATTGGCATATTTTTAGGAATTGGTCTGCAGGTAATTATCCTCTTAAGTATTACGCTTTTGACTTTCGGGCAGGCAGTTTTTTCTTATATTAATAAGCTGGTTCCTATTGAAGATGCCTGGCTGAAGGGACTTCTTAGTCAAACACAGTTAGTAGGTTTAATGGCTCTGTTTGCCGCCTTGGTTATGCTTTATTTCTTTTTGCCAAATGTTCGGATAAAAAAAGTTCGATATGTTTTTCCAGGAACCTTGTTTGTTCTGTTGACGATGACTTCTATTGGAAAGTTATTTTCGATTTATGTTGATAATTATGCCAATAAGTTGCTGGATTTTAGAATAGTAACAGCTGTCGTCTTTCTTGTTTTTATGCTTTGGTTCATTTTTATGGCTCAGGTACTCATCGTTGGTGCAATGATTAATGCTACGGTTCAAAGTATGCAGGTAGAAGAGTTTCATGCCAGAGATGGGGATATTGTTTCTATCTTGAATAGGCTCAAGGCAAGATTTACAGCGATAGATAAAGAATGGGAGTGAGAAAGAACTCTATTTTTCAAAAAATGAGTTCGTCTTCTCACCCCCGCACAGTTGATTAGGTCAGATTTGGAGTGTGAAACGCGAACAAATCTGCCAATCAACCACTGCGCTGAGATGTTGACACGAACTCTGAGAAATGAGGTTGGTCTTTTTGCCCAACCTCATTTCTTATCTTTAAATACAAATAATTTACTTAAAACGTAGTTTAGGACAATAACTAAGACTTGCGAGAAAAGTGTCGCAATGGCATTGACCAGGTTGATGTTGTTATGTACAAATTGTCCAATCAATTGTGGATAGGCAGCTACGAGTATATAGGCTAAAGCCATATCCAAAACAAGAGTGACAATTCGAGCGGTAGTGAATTTGATGAGGCGTTGGAACCAGCCTTCCCTTACTTGCTTAAATACAAAGCGATCATTTGTCCAAAAGGCAAAGAGGATGGCTACTGCATTGGCTAAAAGAGTTACTAGCAGAATGGATGGGATGAACAGAAAGAGTCCCATACGGGTAATCATATAAACAAGGGTTGCTGCCACACCTGCAATCAAATAGAGAATAACTTCGTTATTGATGAGTTGATAAAATAGTTTTTTCATAGGACTAGTCTATCATTTTTAGGAAAAATATGCTATACTAATCAACGTTGTTGACAAATTCAATGACCCTTGGGGCTTGCTCACTTTACCCAAGCATATTTTAAGCTTTTTCGCTAAAGGAGAATTTTATGAATACATCTAAATGGACTGCCAGAGATATGGCAGAAATTGCTCTTGTTGCGGCGATTTATGTCGCTCTTACCTTGACACCGCCATTGAATGCTATTTCCTTCGGGGCTGTTCAGTTCCGTTTGTCTGAAATGCTCAATTTCTTGGCTTTTTATAATCGTAAGTATATTATCGCTGTGACCATTGGCTGCATGATTTCCAACTTGATTGGTTTTGGCGTGATTGACCTCTTTGTGGGTGGATTCTCGACATTAATCTTCGTTACCTTGGGAGTTATTCTGTTTGAAAAATACAAGAAGGACTATCTATTCGGTGGATTATTTAACAAGGCTTTCTTTTATTTCTCATTCTTTTTTGCGGCAACTATGTTTACCATTGCTTTAGAATTAAAAGTCTTATATGATTTACCATTCTTTCTAACTTGGTTGACAACAGCAGCAGGAGAATTGCTTTCTCTATTAGTTGGAGCTGTTGTTATCGATAAACTATCCAAGAAAATAAATTTTGAAAAGTAAGTATACAATAAATGTGAGCAGACACTTTCGGGTGTCTTTTATTTTTAGGTCGCATTATTTTGTATTGATTGACAATTTAGTTTATACTGGGGATAGAAGAAATAGGAGGTCTTTTATGACAAGATATACGTTTTCAAATGGTGTAAGTGTTCCTAAAATTGGTTTTGGAACTTGGCAGATACCTGATGGTGAAGTAGCGTACGGTGCGGTTTCTTATGCATTGGAAGCTGGTTATCGCCATATTGATACTGCTCAAATTTATGGCAATGAAGCTAGTGTTGGTCGGGCTATAGCTGATAGTGGTCTAGCTCGTGAGGACATTTTTTTAACAACTAAGGTTTGGAATGATAAGATTGGCTATGAAGATACCCTTGCTTCAGTAGAAGAATCCATGCAAAAACTTCAGGTGGATTATCTGGATTTGTTACTGATTCATTGGCCAAATCCAAAGGCTAGTCGTGAGACAATTGGATGGAAAAAACGGAATGCCCAGGTTTGGAAGGCATTAGAAGAGCTCTATCGTGCTGGAAAAGTGAAAGTAATTGGAGTTTCTAACTTTATGGAACACCATCTAGAAGCTTTGCTGGAAACGGCTGAGATTATCCCGATGGCTAATCAGATTATGTTAGCTCCAGGTACTCCTCAGTCAGAATTAGTGGCTTACTGCAAAGCCAAAGGTATTCTCTTGGAGGCCTATAGCCCATTTGGTACAGGGACTCTTTTCCAAAGTCAAGAAGCAGCTGATTTGGCTAAAGAAGCTGGTTGTAGTGTTGCCCAGTTAGCATTGGCTTGGTCTTTAGATAAAGGCTTTCTCCCTCTCCCGAAATCAACTAGTCCAGAAAATATTAAGGCGAATTTGGAAATTGATGGCTTGGTTATTAGTCCGACAGCAGTTGCAAAGTTGGATAAACTAGAAGGAGTGAAAGGTCGACTTGACCCGGATCAGGCTGAATTTTAAAAAATATGAATATAAGGTTGGATATATCCAGCCTTGTTTTTGTTTCTAGACTAATTGTAAAGGAAGTTGTATGTATTTTAAAGTATAGAATGGATATTATTCTATGTAAAAAAGTAGATTTCCCTCACAGAACAGTATGTTTTTTTAATGTTTTTTATGTATGGAACAACACATTGTTTCACCTTGTATCTGTTTTTTATGTAAAGACAAAAAAAGATCGTTACAATAAAATATATCACACGAAAGTTATAAAAATAAGCACATATAGATGTGTTTATTTTTTTGTAAAATATCTATTAGATATAAAAATCCTGTTAAAAAGGAATTTTTAGCCTTATGTAGAGTAATGATAGACAAAAGGTGTTTTTTCTTTATATTCAAGTATTTGAATATTTTGTGTATAAAAATAATCTGTATTTAATCTGTGTTTTTTATATCTGGCACACATAAAACCAATATATGTGAGCTTAGTTTTTTTAGGGGCGGATTGACGTTTAGAAGAGCATTGTGATATAGTACCAAAAGATTCTTTGCTAAATCATTTGATTAATATGGCAAATTTCGATTCTTATGGAAAGGAGGGTATGAAATTTATGTTTGGGAAAAGATGTCTTTCCATCTTTGCAATCTTGTTACTTACTTTGAGTAATTGCAGTCCGACAATTGGTTATGCGTTAGAGAATATGGGTGAGTCAACAAGTACTTCAGTTGTTTCTTCAGCGGAAGAAGCTATTTCTAAAAGCGAAACAACGACAGAAATGAGTCAATCATCAGAAGAAATTGTTGAAATGAAACAAGCAGAGGAAAAGACTGAAACGAATCGGTCAGATGCACCTAGTTCTTCTCAGGATTCGGCGGATAATTCTGAAGAATCTGTTCAAAAAATCCTGCACTATGAAGATGAGTATGTGACTGCCGATTTAAACGCATACTTTGGTGATGGTGTTGAAAGCTTTAGCGTAAATCTACCTCGGATGAAAAATTCGGATAAGTGGGATGCTGAAAGAGAGTATGTAAGTCAACTTAGTCAATACCTCGTGAATCAGAATTTACAGCCTGCTGATGTTCAGCGGATAGAAATTTCAGATAGTCAGATTGTCAAGGAAGGTTATAAACCAAGATTGACAGTTAATTTTAAGACTTCTCTGGAATTGCGTGGCGGTTTAGTGACCAAAGAAAATCTTCGGTTGGTTTCGACCAATACAGATGGCTCCTTGGTTTTTCATGATGCTGAATTTCACTTTGATACGACAGGTACCTTGATAGGGTTGACCTATGAAGGAATACTTGGAAAAGATATTCATATGGTAATGGTTAAGCCATTAGCAGAAAAGACAACAGTGACACTGGGACAATATGTTCAGATGCAGTTAGACGGGTATGTTCTTGAAGAGGAAGAAGAACAAACAGCTAGTAAAGTTCCTTTAAATGCACGACTAAAAGTGAAAATTTTTCGTTCAGATGCTTCAGGTATTTTTACTATCTTAAGTCCAATAGATTCATTTCGAGAAGAAAAGACCTTTGATGTCTTATCCACTTGGAAACCTAGTTTTAATTTATTGGGAATTGAGAGCGAGAAGTTTGATATAGTCAAAATGAATTACCGTCAGGCTCATCAGTCTAAAACCGATAGCTTAATGTATTTCAATGGCGAATTTCCTGTTACATCATTTCACCAAGAAAGTGGTGAAGAAGATAGTAACGTTCTAGAAATTTATCTCCAGAACCGAATGCTCGAAGGCACTGGTATGATTTTGGGGCTTCGCACGAGGATGCTAGGGTACAGATCTTCTAGTGGATTTAGAAGTGTAGCGAGTGCGACTGTATCGAATTCGTCGGTAGATCAGGCCCCCATCACACAGTCTAAACGGATTGACTATTTAGGTGATGGTGGGAATAATCCGGATACTAGTGTTGATGACCGTATTGATACAGATACGCATGAACTCTATCGGATGTATCTAGATATGACAGGTACAAAGGAGCCCTTTGATACTATAATTGTGGTAGATAGATCAACCAGTATGACTGATCCGATGAATAGTGTAGACACACAGGCTCGCTATCTAGCCGTTTATGAAGCCTTAAATGGAACCGCGGGACGGCAAGGGCTGCTTAGTAAGTTGATTGGTTTTCATCCGGAAAATCAAGTAGCAATAGTTGGTTTTCAGGGTTATCCAGGTTATCCAAGCGGGGATCAGGACTCGACGGTTATTGCCAACTGGGGACGTTCTACCTCGGTTGCACTAAGTAATATTCAGCCACCTTATAATAACGGAACGAATTATACAGCTGGTTTACGAACAGCTGGTGTTGTTCTGGATCAGAACCAAAGTAGTCGGAAGAAGGTAATGATTTTTATTTCAGATGGGGTTCCGACCTTTGCATTTGTGAACGGTGTTCGATATGGAAATGGTACCATTAGCGGAAATAACCCATATAATACAAGGGAGTGGACGCTTAACTATTTCAACAGTTGGATAGGTAAGTATCCTAAGTTACCTATCTATACCTTGGGGATTTCTAGTGAGTTTGGAAATAGTGACAACTTGTCTGCTAATCCATATGTATTGAATCACATGTCTAGTCAGACAGGAGGATTTTATTCGCATGTTGCCGATTCACAAGCGCTTGAACGGACTCTCCAAAAGATAGTTGATGATACAAAATTATCTCTTGTTTCCATCAATGACCAGTTAAGTCAATATGTATCTTACTACGCGGAACAGCCGGATGTGAAAGTGGTACAAACGAATCGTCAGACGGGTCAGGTTACAACTCTCTATCAGAATGGAGCGGTAACAAGTCAAGGAGCGGGTATTTTAAAATCGGTAACACATACGGCTGTTGATGCTAGTGATTCGACAGGGAAGGTCGATTTGAATTTTGTAGATAATTTCAAAATTGATGATACCTATACTTATACAATTTCTTATAATGTAAAAGTGACAGACCGTGCTTATGAGGAAAAGAGGGCGTCTGGTTATAATGCACAAGGGGATTCTGGAACTGATTATACGGGAAACAGTACCAGTTCTGGGCAGGTTGGATTCCGATCTAACAAGGTTGCGTCATTGACCTATATTCGAAATGAACAACCCTATGAAAAAGAATACGACCATCCTGTGGTGCAAGTAGATACACGTCAATTTACCCTACAAAAAAGTGATAGTAAGGAGACTAGTCTCCTGCTAGAAAATGTCCATTTTGAATTACGATTATCTGACAAGAAGACGGTCTTTGCAAGTGGTGAGACAGATAGTAGGGGAAATATAACCTTCACAGATCTACGTCGAGCAAAAACGTACTATCTATATGAAACCAAGGCTAAAGATGGCTACACTCTCCCAGAGAATCCTTGGACGGTAGATGTTGCTGTTGATGGGACAATTACCATC
The DNA here is from genome assembly GCF_044427405.1 of Streptococcus sp. 2020WUSS089. NCBI lineage: Bacteria > Bacillati > Bacillota > Bacilli > Lactobacillales > Streptococcaceae > Streptococcus > Streptococcus sp. 2020WUSS089. Next base: position 385,151 of record NZ_JAOTGD010000001.1, on the reverse strand, counting down.
AGAGATCAACTAGGTTACACAGTAAGCAAAAGTGGTGAACAATATCGCATTGTGAATCATAAACTTTATCAATTACCATCTACAGGTGGGTATGGTCCCGCAGTCTATATCCTACTAGGTGTGATGGTTATTACATTAGCAAGCTATCTTTTTTATGAGAAGAGAAAGCAGATTGCTTAATTTTTGAAAGCTCAAAGGAGAAGAAAATGAAAAGAATATTCACTCTTTTAACAGTTCTTTTAACCGTTTTAGGAATGAATGCACGTCCAGTATTTGCTGTATCAAATACGGATCAAGCAGAATTAAAAATTACCAACATTGAGGGAAATCCTACAGTTACCCTTTATAAAATAGGTGAAGGTGTATATAACGCAACGAATGACTCATTTATTCGTTTCGATTATGCAAGTGGAGTTAAACTAACAGAAACTGGACCAACTGCAGAAGAAATTACAAACATTGCTAATGGTATTTTAGACAATACAATTCAAGCCAAAGCATCAGAAGTTCTCCAAGTTACAAATGGGACTGCAACCTATACAGCGACAGGTGCAGGGGTTTATATTGCTATTTTGACAGGAGCTACAGATGGTCGCTCCTTCAACCCAATCTTGCTTGCAGCGTCTTACAACGGTGAAGGTAAATTGACAGGTGGGAGTGTTGATTCAAAAGCTAAATATCTTTATGGTCAAACTTCTGTAGCCAAATCAACTCTTCCAAGTATTGATAAGACAGTTTCAGGAGTGACTGCAGATGCTGATAAAAATTCTGCTTCACTAGGTCAAGTATTGACTTATTCCTTGAATGTGACGCTTCCAAGCTATCCAACTCAGGCTAAAAACAAGACAGTTTTTATTTCAGATACAATGTCTGAAGGTTTGACATTTGATTATGCAAGCTTGACAATTTCTTGGAATGGTCAAACATTGATTGCTGACACTACTGGTCAATTTAAAACTCAAGGGGATATTTTGATTGCTAAGGCAGTTAAAGTTGGCAATGGCTTTAATCTGGCATTTGTCTATGATAATTTGAATGAAATTGCACCTGTGGTAACCTATAAAGGTATCATCAATGACAAGGCTGTTGTTGGTGGAACAGGAAATGCCAACAAGGCTGAGTTCTTCTATGCGCGTAACCCTAACAGTGGTAATACGTACGAAGATCCAAATAATAAGCCAAATCCTCAAAATGACAATACCATCGCAAATAAAGAAGACAGTGAGACAGTCTACACTTACCAAATCGCCTTTAAAAAAGTAGATTCTATCACGAAAGCACCTCTTGCTGGTGCAGTTTTCGGAATTTACTCTGATGCGGAAACTAAGCAATTAGTAGATATTGTAACTACAAATGCGGATGGTTATGCCATCTCAACAAAGGTTGGTAAGGGCACCTACTATTTGAAAGAGATTACTGCACCAACAGGCTACTCATTAAACACTAATGTATATACTGCTGAAGCAAGCTGGACCTCAGCAACAACAACTTCAAGTGCAAGCTCAACTCGTAGTGAATACACCTCAGTTGTCGGTGAAGCAAAGGATAGCACACAAGTTGGTTGGTTGAAAAACAATGTCTTTTATAAATTGGATAATAAACCAGAAGGTACCGATGTACAAGCTGCCTATTTGAAAGCAACAACTACTACGGCACAAAATACAACTGTGACAACAACTAATCCAACTGCTGGTGCGGGGACAGTATCTATTGCTGACGTACCAAATACCAAATTAGGAGAATTGCCATCAACAGGTGGAATGGGAACATACTTATTCACATTTATCGGTGTCTTAGTGCTCACGGTTGGCTTAGGTTTGTACTTTACTAAAAATAAAAAAGCATAAGTAACAGAATTAATAAACAAGTATGGAGGGAAGGCGTTGCCTTCTCTACATTTTTTAGGAGAAGGACGTGAAACAAAGAGCAGGTATCAGATATATTTTCCTTATTTTAGTGGGGATACTGATTTTATTGTATCCGTATATCAGTAGCAGCTGGAATCGGTACCGTGACCAACAATTAATCAGTTCTCATAGAGAGTGGGTAGATACTCAGCCAGAAAAAGAAAAGGAAAAAATGTGGCAAGCTGCTCAATCCTATAATAATGAGTTAGGGATTCAGCCTGTACCTGATGCCTTTTCCTTACGTGAGGGGATTCATGATCCTAAGTATGAGGCAGTATTAAATGCCTCTCAGGATGGGATGATGGGGTATGTAGAAATTCCAAAAATCGATATTGAATTACCAATCTATCACTATACAAGCGACAGTGTCTTACAAAAAGGAGCTGGTCACCTATTTGGTAGTGCCCTGCCCGTTGGGGGAGATGGTAGTCATACGGTTGTATCAGCCCATAGAGGGTTACCGAATGCAGAAATGTTTACCAATCTTCCGCAATTAGAAAAAGGAGATCAATTCTATTTCCATGTTTTGGGAGAGACTCTTGCTTACGAAGTTGATAGGATTCAAGTTGTGAAGCCGGATCAGGTAAGTTCACTGTCCGGTATTGAGGGAGAAGATTATGCGACATTGATCACTTGTACACCTTATGGAATAAATACAGAACGGATTTTGGTTCGCGGAAAACGAGTTCCGTATGATAAGAAGGATTACGAAAAAGCCCAATCTAGTCAAAAGAAAGTTGATGAGATTTACCTTGCTGTTCAAGTGGTTTGTGGTGTATTAGGATTCCTCCTATCTCTCCTAATCATTTTATTCATGAAAAAATGTGATCAGAAGAGAAAAAATAAAGAGAGCATGTAGTTTATCTACGTGCTTTTTCTATTGAGTCACTTGTACCGCTTTCATGCTATAATAGTAGCTATGGAAGAAAAATATTTGAAAATTGCTCAGGAATTGGGCGTTAGTTTAAAACAGATTGATACTGTCCTGTCTTTGACGGCTGAAGGCAACACTATTCCCTTTATCGCTCGTTATCGGAAGGATGTGACGGGGAACTTGGATGAGGTGGTCATCAAGTCCATCATCGATCGGGATAAGGCCTTGACTGCTCTTGCTGAACGTAAGGCTACCGTTCTTGCCAAGATTGAAGAACAAGGTAAATTGACAGACCAGCTCCGTCAGGCTATCGAGGAAGCGGAAAAGTTGGCAGATGTGGAGGAACTCTACCTGCCTTATAAGGAAAAACGTCGGACCAAGGCAACGGTGGCGCGTGAGGCTGGGCTGTTCCCGCTGGCTCGTCTAATTTTGCAGAATGTGGCTGACTTGGAAGAACAGGCTGCTGCTTTTATCTGCGAGGGTTTTGACACTGCCCAGGCTTGTTTGGCTGGGGCTGTGGATATTTTGGTCGAAGCTATCTCAGAAGACAATAAACTGCGGGCCTGGGTCTACCATGAAGTACAGACCAATTCAAGCCTTACTTCAGAGCTAAAAGATCAAGAAGCAGACGAGAAAGAAGTCTTTCAGATTTACTATGATTTTTCTGAGAAAGTGGCAAAAATGCAGGGTTATAAGACCCTGGCCATCAATCGTGGAGAGAAATTAGGTGTTCTCAAGGTTACTTTTGAACACAATGTGGATAAGATGGTCCGTTTCTTCGAACTGCGTTTTCCACAGTCTAATAGCTATATTAAGGATGTCATTCAGCAGGCCATCAAGAAGAAAATTTTGCCTGCTATGGAGCGTCGTATTCGAACAGAATTGACGGAAGAAGCAGAAGAAGGAGCTATCCAGCTCTTCTCTAAAAACCTACGAAATCTGCTCCTTGTATCTCCCCTCAAAGGCAAGGTCGTTCTTGGTTTTGACCCTGCCTTTCGGACAGGTGCTAAGCTGGCAGTTGTTGACCAGACTGGAAAACTCTTGACAACCCAGGTCATCTATCCAGTTGAGCCGGCTGGTCAGCGACAAATTGCTCAGGCCAAGAAAGACTTAGCAGACTTGATTGGGCAATACCAAGTGGAAATTATTGCTATCGGAAATGGGACGGCCAGCCGTGAATCGGAAGCCTTCGTTGCTGATTTGCTCAAGGATTTCCCAGAAGTTTCTTACGTCATCGTCAATGAAAGCGGAGCCTCTGTCTACTCAGCTTCTGAACTGGCTCGATATGAGTTCCCAGACCTCCCTGTGGAAAAACGCTCTGCCATTTCCATCGCCCGCCGTCTGCAAGACCCTCTGGCAGAGCTGGTCAAAATCGATCCCAAGTCTATCGGTGTCGGCCAGTACCAGCACGATGTTAACCAGAAATCTCTGTCTGAAAGTCTGGACTTTGTAGTCGATACGGTGGTCAACCAGGTCGGGGTCAATGTCAATACGGCCAGTCCTGCCCTTTTGGCTCACGTGGCTGGTCTCAATAAGACTATTTCGGAGAATATCGTCAAGTACCGCGAGGAAAATGGTGCCCTGACTTCTCGTCAGCAGCTCAAGAAGGTGCCTCGTCTGGGTGATAAGGCCTTTGAGCAGGCAGCTGGTTTTTTGCGCATCCCAGATGCGACTAACTTTTTGGACAATACTGGCGTGCACCCCGAGTCTTACAAGGCTGTGGAAAACCTGTTAGAACTTCTAGCTATTGACCACTTAGATGAGGCTGCGCAGGAAAAATTGAAGCAGGTGGCTATCGCAGATACGGCAGAAAAAATCGGTGTTGGTCAGGAAACCTTGAAGGACATCATTGCAGACTTGCTCAAACCAGGTCGTGATTTGCGGGATGACTTTGAAGCACCAGTCCTCCGTCAAGATGTCTTGGATGTTAAGGACCTGGTAGTCGGACAGGAATTGCAAGGTACAGTCCGAAATATTGTGGACTTTGGAGCCTTTGTGGACATCGGTGTCCATGAAGATGGCTTGGTTCACATTTCACGCATGGTTAAACGCAAACGAGATAAGAATGGACGCCAACAAGCCTTACCTCATCCTAGCGAAGTCCTCGCTGTTGGGGAAATCGTTACTGTCTGGGTGGTGGAAGTGGACATCAAACGCAACCGTATCGGTCTTAGCCTTTTGAAACCAAATGGATCTGAATAAGTATGTGCAAGAAGTTTCCTTGCAAGACTTCGGTAAGGAATTTCGGCATCAGGCTGTCTGGAACAGGCGACTGCGGTCAACAGGTGGTCGCTTTTTTCCAAGAGATGGGCATTTGGATTTTAACCCCAAACATCTGGAGGAACAAGGCTTAGAAGTCTTTCGGAAGATTGTCCGCCACGAGCTCTGCCACTACCATCTCTACTTTGAGAAAAAAGGCTATCGGCACGGAGATAGGGACTTCAAGGAACTGCTGGCTGTGGTGGACGGTCTGCGCTATGCTCCCAAACTGGAACAAACTACCAAGCCTAGCCTGCTGTATACCTGTCAGTCCTGTGGACAAGTCTACCAGCGCAAGCGCCGCATTGACCTAAAAAAATACCGATGTGGGAAGTGTAGGGGCAAACTTACTTTGAAAGAATAGAGAATCAGTCTTCGGGCTGATTTTTTTGTGGAGAAATGTGATATACTAGAGTAGAATTGAGGTGAGTCTATGACGCAAAAGAGAGAAGAACGCTTAATTGAGTTATATGAAAAAGGTGTCTTGACCAAGGAAGAGGCGCGTGCCTGTTTTAAGGAAATGAATCAAGAACCAGACTTTCTTTTTGTGGAAGAAAAAGTAAAATTGAATTTTACCTTGCCAAGTTTTAAGGTCTTTGCTTCCTCCAAATTGAAACAATCCTATAGTTTTGAAGGGATTGAATCACTCTTTTTAAAATTATCTGAGGGACGTCTAACTTTGGCTAAGTCTAAAAATAATCAGATTAGTGTGGAGATTTGCTACAATCAAGATGCACCAGAAGATAAGCTTCCTCGTCTTTATGTTGAAAAAAAGGGGCTTTATTTTCACAGTAGTTTGGCCTGTCGTTTGACAATCAACTTACCTCAGGAATGGATGTCAGTGCTGGATTTGGAACTTGGTCAGGCAGATGCTCGCTTGGATTATTTACCATTTGAAGATATTTCTATCCGCAGTTCAAGGGATAAAAAACAACAGGATATTCGCTTGACGACTTGCGGTGGTTATCCCCAACACTTGTATGTGCAACTAGCTCAGGCTCCCTTGACTTTACAAACTGGCAAAGGCCAGGGAATTCGGGGGCAGATTGAGTCGCAATCAGGTCATGTCTTGGTTAACCGGAAAAAGAAAAATAGTCCCTATCAGTTTGAAAAATCTGGCAATGATTTACTTTTCTTGAAAGTACAAACAGGTCAAGGGGGCTTTTACGTGAAAGGAATAAAAGATGTCGATTGAATTATATAAAGTAAGGCAGGGGAAGATAGTATCTGGGGTTCTTGCCGGCATAGCGCATAAATTGGGCTGGGAATCCTGGGTAACACGCGCGATATTTATTGCAGGTCTCCTCTTAGGCAAATCCTTCCTCCTTCTGATTGCTCTCTATATTGCAGCAGCTTATTTTTTACCCTATAAGGAAGATAGGGATGCGGAACGATATGGAACAGGTCCACGTAAGATAAAAGAAGCGGAAAAGATAAATAAGTCTTGGTTTGAATAATACAAAAAACTTGAGTTTAAAGGCTCAAGTTTTTTGTATGCTTATACTCAATGAAAATCAAAAGTAGCCTAGGAAACGAAGTCGAAGATAGAACTTGAGTTCATCAAGGCAAGTTGACAACGGATAATTTTGATTTTCGAAGAGTATTAGTTTGTGTGGCTTGCGATGATGTCCATTTGTCCTGTAAAGGTCCAGTCTTTCACATCGGCTGGTAAGATAAAGTGGCTTCCTTTTTGAAGTGGGTAGTTGGTCTCACCGACTTGGATAGCACCTTCCCCTTCGATGACACTGACAAGCAGGTAGGGAACTGTCTGTTCCATTTTGATTTCTTGTTGGATACTCCATTTATATACGGTAAAGAAGGGATTGGCAACCAGGAGTGTCGAGTCAAGATTGCCCGCTTTGAGGTGGGCAGGTGTTGAATTAGCAACAGGTCCGATGGTCAGTACATCAATCGATTTCTCAATGTGTAGTTCACGGAGGTTGCCTGCATCGTCACGGCGGTCAAAGTCATAGACACGGTAGGTTGTATCGCTAGATTGTTGGGTTTCTAAAATAAGGATTCCCTTACCGATGGCGTGCATGGTGCCGCTTGGTACAAAGAAGAAATCACCCTTTTTGACGGGTACATGGGTCAACAGCTTGTCCCAATCTCCAGCTTCGATTTGCTGACGGAGTTCTTCTTTGGATTGGGCATTGTGACCATAAATGATTTCAGCTCCGTCTTCGGCTTCCAAAATATACCAACATTCTGTCTTGCCCAGTTCCCCTTCGTGAGCCAAACCATAGCTATCATCGGGATGGACTTGAACGCTGAGCCAATCGTCTGCATCAAGGATTTTTGTTAATAATGGAAAGACATCATCTGTTGGATTGTCAAATAAATGTTTTTCATTCTGATAGAGGTCATCCAGTCCTCTTCCTTTATATTGACCGTTTGAGACTGTTGTTACGCCATTTGGATGGGCAGAAATAGCCCAGCATTCACCAGTCTTTTCACTAGGAATGTCGTAGTGGTAGTTGGTTCTTAGGCGATTGCCCCCCCAAATTTTTTCGTGCATAACAGGTGTGAGAAACAATGGTTCCATGATTTTCTCCTTAGTAGTAAGTATTAATCTATATAAAGTATAACAGATTTGTTAGAAATATGTAGCACTGGGAGGGAAGTGCATTTAATCTGTGGAAGTTTTGCTAATTTTGTGAGAAAAAGAAAGAAACTCATTCTTTTTACCCAATCAGCCACTTGTTTTTCCCCCAACCCCTAGCTTATGGTATAATATAATAAAACTGAAAGTGAGGGAAGAAATGACCGTTTATGTGAAAGATTTGGTCGATAATCTGCGGATTGAATGTGCTTACAGTACGGAAGAGCTCCTGCAAAAGCAAATTACGACGGCAGATATTACCCGACCAGGATTGGAAATGACTGGCTATTTTGATTACTATGCTCCAGAGCGCATCCAGTTGATAGGGATGAAGGAGTGGTCTTATTTGATGGCCATGACTGCCCATAACCGCTATCAGGTTCTTTCTCAGATGTTCCAGCCAGAAACCCCTGTTGTCATAGTGGCACGTGGCTTGGAAATCCCTGAGGAGATGTACAAGGCTGCAAAAGAAAAACAAATTGCTATCTGTCGAAGCAAGACAGCAACCAGTCGTCTATCGGGAGAATTGTCTTCTTACTTGGATAGTCGCCTGGCTCAGCGGACGAGTGTACACGGTGTCTTGATGGACATTTACGGTATGGGTGTGCTTATCCAGGGTGATTCTGGTATCGGTAAGAGTGAGACTGGTCTTGAGTTGGTTAAACGAGGACACCGATTGGTGGCTGATGACCGTGTTGATGTCTATGCAAAAGACGATGTCACTCTCTGGGGTGAACCTGCGGAAATTCTGCGCCACTTATTAGAGATTCGAGGAGTCGGCATTATCGACATCATGAGTCTATACGGTGCTAGTGCCGTGAAAGATTCATCAGAAGTGCAATTAGCTGTCTACTTAGAAAATTTTGAAACAGGTAAGGTATTTGACCGTTTGGGAAACTCTGGCGATACTATTGAAATAGCAGGAATTGCTATTCCACAAATACGTATTCCTGTAAAAACCGGTCGAAATATTTCTGTCGTAATTGAAGCTGCAGCCATGAACTACCGTGCCAAACAGATGGGGTTTGATGCAACGAAGATCTTCGAAGAACGCTTGTCTAATCTAATTGAACACAATAGAGAAGAGGCTTAATATGGATCCTATTGCGATTAAATTAGGTCCCTTAGAAATTCGTTGGTATGCAATCTGCATTTTGCTTGGTCTGATTCTAGGTGTTTATTTGGCGACAAAAGAGGGACCACGAAAGAAAATCCGTCAGGATGATATTTTAGATTTTATTCTAATCGCATTTCCGCTTTCTATCATAGGGGCACGGATTTACTATGTAGCCTTTTCATGGAGTGAATATAAGGATAACATTTTATCTATCTTCGCTATCTGGAACGGAGGTATTGCCATCTATGGTGGTTTGATTACAGGTGCAATCGTCCTTTATTTCTTTACCCGGTATCGCTTTATTAATACCCTGGATTTTTTGGATATTGTAGCGCCATCGGTCATGATTGCTCAGGCCATCGGTCGTTGGGGAAATTTCTTTAACCAAGAGGCCTATGGTAAAGCAGTAGAAAGTTTGAACTACCTGCCAGCCTTTATCCGAGACCAGATGTATATTGATGGTGCCTACCGTCAACCAACCTTCTTGTTTGAGTCTCTCTGGAATTTGCTAGGCTTTGGCTTGGTTTGTGTGTTACGTAGACGGCCAAAATTCCTTAAACAGGGAGAAATTACAGCTTTCTACCTAGTCTGGTATGGTTGTGGTCGCCTTTTGATAGAAGGCTTGCGGACGGACAGCCTCATGTTCTTGGGAATACGTATTTCACAATGGCTATCTGGGGTGTTAATCCTCGTTGGTATTATCATGGTTGTGTTGCGGAGAAGAAAGTCTTCTATTCCATTCTATCAACCCTAAAGGAGAAGATATGATTATTGAAATTTCTGTCTTGATTATTGCCTTGTCCATCGCGGCGGTGGCAGTATATATTGTTTTGTTGTTGAAAAAATTGGGTACGGTGACAGATGAAGCCCAGCAAACGCTTAAGGTCTTGACCAGCGATGTCAATGTGACTCTCTATCAGACCAACGAGCTTTTGGCTAAAACCAATGTCTTAGTCGAAGATGTAAATGGTAAGGTTTCGACCCTTGATCCTCTTTTTGTAGCGGTAGCTGACTTGTCAACTTCTGTATCAGATTTGAATGCTTCAGCGCGTGATTTGACAGTCAAAGCTAAGTCTGCTGGAGCAAGTACTGTAAAAGCCGGCGGAGCTCTTTCAGCTCTGTCAACTCTCTCATCTCTCTTAGGTAAGAAAGGAGAAAAAAATGGTAAAAAAATCTAGTAGCGTGTGGACTAGCCTTTTGTTAGGGGCAGCAGGCGGAGCTGCTGCAGCTGCTTTTCTAGCAAGTAAAACTGGTAAAACAGTCAAAGAAAAAGTTGTAAACTTTGCTAATGACTATAAAGAAAACCATGAAGAAATCAATGCTGATTTTGTCACTAAGGCACAAGATTTAGGCAAACAAGCGACTGAACGATTTACCGAAGTAAAAACTCAACTTGAAACTGGTGAATTGACAGTAGAAGATTTGGTCAAGTCTGGTAAGGAAAAATCCTTGGAAACCTTTGAGCAAATCAAGGAAAAAATTGCGGAACAAAACTTGTCAACGGCTGACATTTTGGAAGCTATCAAGGCAAAAACTGCTAAAGCTCCGACAGTGGATTTGACAGAAGAAGATATTGAGGATGCTGTAGTTGTGTCTGAAGATATTGAGCTTACAATTGATGATGTTATCATCGAACCTGTATCAGAAACAGTTTCAGAAGTAGCAAGCGAAACTGCCTCAGAAACAGTTGAAGGATAAAAAGAAACTAGCTTAGAATCTTCTAGGCTAGTTTTGTTGTTCTTGGTACCATTCTCCCCAGTCCGACATGGAATCCAGGATTGGTTTTAAGGAGTGTCCGAGTTCGGTTAGAGAGTATTCCACACGGGGTGGGACTTCTGGATAGACCTTGCGGTCCACCACGCCCTTAGCTTCGAGGTCCCGCAGGTTGCTGGTCAGGACCTTCTGGCTAATGGAACCAATGGAACGTTGCAACTCTCCAAAGCGTTTGGTGCCGTCCATGAGGTCGCGTAGGATGAGAATGTTCCACTTGCTGCCAATCAAGAGCAAGGTCGTTTCGACGGGACAGGCTGGTAGAGTTTGGGGTAATTTTTTACTGGTCATAGCTTCCTCCAAAATTTTTTTCAAAAAACTTTAGTCTAATTTTCCTTGAAAGTATACATTTCTTACCTTGAGGTAACTACCCTACTTTAAGGTGCATACTTTCCAAAAGATACTGTTAGTGTTAGTATAATGGCAGAGCTGGAAAAAAGCAAGGAAAGAAGACAGAAAGAGGATGAAGATGACAGAAGATAGAAAAATAACCCAAGCTAAAAAATTACTCGCAGAAGCAGATGCAATCGTGATTGGTGCAGGTGCGGGCCTGTCCAGTGCAGCAGGTTTGACCTATTCAGGTCAACGTTTTGAGGAACATTTTGCACCGTTTATCAAGGAATACGGGCTGACAGATATGTATTCCGCTGGCTTTTATCCCTTTGCGACCAAGGAGAAAAAGTGGGGCTACTGGAGTCAGCACCTCTATCTCAATCGCTACCAGACAGGCAGCCTGCCGCTCTATCAGGATTTGTATGAGCTGGTGGCGGACAAGAATTACTTTGTTATCACGACCAATGTGGATAGTCAGTTTGAGAAAGCTGGTTTTGATAAGGAAAATATCTTTGAAGTTCAGGGAAATTACGGGGAGTTTCAATGCTCGGTGCCTTGTCATGAAGGCGTTTATAATAACCAAATAGCCTTGGAAATCCTGCTTGCCAACCGTCAGGGTTTGGTGGTTAGAACTGACGATATTCCCAAATGTCCCAAGTGTGGGGCAGACATGATGAGCCGCTTAAGAATTGACCACCGTTTTGTTGAGGATGCCAACTGGCACAAGCAGGAAGAGGCTTATATTGCATTTTTACAGGAAAATGCGGCGAAGAAAATTATCTTTTTGGAGCTGGGCGTGGGCTACAATACGCCGACCATTATCAAGTTTCCCTTTGAACGCTTGAATCAGACCTTGCCAAGTGCCAGTCTGATTCGGATCAATCTAGAAGACCCAGAGCGTGAAGGGATTCTGACCTTTCATCAAGATATGCAGGAGGTGGTAAGTGCATGGAAAAACTAGAAAAATTGATTCACTATCTGGCACCTGACTTGGACCTGCCTCAGACTCAGGAAGAGCAAGAATGGGCCTTGCGAGCCTTGATGAACATCTGGGAGCCCAGGGGCATGCCAGCAGAGTTTTGGACCTTGCAAGATGCCTATTTACAGGAAAAGTTGGCTCAGAAAAACCTGACTAGTCTGTCCGATTTGCAAGAGGTGGAGCCACAGATTTATCTCTGGCAGGGGGACATTACTAGCTTGCAGGTAGATGCTATTGTCAACGCAGCCAACAGTCAGCTCTTGGGTTGCTTTGTGCCGCATCATCGCTGTATTGACAATGCCATTCATTCGCAGGCGGGTCTTCAACTGCGGCTGGCTTGTTATCAACTTATGAAGGTTCAAGGGCACTTGGAAGCAACAGGTCAGGCCAAGATAACGCCAGCCTACAATCTGCCAGCTAACTATGTCATTCATACGGTTGGGCCGATTATTCAGGCGGAGGTTCGTTCTCAAGATGAAGCACTGCTCGCTTCTTCTTATCAAAAGAGTTTGGAAGTGGCTGTGGCAAATGGGCTGACCAGCATAGCCTTTTGCTGCATCAGTACAGGCGAGTTTCGTTTTCCCAACCAGTTGGCTGCGGAGATTGCGGTCAGAACTGTGCGGAATTTTATCAAAGAACATCCAGAAATCAAGGTAATTTTTAATGTTTTCAAAGATGAGGATAAAGAAAACTATCAAAAATTACTAAAACATTAGTCAAAGTGATTGACTAATTTTCTTTTTTTGATAAAATGGTAAAAAACTTTGACTAATTCGATGAAGGAGGACAGTTTATGAAAGCTGTTGTAGTTTCAAAAGCAGGTGGTCCAGAGGTTTTGGAGGTACGAGAAGTAGCAAAGCCACAGGTCAAAACAGGCTGGTCCTTGGTAAAAATCAAAGGGTTTGGTATCAATCATTCGGAGATTTTTACCAGACAGGGCTTGTCACCAAGCGTGGTCTTTCCACGGATTTTGGGCATTGAGCTAGTCGGAGTGGTAGAGGATACAACGGAGCCAGACAGGCTACCAGTCGGGCAGAAAGTTGTGTCCATCATGGGCGAACTAGGTCGGGCTTTCGACGGTGGTTATGCAGAATATGCTCTGGTGCCCAATCAAACTCTCTACCCTATTGAGACAGATTTGGGCTGGGCGGAACTAGCTAGCGTCCCTGAAACCTACTATACTGCCTACGGCTCCATGAAAAATCTCAAGCTGGAAGCGGCAGACCGCATCTTGGTGCGTGCGGGGGCTAGCGGGGTTGGACAGGCCTTTGTCAAGTTGGTGCGGAGCCAGTTTCCAGACCTTCCTATCTACGCTTCTGTCCGCAAGTTAGAAAAGACCGATCAGCTGCTTGCCTCTGGTTTTAGCCAAGTCATCCTTGAAAAAGACGGACGTTTGCAGACGGATCTGACCTTTAGCAAGATTTTTGAGCTGGTCGGGCCTGCTACCCTGTCGGATTCCTTAGCTCATCTGGAGGAGGGCGGCATCATCTGCTCGACGGGGCAGCTGGGTGGCAAGTGGTATCTGGAGGACTTTGATCCGATTGAGCAGTTGCGGCAGAATGTCTATCTGACCACTTTTTATTCAGGCCATGTCAATCAGGACAAGTTGCAGGAGATGTTTGACTATATCGCAACCTATCAGGTGCCAGTTGGGCCTGAGAAGGTGTTTAGTCTAGATACTATACAAGAAGCGCATCGCTATTTGGAGGGGTCAGAGGCTTTTGGTAAGGTGATTGTGCTTAATAGGGAGGGTGACGATGACAGAAGTTAGGAAAAGAAGTAAGGATTATGCTCGTATGTTTGACCAGCAAGTTGGGCTCTATGAGGGCTACGCTCGCCGGCATGGGCTCAATGCAAAATGCTTATCCATTCTCATGTGGATTTATTATAATCCCGGAGGTGTGACACAGAATTGGGTCAGCAAGAAGACCTATTCAAGCAAACAAGTTGTCAATGCTACTGTAAAGAAATTTTTGGATGGAGGCCTGGTAGTTTTAGAGGAGAATCCAGCAGATAAGCGACATAAGAAAATTAAATTGACAGAGGAGGGGCAGCAATTTGCTAGTCGCATTTTGGACCCCTTAGAGGAGGCGGAAAATAAGGCGCTGTCTCAACTCAGTCAGGAGGAACAGGAGCTCATGCTAGGATTAATTCAGCGCTACAGTCAGAGTCTCATGGCTATTTTAAAAGGAGAAAATGATGATTGATTATCAAAATGTATCCCTGACTTGTAAGGTTAGCGGACCAATCTTGAAAAATTTGACCTTTGATATTCAAGAAGGGGAGTTCTTTGTCTTGATTGGACCGAGTGGTAGTGGAAAGACAACTACGTTGAAATTGATTAACCGTCTAATTGAGCAGACTGAGGGAGAGGTTTTTTTTCAAGGTAAGCGGCTTAAGGATTTCGACCTGCGTGAATTACGTTTGGAGACAGGTTATGTTCTTCAGCAGATAGCCCTTTTTCCAAATATGACAGTGGCTGAAAATATCGCTCTTATTCCTGAAATGAAAGGTTTGGGTAAGGAAGAAACCTTGACGAGGACGAGAGAGCTCTTGACCAAGGTTGGCTTGGAACCAGACAGCTATCTGGATCGTTTGCCCAAGGACTTGTCAGGGGGAGAAAAACAGCGGATCGGGATTTTGCGGGCCATCATTGCAAATCCAAAGGTCTTGCTCATGGACGAACCTTTCTCAGCTCTAGATCCAATCAGTAAGGCTCAGTTGCAGGACTTGATTAAGGAATTACATGAGGAATTCAAGATGACAACAGTTTTCGTTACTCATGATATGGATGAGGCGGTTAAATTGGCGGATCGCATCTGTCTCATGCAAGATGGACAAGTTGTGCAATTAGGAAGTCCTGATGAATTGAGGAATCGTCCTGCCAATGATTTTGTCAAGGAATTTATCAGAGCTCGAGGAGGTATGTAATGAACCTATTTGAAACCTTTATAGAACGCAAGGACGAGTGGGGAATTGCTCTTTTTGAACACCTTCGCATCTCCCTTCTAGCTTTGATTATTGCGATTGCCATTGCAGTACCTTTGGGACTGATTCTATCTAGTAAAAAACGCTTGACTGAGTGGAGTCTGCAAATAACAGGTATCTTCCAAACTATTCCATCCCTTGCTTTGCTTGGTCTTTTCATTCCTTTTATGGGAATCGGAACCTTGCCAGCAGTAGTAGCGCTCGTTATTTATGCTATCTTTCCTATCTTGCAGGGGACATTGACAGGCCTTGGAGAAATCGACCCTTCTCTGGAAGAAGCAGCAACCGCTTTTGGTATGAATAAATGGGAGAAGTTGAAAAAATTTAAGTTAGCACTTGCCATGCCTATTTTGATGTCAGGGATTCGGACAGCTTCCATTATGATTATCGGAACGGCGACTCTGGCAGCCTTGGTGGGGGCTGGGGGGCTAGGCTCCTTTATTCTACTTGGAATTGACCGCAATGATTCAGCCTTGATTTTGATTGGTGCGGTATCGTCGGCTGTCCTTGCAGTACTTTTCGGTTACGGCATTCGTCTGTTGCAGGACAAGAAACCCAAGACAATTTTGTTGGCTCTATTGGTGACTTTATTTACTGTTGGAGCTAGTTATGTTCCCATGCTTAATTTTTCCACAAAACAGTTGGTCATTGCAGGGAAGCTCGGTGCAGAACCTGAAATTCTCATCAATATGTATAAGTTGTTGATTGAGGACCAGACAGACATCAAGGTGGAGATAAAACCTAATTTCGGAAAGACTAGCTTCCTGTATGAAGCACTCAAATCAGGTTCTATTGATATTTATCCTGAGTACACAGGGACCATTACAAGTACTCTTTTGAAAAATTCACCAACGGATTTATCAACGAATCCTGAGGAGGTTTATACTTACGCTAAAGAAGCGATTTTGGAGCAGGATGGTCTGATGTATTTAGCACCAATGGCTTTCCAGAATACCTATGCTTTGGCTGTAACGGAAGATTATGCTCAGAAAAATGGCATTGAAAAGATTTCGGATTTGGCAAAAGTGCAGCAGACAGCTGTCGCAGGTTTCTCATTAGAGTTTAATGACCGCGAAGATGGTAATATCGGTCTAAAAAATCTATACAATCTCCAACTCAATGTCAAGACCATGGAGCCAGCCCTTCGTTATGAAGCTATTAAGAGTGGTAATGTGCAGATTATCGAAGCATATTCTACAGACAGCAAGGTAGTCACTTACAAATTGAAAATCCTAGAAGACGACAAACAGCTCTTCCCACCCTATCAGGCTGCTCCGCTATTGTCCAAAGAAACCCTAGAAAAATATCCTGAGTTGGAGCAAGTCCTAGGGGTCTTGGCAAGCAAAATCTCGACCGAGGAAATGACCCAGATGAACTATGCGGTCGATGTGGAAGGCAAGTTGGCAGAGCAAGTGGCGAGGGAATATTTGGAACGAGAAGAATTGTTAAAATAGGAGAACATCATGTCACATCAACTAGATAACGCTAAAAATCTTTACCTTCGTGGCATTCGGGACGGGGAAATCAAGGAAGCACAAGACAACTATATGGGGGCTAGCTACACCCAGCACAGTACGGGTGTGCCTGATGAAAAAGAGGGCTTTGCGGCTTTCTTTGAGGACTTTTTCAAACGCAATCCCAAGCGTGAAATCAACATTGTGCGTGCCATTGAGGACGGGAATTTTGTCTTTGTCCATGTTCACCAGAAACTCAATGACGGTGAGGCTGAGTGGGTGACGGCGGACATCTTCCGTTCGGATGAAAATGGTCGTATCGTCGAGCATTGGGATGTTATCGATGCCTATCCAAAAACCATTGGCCAAACAGACCCGATTTACGCAGACTTTGAGCTGACAGACCTAGATAAGACTGAGGACAACAAGAAAATCGTCCGTCGCTTCTTGGTCGATGTCCTTCAAAATGGGGAAATCGACAAGTTTTACGACTATGTGGCAGCTGATCTGATTCAGCACAACCAAGAGATTGCCCAAGGCGGTGCAGCCTATAAGGACTATCTGGTCGATAAGGCTGTTGACTACGACTTTGTCTTCAAGGTGATAGGACAGGGGGACTATGTCGTGGCTTATTCGAAAGTCTGTATTGCAGGTCAGGACTACGCCCACTTTGACATCTACCGCCTCAAAGACGGTAAGATTGTCGAGCACTGGGACAACAAGGAAGTCATGCCAGAGAAGAAAGACTTGACCAATCTAGGGAAGTTTTAATGAAAAAAGTAAAGCAGGCAAGCTCGGTTGAGACTGTCTACTTTTTTTATAACAGCAACATTCTTTACTTGTTGCACTGCATATTTATACATTTTTTGAAAGAATATGGTACAATAAGAGCAGAATAAATAAAAGTAGGAAGTCTTATGAAATTACCACGTTTTGGCGTTGAGGAATGGCTGAATGTCCATGAAAATAGCGCGATTTATGATATAGCTGGGGTGTCCATTTCTTCATTGACTTTGGAGGAATTGTTTGCCTTGTCGGGCACCAAGCCTGAGGATTTTTATGAGAAATTGCAGGGCACCAAGCTCAACTATGGCTGGATAGAAGGTTCGCCAGCATTTAAAAAATCGGTTAGTCAACTCTATACAGGCGTCAAGCCAGAACAAATTCTCCAGACCAACGGGGCAACAGGGGCCAACTTGTTAGTTCTTTATAGTTTGATTGAACCAGGAGACCATGTCATTTCCCTTTATCCGACCTACCAACAACTCTATGATATTCCAAAGTCCTTGGGAGCAGAAGTGGATTTGTGGCAGATTGAGGAGGAAAATGACTGGTTGCCAGACTTGGAAAAACTGCGTCAGCTCATTCGTCCTAATACTAAGATGATTTGCATCAACAATGCCAATAATCCAACAGGTGCTGTCATGGATAGGGTCTATTTGGAAGAATTGGCGGAAATTGCTGGTGAAGTTGGAGCTTACATACTCTCGGATGAAGTCTATCGTTCCTTTTCTGAGCTGGATGTGCCATCTATTATAGAAGTCTATGATAAAGGAATTGCTGTAAATAGCTTATCCAAGACCTACTCCCTGCCAGGTATTCGCATTGGTTGGGTGGCTGCCAATCTTGAAGTGACAGATATATTGAGAGATTATCGGGATTACACTATGATTTGTGCAGGTGTCTTTGACGACCTGGTGGCTCAATTAGCTTTGGCCCATTATCAAGAAATTCTAGAACGCAATCGGCGCATTTTAGAAGAAAATCTAGCAATTTTGGACCAATGGATTGAGAATGAACCCCTCGTTTCCTATATCCGTCCAGCGGTTGTTTCTACCAGCTTTGTCAAGATTGCAGTAGATATGCCTATGGAAGATTTTTGCTTGCAACTTTTGCAGGAATACGGTGTTCTTCTAGTGCCTGGCAATCGGTTTGATCGTGATGGCTATGTCCGTCTAGGATTTGCCTGTGAACAAGAAACTCTAATCAAAGGATTAGAAAAACTATCCCAATTTTTAAGAAGATTTGGCACAGAAAAACTAGCTTAGAATTCTAAGCTAGTTTTCTTGATTATCTTCATTATTTATCGAACGTTGAAAAAAAGTTCGCCAATCGGGTAAGGAAATTTCTGGACTTGGTAAGATAGTGTTGAGATTATCTCTCCAAATTTGGTAGCGGGTGTCAAAGAGTAGCCGAATGAGTTTGTCCATCATCTCAGCTTCTTCTGGAGCTACTTCTTTTCTCAGTCGATCAATTTCCTGTAATTTCTGTAGGGGATTTACCGTGATGTCGCTAAAACGTTCAATTCCTGCTTTGATGAAGATGCCGAAAAACAAATCGAAGAAGTCTCGTAATTCATCGTCTGTTAAACTAGCCGTCCAAGTTTTTAAGGCTTGGTCGGTTTGTAGGCTATCGCTGGTCAGGGCAGGGGCTAGTTTGAAGTCGCTTCCGTCAACCTCCCAAGAAAAACTGATGTGTTGTAGAATGCCGAGGGTATTACTCTGAACGATTTGAGCATTTTCTGGTGTTTCTAACATCATACCGACAATTGAATTCTGGGGAATGACGGGGAAAATCCGTTGGTGAATAGCTTGGTAACTAGGTGCTTCCAAGTGTTTTTTGTGTAAGCCAGGTGAATCAAAGGGATAGATAGCTAGGATTCTATCCTGTTGGTCTGTAGCTTGCTGGCATGCTGCATAGAGGGCTAAATTTCCGCCTTTCGAATGACCGGCCAGATAAAAATGGCCCATCTGCTGCATCATAAGTTTTTCTAAGTAGCCACTCGCTGCACGTTGGGCAGGAATTTCATCCATATAGGTCATGTGGAAGTCTTCCTTCCAACCGATAATGGTGTCGTCTGTTCCCCTGAAGCAAGTCACAATCGTTTTTCGGTCAATGCGATAGCTGATTGCTGAAAACTGCTTTTCCTGTTCCAACTGATAATCGTCAACGAAGCCAAATGCCTTGATAGATTTGAAGCGTTTGGATTTGGCTAGAAGTCCAAGTAAGGCTAGGCGGTTTTTGGTCACCATAGAAAAGGGAGGGAAATTATTTTTGTAGGTCTCTTCAAAGGCCGCTGCCAACCGATCAAGTCGTACACCATTTTCTGTAAAAGAGTAGGGGACCAGATTATCAAAAGGGAGGTAGGAAAGTTCGGTCAGAGCCAGAATATCTAGCTTATTGATAGGTTTATCATAAAAATTATCGTATTGAGTTTCTTCAATATAGGTTAATAAATTCGGCATAGCAGTCCTTTCCTTTTTTATCTAGTATAACGAAATATGTGGGGAATGACAAATTTGCACCACTGATGACCTGGTTTTATAGTCTACTTCTTGTGTAAATGTATAAAAATACTCAAATTTGTTCCAATGTAAGCTATAATAAATAGTAGGGATATGAAAGGAGATAGTTATGCAGAAAATTCTTCTTATCGAGGACGATAAAACGATTAGCCAACTAGTTGCTAAAAACTTGATAAACTGGGGTTACCAGGTGCAAGAAGTCAAGGATTTTCAGATGGTTTTGGAACAGATGGAAGAGTTTCAGCCCCATTTGATTTTACTGGATATTGGCCTGCCTTTTTTCAATGGCTATTACTGGTGTCAGGAAATTCGCAAGACATCCCGTGTGCCCATTATGTTTTTATCTTCCCATGACCAGCCAATGGATATTGTTATGGCGATCAATATGGGGGCGGATGACTATGTGACCAAGCCCTTTGAAATGACGGTTCTCCTGGCCAAAATACAGGGGCTTCTCAGAAGAACCTATGACTTTGTTGGTGAACAAAGTTTACTCTGGTTTGAGGAGATTTCCTTAGACTTAAAGACCATGCAGGTGTCCTATGGACAGGTTGTGGAAGAGCTGACGCGAAATGAATTTCAGATTTTACGGGTGCTTTTTGAACATGGCAAGGAAGTGGTCAGCCGTGAGGAGCTGATGAGAGAACTCTGGAACAGTGATATTTTTGTGGATGACAATACTTTGTCGGTTAACATTGCTCGCCTGCGTAAAAAGTTGGCAGAACTGGGTCTGCCAGATGTGATTGCCACCAAGAAAGGAGTAGGCTACGGCCTGGTGTGGACACATGAATAAGGATGATTTTGACTCATTAGTACCAGGATTTTTGACATCATGGCTTGGTCATCGCTTGATTTTTCTGATAGCCTACGCCGTTTTTGCTGTGGCTATTCTGGCTTATAGTAGCCTCTTTGACATCAAAAGAAACTTGGTTTTCTACGCCCTCACCCTGCTCACTATCTGCTGGATTCTCGCCCTCCTCTGGGATTTTGTCAGGGAATTTTCCCGCTTTGGAAAAATCTGGCGTGGTCAGAAAGTGGCTACTGGGACAGCCAGTGAGCGTTTGTTGCAGGAAAAAGTGGAGTGGCTAGAAGTTCAGAACAAGCAAATACTAGAAAAACAGAGACAGGAACAGACAGAATTAGACGACTACTACACCCTCTGGGCCCACCAGATGAAAACACCTATTGCAGCCAGTCAGCTCTTGGTCAAGGAAGTAGATAGTAGTCCAGTCCGTCACCAACTGGAATCAGAACTCTTCAAGATTGAGCAATACACAGGTCTGGTCTTGAACTACCTCCGTTTACAATCCTTCCATGATGATTTGGTTATTGAATCTGTCAATTTGGAAGAGCTGGTCAGATGTCTGGTCAAGAAATATTCCCTCTTTTTTATCCAGGCCAATACCAGCCTGGATCTGGGGCAGCTGGATAGGAGCGTAAAGACAGATAAACGCTGGCTGGGCCTGTTGATAGAGCAAATTTTATCCAATGCCCTCAAGTATTGTCAGGAAGGGACCATTTCGATTGTTTTGGATGGAGATGATTTGGTCATTCGGGATACGGGAATTGGGATTGCTGAGAGTGACTTGGAACGGGTCTTTGAGCGTGGTTTCTCAGGTTTCAATGGCCGCAGAACCCAGCAATCTTCGGGTCTGGGGCTCTATCTCTCACGGAAAATTGCTGCGGAGCTGGGCTATTCCCTAAAGCTAAAATCAAAAGTGGGTCGGGGAACAGAGGTGCGAATCGGTATCAAAGTAGTGGAGTTGATTTTTGATTAATCTTACAAAACTGTCATGTAAATGAAAGCTAAGGCTATGGTAGTTTATCTTGGGACCGTGTAGAATGAAGGTAGAAAAAGAAAAGGAGTCAAGTTATGTCAGTTTTAGATGTTCAACACGTTCAAAAGATATACAGTTCTCTCTTTAAGGCGGGACAGGTTGAGGCTTTGAAGGATATTCATTTTACAGTGGAAAAGGGTGAGTATGTCGCCATCATGGGTGAGTCTGGTTCTGGAAAATCCACCTTGCTCAATATTTTGGCAACCCTTGATAAGCCAACGCAGGGCAAGGTCTTGCTTAACGGATTGGATACCCAGTCTATCAAGAGCAAGGAAGCGGCAGTCTTTCGTCGGGAGAAATTGGGCTTTGTCTTCCAAGATTTCAATCTCTTGGACACCCTCTCTGTCAAGGATAATGTGCTCTTACCTCTGGTTTTATCCCGCTATCCGATTGATGAGATGAACAAGCGACTGGTTCATACGCTTAATAGCCTGGGAATTGCGACCTTGCAAGACAAGATGCCCTATGAGCTTTCAGGCGGTCAGCAGCAACGAGTTGCGGTGGCGCGTGCCATCATCACCCAGCCAGAAATCCTCTTAGCGGATGAACCGACTGGAGCCCTCGATTCCAAATCAACGGCAACCCTTCTCGATATTTTTGAAAAAATCAACCAAGATGGGCAAACCATTTTGATGGTAACCCATTCAACAGCGGCAGCCAGTCGCGCCAAACGGGTCCTCTTTATCAAGGATGGGATCCTCTACAATCAAATCTACCGAGGTGAAAGAAACAATCAGGAGATGTACCAACTGATTTCAGATACCTTGACAGTCATGGCGAATCGAGGTGAGTAATATGTTTGGACTAACCTTTCGATTGGCTCTGACCAATCTCAAAAAGAACTGCAGGCTCTATTTTCCCTATGCCCTGATGACCATCTTGTCCACAGCCATTGCCTATATTTTCACCGCGCTTGCCTTCCATCCTGATTTAGGTCAGGTCAAGGGAGCCAATGGGGTAACCATGGTTTTGGGCTTCGGTATGATTGTAGTCATGTTGGCAGTTGCCATCATGGTCTTCTATGCCAATAGTTTTGTCATGAAGCAGCGGTCAAAAGAGTTCGGTGTCTATAGTATCCTAGGCTTGGAGAAAAAACACCTTCTCTTGATGACTTTCCTAGAAAATCTGGTATTTTCAGTCGGTACCATTCTATCTGGCTTGCTCTTGGGACTGGCTCTAGATAAACTCTTCTATGCGCTCTTGCTGAAAGCCATGCAGATGCCTGTGGTCCTGGCTTCAACCTTCCAGTTGAAAAGTCTAGTCACTGTACTTATCTATCTCTTCGGTATTTTCGCCTTGGTCAGCCTCTTTAATATTGGGAAGTTGGGCTTGACCGACTCGCTCAAACTAGTTCAGGGCAAGAAGCGTGGGGATAAGAAAACTGGCTTCCTCTGGCTACAAACCCTCTTAGCTATTATTTTACTGGGGTCAGGCTATGCCATTGCCCAGCTAGTGACCAATCCTTTTCAGGCGGTTCCGAGTTTCTTTGGAGCGACTCTTCTGGTTATCCTTGGGACTTACCTGCTCTTCCACGCAGGTGTCATCAGTCTCTTAAACTGGCTAAAGAACCGTCAGACCTATTACTACAAGCCTGAGAATTTTATTTCTGTATCCAACTTGATTTTTCGCATGCGGAAAAATGCTCTGGGCCTTGCGACCATTACCATCCTCTCCAGTATGTTCTTGGTAACTATGGTTGGAGGACTTAATATATACATCGGTGGCAAAGATTATATTGCCAATCAAAATCCAAATGACTATTCGATCGATGTTGGAATGCAACCAACCACTTCAAAAGAACAAACGGAGGAGTGGGCGGAAGCTATCTTAGAAGAGACAGATATTCCAGTTGAAAGTAAGGTAGTCTATCCTTATCTGCAAGCCTATTTTTCTGAGGTGACAAACCAGCAAGTAAGATTTTTGACGGATGAAGAGGCCGCTGGTATGGATTTCTCTGATCGAGTGGGGATCGGTTTTGTCCTTGATCAAGCCAGCTATGAAAAGATGACAGGAGAAGCACTCCAGTTGGCATCTGACCAAGTGGCAATTTTTAGTAAGGGAGTCCAGTATAAAGCTGGTCAAACCCTCACCTTTGATGAAAAGGAGATGGAAGTTGCCCAAGTCTTGCCCAAGAATGTGACTTTAGGACATCTACCAGACCATGGTTCCTTCCTTCTCAGCCAGTATCTGGTCATTGTTGTTCAAGACTTGGCTGTTTTTGAAAAT
This sequence comes from Streptococcus sp. 2020WUSS089, assembly GCF_044427405.1. Classification (NCBI taxonomy): domain Bacteria; kingdom Bacillati; phylum Bacillota; class Bacilli; order Lactobacillales; family Streptococcaceae; genus Streptococcus; species Streptococcus sp. 2020WUSS089. Next base: position 361,499 of record NZ_JAOTGD010000001.1, on the reverse strand, counting down.
CAAGCCGAAAATCGCTATTATATGGGATTTGAAAGCAGTCTATCAGAAGAAGAGCAGGTAGATAGCCATGACACCTTTTTATCAGGAAGTTTTGAAAGTGAGCTTTGGGAGTCCAATATATTACCGAATGGAACGAACGCCATCAGTCTGGCCTATCGTGCCTATGCGATGCGTGGTTTCTTCAGTTTTGCAGGTTCACTTTTCTTCATCGGCCTCTTGCTATCGCTCATCTTTTTGATGGCGGTGGTGCTGGTGATTTACTTCAAACAGATTTCAGAAGGCTATGAAGACAGAGATCGCTTCGTCATTATGACTAAGGTTGGTCTGGATGAGGATCAGACGAGACAGTCCATTCGCAAGCAATTGCTGACCGTCTTTTTTCTACCTATCCTACTTGCCTTTGTCCATCTTGCCTTTGCCTACAAGATGCTATCATCCATTCTTTTGTCTATAGGCGTGGTTAATGCAGGGCTTATGTTGCAGGTGACAGCAGGCATCTGTGGAGGCTATCTCCTCTTCTACCTAGTGGTCTATGCCATCACAACACGATCTTACAAACAGATTATTTCCTAAACTTGGGGTGACCCAAGTTTTTTATTTTCTTTACAAATTTTAACTATTTTGTTTTACATACTAGCAACCTTGTGTTATACTATAGATACAAAGCTAATAGGTAAAACAAACTAGTGATAGAAGACAAAGAAAATCACTTTTATTTTTATCAAACTAGTCGGTATTACAAACTAGGTAGGGAGGCAGTATGAAGTTGGATAAGAAAAGTCGGGAAAATTGGAAACTAGCAGGCATCACGCTTGTGACGGCGATTATAACAGGTTGGGCCTTGGATTCTATTTTGATCTTAGGCATCATGTTAGCATCAGGCTTGCTGTTTGGATTTTTTGCAGAGGAAGAGGAGGGCTTATGAAAGAAACCCAGATGCTCAAGGGGGTCCTGGATGGCTGTGTATTGCAAATAATCAGCCAAAGGGAAATTTACGGTTATGAGCTGGTTCAGGAGTTGAGAAATCAGGGCTTTGAAAACATGGTCGGAGGGACAGTCTATCCCCTCCTTCAGAAGTTAGAAAAAAATAGCCTGATTCTTAGTCAGAATAAGCCATCGCCAGATGGACCTGATAGGAAGTATTTTTATCTGACAGACCAGGGAAAGGCTTATCTAGAAGATTTTTGGAGCCAATGGACGGAATTGGTCCAAAAGGTTCAGCGATTGAAAGGAGAATAAGATGAGCAAACAAATGGAATACCGCAAGCAGATTGAAGTGATTGAAAGCCAGTTGACCAAGGAAAACAAGGAGTATATGGGCCGTATCAATGGCTATATGATGATTGCCTCTGTCTTTCATAGGCAGGAAGAAGCAGTGACTGCCCAGCTCTTGTCTATTTACCAAGATGTGATGGAAGCCCAAAAAGACGGGCTTTCGGCGGAGGATTTTCTGGGCAAAGACAGCAAGCAGATGGCGGATGACCTACTCAGCTATCTCCCACCCATTGGTTTTTCTGAAGTCGCCAATCTGAGTGGCCTCATGCTGGTCATCTATCTAGGTAGCCAATGGCTAATGGACTTTGCAGGGACAGGAACCATCTCCCTCAACTGGCTGGACCTGATATGCGACGCGGTACTTAGCCTCCTCCTCCCCGCTGGGATTTTCCTCATCATTCGTGGTCTGATTTACCAGACCAGCAAAATCAAGGTTTGGGCAAGTTTTCTCTGCATCCCCCTTCTTTTTCTCGTGATTTGTGGACTTCGTCTCTGGGCAATGCCCAAGGAACCTGACTTAGTCTTGACTGGCTGGGGGCTACTAGTACCACTCACCTTGCTCGGTCTCGCTCTGCTATTTTTCCAAAAGGAAAAATTAGTCCGCTATGTCTTTTTACCGACCTATCTCTTTATGATTGTTGGCGGTGTGGTAAATATGGTCATGACCGTCCCAGTTTGGCTCAATCTGATGTTGGTCATTCTTCCAGCCATGGCCTTTTGGATTGGAACTGCGGTTTTGTTGGTGAGGAAAAAGAAATAGGAGGCATATTTTGGTATAATAGAGTGAGGTTTATAGGGTTCGATTGATAGACTGGAAATAAGAAGTCACCTTCGGCGCGTTATGCTAGCCCCTCGTGTCAGGTAAACTGCGGGGGTATTCTTATACTAGACTATATTTTGCCAATTCAGAGATAGTCTATGAATAGCTAACGTAAATAAACCATTTGACAATTGAATAAAGGGGTGCTATACTCTAAGTAATGATGATGAGAGTTCCAAAGGAACACAAAAAGCCCCCAACGTTGCAGCGTTGAGGGTTTTCTTTTTGGCTCTAAGCTTTTTCAAGCTATGCCCTAGGGTTATTTGTTGCGTGAGTTGAGCCAATACTCAAACAATGCTGTCAGGATAGATACCAGCAAAGGAGCAACAAACGTGATGATAAAAAGTTCCATTAGAACACTTCACCCCCTTTCTATCCCAAAGGGGCAAGGAAAGTATATCAGAATACCGATTGACCTTTCAATCGCTCGAATTCATCCCTATTTGTTTCTTTTTAATCAAATTATGGATATTTTCTGCTTTCTAGCAAGAAGCACCCCTGTTTAAACGGAATATCCAGTAAAATAGGAGACAGAAGATGACCTGCAGAAAAAAGATGCTGTTTCATATTACAAAAAAGCCATCAATAATCTCTAGGGTGAATACGAGGGTGAACAAATTACTAAATCAACGCATTACAAGGTTACAGAAACCTTATTAAATCAAGATTTATAAACAACAAAGGAGTAAACCATGACATTTGAAGAGATTTTACCAGGCCTCAAGGCCAAGAAAAAGTACGTTCGCACAGGCTGGGGCGGAGCGGAGAACTACGTCCAGCTCTTTGACACCATTGAGGTACACGGACAAAAGCTGGAGGCGACCCCCTATTTCCTCATCAACGTGACAGGCGAGGGCGAAGGATTCTCCATGTGGAGCCCGACACCTTGTGACGTCCTTGCGACCGACTGGGTAGAAGTCCATGACTAAGACAGCCCTCATCACAGGCGTTTCCAGTGGCATCGGACTAGCTCAGGCAAGGATTTTTTTGGAAAATGGCTGGCGTGTCTACGGGATTGACCAGGCCAGCAAGCCTGATTTGCCAGGGGATTTCCACTTTCTACAGCTGGACCTGGCTGATGATTTAAGCCCAGTCTTTTCCTGGTGCCAGACAGTCGACGTCCTCTGTAACACCGCAGGCATTCTAGACGATTACCGAACCCACCTCGATATTGAGGAGGATGAATTAGCTCGCATCTTTGCGGTGAATTTTTTTGCGGTGACCAGACTGACCCGTCCCTATCTGCAGCAAATGGTGGACAGACAGTCGGGCATCATTATCAATATGTGCTCCATTGCCTCCAGTCTAGCAGGTGGAGGAGGCTCAGCCTATACTGCCTCCAAGCACGCTTTGGCAGGATTTACCAAGCAGCTGGCACTGGACTATGCCAAGGACAAGGTCCAGGTCTTTGGCATTGCCCCTGGTGCCGTCCAGACAGGCATGACCCAGAAAGATTTTGAGCCAGGGGGATTAGCCGACTGGGTGGCAGACCAGACCCCTATCGGACGCTGGACCCAGCCCAGCGAAATCGCAGAGCTGACCTTCATGCTGGCTACTGGCAAATTCGCCTCCATGCAAGGCCAAATTATCACCATTGACGGTGGCTGGAGTTTGAAGTAGCGAGGAAATTTTATGATGTTAGAAACCAATCGTCTGGTGCTCCGCCCTTGGGGTGAAACAGATGCAACTAACTTATTTTCTCAGGCCAGTCATCCAGATGTGGGACCCGCAGCGGGTTGGCCTGTTCATCAGAGCGCGGAAGAAAGTCAAGGAATCATCAAGACTGTCCTGAGTCAGCCCGAAACCTATGCCTTAGTCCTGAAAGAAACAGGACAGGTAATTGGCAGCATTGGCCTGATGATTGGCAAACAGAGTGGTCTTGATTTACCTGATTCAGAAGCCGAACTGGGCTATTGGCTTGGTCAATCGTTTTGGGGACAGGGTCTCATTCCAGAAGCTAGTCAAGTTTTACTGGATTACGGATTTGCCCAGTTGAGTTTAGATAAGATTTGGTGTTGTGCATTTGTAGAAAATAGCAAGTCCCTACGTGTCCAAGAAAAGCTGGGTTTTGAACACCAATACCTCTTGGAAGATGTACATTTCCCGCTCATTGATGAAGTTCGTACCGAACGAGTGAGTTTATTGACGAGAGAGTTGTGGTTAGAAAGAGAGGAGCATTATGGAAATTAAAGGAAAAAATGGCTTGGCCAAAGTCTTTACAGACAATATTGACCAAGGTGCCGTTGAACAAATTGAGAAAATGTTAGACAATGCGATTACGGAACAAACTCAAGTACGGATTATGCCGGATGTACATTACGGAAAAGGCGCGACAATCGGTACCACGATTCGATTGCCAGAAAATCGGAAGGATTGGAAGATTTGTCCGAATGTTGTGGGCGTTGATATTGGTTGTTCCATGCGGACCGTCAATATTGGAGTCCAGTCGCAGCTAGATTTAAGTGTCTTTGATGAGGCAGTGCATCGTCTAGTTCCTGCTGGTCACCGCGTTCACCAGAAACCCTTACTGCCTCAAGAAGAAATTAATCAGCTCTTAGACGGTTTGACTTTTTCCTTAAGTGCTCAACAAAGAGAACGGATTTCGTGTTCGCTAGGTACCTTGGGTGGAGGAAATCATTTCTATGAACTGGGGTGTGATGATGAGGGAGATTACTGGATTACCGTTCATTCAGGGTCACGTTATCTCGGTGTTTTGGTGGCAAATCATCACCAACAGATTGCAGGTGCAGAAAAAGAGCGGCATAGAACAAGACAATTTGATTTTCTAGTAGATACCTTGAAAAGAACAAATCGTCAATCGGAGATTCAGTCAGTCAAACTGGCTTGGAAGGAGGAAAAAATCACTTCAGAAATACAGGAAATCTTATCAGAATTTCCAGAAGTGTTTGTTCCTGCCAGTCCAGGTTTAGAGTATCTAACAGGGGACTTGTTAGAAGACTACCTTAACGATGTTCACATTGCCCAAGTTTTCTCCAGTCTGAATCGAAAATTGATGTTAGATGCCCTAGTGAAAGAGTTTAATTTTCAGGTGAAGGACGGCTTTGAATCCATGCACAATTATGTTGACATAGAGGCTGGTATTGTTCGTAAAGGTGCAACTTCTGCACAGAAAAATGAACGTCTGATTATTCCTATCAATATGAAAGACGGCTCTATTTTTGCCAAAGGTAAGGGAAATCCAGATTGGAATTTTTCTGCCCCGCATGGTGCAGGTCGCTTGCTTAGTAGAACGCAGGCAAGACAACAGGTACAATTGGCGGACTTCAAGGAAAGTATGCAGGGGATTTATTCAACCTCTATCGGTGAAGCAACGCTAGACGAGGCTCCAAGTGTTTATAAGCCCTTAGATGAAATCGTTGAGAATATAAAAGACACAGTAACGATTGAAACGATTGTCAAGCCAGTTTACAATTTCAAAGCACACTAGAAAGGCCCCCTATGACCCCTACACAACTTTGGCAAGAATTTCTTGCAATCAATCCCCAAGCAGGTCCTGAGCCGGAGGCCTGGGCCTTTGGGGCGGAAGCTGATCGACTGGCTGACTTGGTGACTAAAGGCATCAAAACCTCGACCAGCTCTGCTCATGCACTCTACGCAGTAGAGGGAGAAGACATTCCAAGAGCTGGTGGCTATGACATCATTCTGGACGTACAAGGTCAGGCTGTGTGCATTATCCAGACCACCAAGGTCTATGTGACGCCCTTTTCCCAAGTGACAGCGGACCATGCCTATAAAGAAGGCGAGTTCCGTCAGGGAGGTGACTTGTCTGACATAAAAGCGAAAAGTCTGACCCACTGGCGGCAGGTTCATGAAGAGCTTTTCACGATCTGGCTGGCAGAAGCAGGCCTGTCCTTCTCAGGAGATATGCTGGTCGTCTGTGAAGAATTTGAATTGGTTTACCCTAAAAATTAGATCCTTGCCTGATTATTTTAGTTATTTATATTATAATAATATAAACTTAAACAAGGAGGTTCCTATGAATAAGGAACGTGTCATCAATTTATTGGACCAGCTTTCTTCTATTCTTGCTGGAAAAGAGGAGGAGATTGGCAAAGAGAAGACAGGGAAGTTGCAGTCGGCCTTGCTTGTTGCCAAGGAAGATGTGGCTAGTAAGGAAGGAGTGGCTTTGGCAAATAGTTTGTCAGGATTTGTGCAGATCATTTCTAAGGCTAGTCTTCCAGGAGCCAATCTCCGTTTTACAGACCAAGAACGCCCTGTTTGGGAAGAGTTTAAAGCCTTGACAGAGAAAGCAAGAGAAGATGGTCAACGAGGCCTTCATTTAACAATCTAAGGAGCTCAGGCTCCTTTTTCTATCCTAGATTGTAGCATCTTCCTTGAACCTGGCATCAAAACAGTCCAGTGGTTTTAGGCTATTCAGTGAAGTGTTTCAGCCTAAACCTAGAAAGGTAAAAGTGAGGAAAAAGTTGGGAAGTTGGCGGTAGTAGGTTCACATCATTCAGGGACTACAGTTAGCCCAGACTAGATGCTTGGAAGTGAGAGGGATACTTTGCATTTTGTCGAGTTCTATTTCACTTCTTCCGCTATTTTCCAAAAACATCAAAATTTGCTATAATAGGAGTATATCATTGAAAAGAGAGAAAACTATGAGCAATAACTATGCAATTATCCTAGCGGCGGGTAAGGGAACTCGCATGAAGTCTGACTTGCCAAAGGTCTTACACAAAGTGGCAGGAATTACCATGTTGGAGCATGTCAAACGGGCTGTAGATGCTATGGAACCTGCTAAAACAGTAACCATTGTCGGTCACAAGGCGGAATTGGTGCAGACTGTTCTCGAAGGGCAGTCAGAGTTTGCACTTCAATCTGAACAGTTGGGGACAGGTCACGCCGTTATGATGGCTGAGCCAGCTCTTGCAGGTTTGGAAGGTCAGACCCTTGTTATCGCAGGGGATACACCGCTGATTACAGGAGAAAGCTTGAAGAACCTCATTAACTTCCATGTCAGCCACAAGAACGTTGCGACTATCTTGACAGCTCAGGCTGATAACCCATTCGGATATGGTCGGATTATTCGCAATGCTGATGGGGAAGTGCAAAAAATTGTTGAGCAAAAAGATGCCAACGACTTTGAAAAACAAGTGAAAGAAATCAATACAGGAACCTACTTGTTTGATAATAAACGTCTTTTTGAAGCGCTTAAAGACATAAATACGGATAATGCCCAAGGTGAGTACTATCTGACAGATGTTATTTCGATTTTCCGTCAGGCAGGCGAGAAGGTTGGTGCCTATGTATTGCGTGATTTTGATGAAAGTTTGGGTGTCAATGACCGTGTCGCTCTTGCGACTGCAGAAGCTGTGATGCGCAAACGAATCAATGAAAAACACATGGTCAATGGTGTGACATTTATCAACCCAGATGCTACCTATATTGATATTGATGTTGAGATTGGCGCAGAAGCTGTTATCGAAGCTAATGTTGTCTTGAAAGGTCAAACGGTGATTGGTGAACGCACTGTCTTAACCAATGGTACTCGTGTACGCGATGCGAAAATTGCAGCAGATGTCGTCATCAGCAACTCAGACATTGAAGAATCTGTCATTGAAGAAGGGGTGACGGTAGGACCATACGCCCATATTCGTCCAGGTAGTCTTTTGAAAAAAGATGTTCACGTTGGAAACTTTGTGGAAATCAAGGCCTCTACACTTGGTCAAGGAACGAAGTCTGGTCATTTGACCTACCTAGGAAATGCAACGATTGGCAATAATGTTAACGTTGGTGCTGGCACCATCACTGTCAATTACGACGGTAAAAATAAATTTAAAACAACCGTTGGAGATAATGCCTTTGTTGGCTCTAACTCAACCATTATCGCACCAGTAACTATTGGGGACAATGCCTTGTTGGCTGCAGGTTCTGTTATTACAAAAGATATTCCAGAGGATGCCATCGGTATTGGTCGTGGTCGTCAAGAAAACAAAGAAGGTTATGCGACTCGTTTTCCGTTCCATCCAAGTCAAAAATAGGTAATCGTATGAATTTTGAAGAAAAAACCATTGAGCGGACAGAAATTTTTAAAGGGCACATTTTTGATGTAGTAGTAGATGATGTTGCCCTGCCAAATGGTGGAACTGGTAAGCGCGAACTCATTTTCCACAAGGGAGCAGTTTGCGTTTTAGCCGTCACACCAGAAGGTAAAATGATTTTAGTCAAACAATACCGCAAGGCTATTGAACGTACTATTTATGAAATTCCGGCGGGGAAATTGGAGCTGGGCGAAGAAGATACGCTTGAAGATGCTGCTTTGCGTGAATTAGAAGAAGAAACAGGCTATACTAGTGACAAACTGACCTTGTTGGCAGACTTTTACTCAGCTATCGGTTTTTGTAATGAACGAATTCGCCTTTATTTAGCAGATAACCTTATCAAGGTTGAAAATCCTCGTCCAATGGATGAAGATGAGGTTATCGAATTACATGAGGTAACCTTGGAAGAGGCTTTGAACTTGTTGGCTACTGGCGATATTTGTGATGCAAAGACCATCATGGCTATCCAATATTTACAACTCATGAGAAAGTAGGAAACTAGCAATGGGCAAGCCCTTGTTGACGGATGAAATTTTAGAGAAAGTGAAAAAGAAACAGTATTCCGACCAATCTAGCCAGTTTGGACACTATCGTCCAAACCAGGATATATCAATGGATGATGCTCTATTCGATCCATATCTAGAAGAAGATTATCAGGGATATGAAGAGGGACAAACGATCCGAATCCCGGTCAAACCTACTGTAGTAAAAAGTCGCCGTATCGAAACCATCAAGCGAGAAGCTTTCCGCAGTAAGGTAAACAAAATCCTTTTTTGGGTCATCATCTTACTGATAATGTTTATCATTGCAGTATTATTTATTTAGGAGAAGAGATGAAATTTGGAATTATCGCAGCCATGCCTCAGGAATTAAAGATTTTGGTCGAGCATCTACAAGATGCAACTGAAATCGATGTCTTGGGTCGAACTTACTATCAGGGACGAATCGGTCAACATGAAGTCGTTCTTGTTCAGTCAGGTATCGGTAAGGTTATGTCAGCTATGTCCGTGGCTGTTTTGGCAGATCGTTTTTCGGTTGATGTCATTGTTAATACTGGCTCAGCTGGTGCTGTTGCTGATGGTATTGCCATCGGTGATGTGGTTGTAGCGAATCAATTGGCTTACCACGATGTGGATGTGACGGCTTTCGGCTATGCTTACGGGCAAATGGCAGGGCAGGAATTGTATTATCCAGCAGACCAAGTCTTGTTAGAACAGCTAAGAACCGTTTTAGCAGAGCAGGAAATGATTAGCCATGTGGGTCTGATTGTGACAGGTGACAGTTTTATCGCAGGTCAGGAGAGAATCGCTACAATCAAAGCTCATTTTCCAGAAGTCCTTGCCGTAGAGATGGAAGGAGCAGCTATCGCTCAAGCAGCTGTCAATACAGGTAAGCCATTCTTGGTTATCCGTGCCATGAGTGACACAGCTCAGGGAGATGCCAATATCACCTTTGATGAATTTATTATTCAAGCAGGAGAACGTTCTGCCCAGACATTGATTGCCTTTCTGGAGAAAAATTAATACTCTTCGAAAATCAAAATTATCCGTTGTCAACTTCCTTGATGAGTGAAAAGCTCCAGTGGAGGTTTTCAGCCTGTTACCTTGAAATAAGATAGTAACAGAGTTCTATCTTCGGCTTCGTTTCCTAGGCTACTTTTGATTTTCATTGAGTATAAGCAGATTTTGACAACAATACATTGAAAAGGATGACAGTAGCAAAAAGTTGTTACTGTTTTTCTTATGCAGTGATTTGAGCCCGATATTATAAGGTTTCAGCCATCTGTCCCCATACAATTTCTGATAAGAGTTATTGAAAAGCTCGTGAAAATACTTTACAATTTTGTTTAAGAAAAATAATTTAGGAGGTTGTTATGGTTCAGCGATTATTGCTTGCAAATGATTTGCCTGGTGTGGGCAAGGTTGCCCTAGCCACTAGCATCCCAATTGCAGCAGCCTGTCAGGTAGAAACGATTCTTTTACCAACGGTACTACTTTCTTCTCATACGGGTGGTTTTCCAGATGTTGTCGTTAAAGATATGACTGACTTGAATCGAGCCTATTTTGAACAGTGGAAGAACTTGAATTTGGAGTTGGCAGGCATCTTGTCTGGCTACTGTAGAAATCCTCAGCAACTAAGTCAATTGGCTATGTATGCTAAACAAACAGAGACATCGTTGATTGTTGATCCGGTCATGGGGGATGGAGGGAAGTTGTATACAGGTTTCACCCCTACCTATGTAGAAGCCATGAAAGAATTGATTCAGTCGGCCAAGCTCATTCTCCCCAATGTAACAGAGGCAGCTTTTTTGACAGGGAGGGATTATTTGGGAGCTTGCTACGATAGGGCGGCTATTGAGGACTTACTGGAAGCTTTAGCAGAGCAGGTATCAGCAGATATTGTACTGACAGGGATTTCCTTTGATGATAGCCAAATAGGTGTGGCCTATTTTCAGCAGGAAACAGGGAAAATAACTACCTATATGTCTAAAAAATATCCAGCAAATTTCTTTGGAACAGGTGACATTCTATCTACCTTGTTGGCTGTAGCAACCATCCAACAAATCAATCTCCATCAAGCCATCCCTCTAGCTTTAGAATTTATTGACAAGAGTTTAGAGCGTACTCTCGCTTTGGATAGAGACTTGAAATTTGGGATTTCCTTTGAACCTTTTCTAGCAGAATTACAGCAGGCATTTCAAACATTAAAGGAGAAATTATGAAACAGAATCAATTGCGTCAATTAACCGAAGTTAGTTTATTTGCAGCCCTTATTTGTGTGGTTGTCTTCTTTATTCGTATTCCTTTTGGGAGTCAATTTGTCCATCTAGGCAATGCTCTGGTGGTAGTAGGAGTACTAATCTTTGGTTCCAAAAAAGGGGCATTGGCAGCCTCACTCGGTCTAGGCATCTTTGATTTACTGTCGGGATATGCTTCCGTTGCTTGGATTACCATTCTAGAATCACTCATTGTCTGTTTTGTCCTCCACTTATTTTATGAGAAATTCCTACAGGCAAACGATAGTCTATCAAATATTATGTTGGTTGGGATAGTTGCAGCCCTCACAAAAATTATCTTAAACCTGTTGAAGTACACATTGACGGGGAGTTTAGTCGGTGGACTAACGCCATCAGCATCACTTTTAGCTGCTTTGGGTAGGATTTTAGGAACCTATGGCACTGCAATTACGACCATCATTGCTGTACCTATTCTTTATCAGGTATGTAAAAAGTTATATAAGAGAAAATAATTTATATAAAGTGTTAAAGTACGCTCATTGAATACAAGGTATTTCAATGGGGGTACTTTTATTGTTGTATTTTATATTTTGGCTCAATTTGAATAGATTTTTAAAATTGTTATCGGTATCAATTTTATTTAATTTTTTTATGAAAATGTATAAAAATGCATTGAAAACATGGACAAATAAGGGTTTTTCCGCGATTAGATAGCTTTTTCAGGAAGCTTGCCAGCTCATCTTAAATGTGTTATTATGCTTTACGAAAACGTTTGCATAAAGACAAAGTGGAGATTGTCGAAAGAAAACAGTATAGTGATGTTCTTGATTTTTAAATAAATGAAAGAGAGATGCCTATGAAGTTTTTAAAGAAATTATTGGCAGGGCTTTTGGTTGTTTTTGTAACCTTAGCTAGTGGCTCGCTGGAAACAGTGGCATGGAGTCCTTATACGGACTTTCCTGACCAAAGTTTGCGTGAGTGGCCTACCAAAGACAGCAACTATGTTGCCAGCGACCTACCTGCCCCTCCTGCTATAGCTAACACTGTAGATATGGCGGATATGTTTCATTATCCACAGCTGATATATACAGGTTCAATATCCGATGATGCTGTTCAGACAGGTAAGTTGGCTAAAAATCGTTCCTATGTCACGGATATTGATACATCCGTAGCCGTCATCACACGTGATGCCAGATGGCAATCAGGGGTTATGTGGAGTTTGGAAGAGAATAAAATTAAGCTCAACGAACCCTTCCAGATGGTTAGTTATGTTTATCTAGGGAACAGAACCCAATATGATAAGAATTTTAATGGTCTCGGTGGTGCGGATGGTATTACCTTCACGATGCACAATGACAAGAAATCCGTTGCAGATATGCAAGCGGGGAATAAGATTGGTTCGGGAGACCTGAGCAATACAGGAATAAATGCCTACGGTGCTCTGGGGAACGGCTTGGGAGTATATGGTTCAAACTTTAGCGCAAACGTCAGCAGTGAAAAAAATAATATGGTTGATTTTTGGCGTGGTGTTGAAAATGGGATTACATTGGAGTTTGATACCTTTTTCAACGATAATAATACTACCCAACATTCAGATAATGACCTGACTTCGATTATCTACAATGAGAACCACAGCAATACGCAGTACGGTCACATTGCCATAAATTTATTAAATGATTTTAAAAATAATCGAGCAAATTACAATAAAGAGCCAGATAAAACAGCTAACAAGCATAAAATAAAGCTTAGTTTGGGATGGGATGGCGAGGTAGCGGATAAGACTAATCTTTACAGTTGGAATCTTTCTAACTGGCCAACCAGTAGTTTAGCAGATGGTAGATGGCATCGCCTCGAGGTGACTTGGACACCAGATACTGCTAGTAATACAGGGAATTTGAATTATACGATATATAAGCAAGGTCATGAGGGGTCCCGTAATATCGAATATAGCGACGATCGCTCCAAAGATGGTACGGATGTTATCTCTTATGATGTCGCAATCGGAACAGGTGACTATTCCCTTGAAAAGGTATTTGGTATTTCAGATCTAAATCATACGGTTTACTGGGGCTTCTCAGGGTCGACAGGAGGTTTCCTGAATAATCAGGCTGTTCAAATGGTGCAATTACCAATCTCGTATTACAATGCTGAATTGAGGAAAGAAGACCAGGATGGCAATTTAGTTTCTGATGCTATCTTTGAAATTGAAAAGAAAAATCCTGATACAGGTGAGTGGATTCCTCTGGAATTTTACAACCCAAGGACTGGAAGAACAGTTTCTCAGATTTCTACAGGCTCACACCGATTCTATCAAGGTGTAGTTGGAGAAGAGGGGATTTTGAAACTCTCGCAATTAACAGAAGGAACCTACCGTTGGAAAGAAATAGCAGCTCCTGAGGGCTACCAGCTTGATCAGGTATATTATCCAAATGAGGATGGTTTTGTTGTTAATTATGCGGAATCTCTCAAAGAAAATGCCTTTGTTTATACGGCTACAAATAAAAAAATATATCAACTTGAATTAATAAAAACTGATGCAGATACGGGTCAGGCGATAAATGATGTGCCCTTTGTTATTTCAAAGATTGAAAATGACATCTCACATTATCTGAAAATCAAGGCAGATAACACTGGCTTTGATTGGACAAGAATAGAGGGCGAGGCCAAACAATTTCTATCTGGCAAATCCTATTCTATAGGGGCAGATGGCCAAGTCTCTGAGCAAATTGGAGAAGATGGAAAAATCAGCATCCAGTATTTTCCAGATGCACCGAATCTCTTTTGGAAAGAAGTGTCCGTACCGAATGGATACAATTCTAAAACGATTCTGAGTGGAGCGTTTACTACTGTAGCCGATAATAAATACAGCTATACAGCTAGTCAAAGAAATGAACGATTGTTCCAAATCAACTTAGAGAAAAAAGGTAGTGACACCAATGCTGCCTTGCAAGGAGCTGTTTTTGCTTTACAGGAAAAAGTTGGTTCTGAATGGATTCCTGTCAGCTATAGCGGGAAAACAGAATTCACTACGAATCTAGAAGGAAAAATCAGCATTCCAAATCTCGCTGCTGGGCGGTATCGATGGGAGGAAAAACAAGCTCCGGTAGGTTACCAACTTAGTCAGCAATATTATCCAAATGAAGATGGTTTTGTAGTAGCATATCGTGAGGGGCTGGAAGTTGACCAAGTGTATCATAATTATATCTTTGATACAACAACCGTTACGAATCAACCTAAGGATTTTGAGTTATTCTTGGAGAAAAAATCCTCTACATTCCAAAGACCGCTTGAGAATGTTGAATTCAAACTTTATTCAACACGTAATGGAGATACTTTTTCTGGAGAGTTGGCAAGAGTCAGAACAAATTCAGAAGGAAAAATTGTTTTTGGAAAGGATATTCTAAAAGCTGATAAAACCTATTATTTGGTTGAAAGTCAGACGATTGATGGTTTTATACGTTTAGAAGGTTACTTTACGATAACCACATCCAAAACAGATGGTATCAATATTACTTATACGAAAGCAGATGGAGAAGAAGATTCGAGGCCGTTTGAATTTACTAGGGCAGACGACACTATCTACAAAGGTACTTTAGCAGTCTATAATAAGCGGAAGTCAATGTTACCCATTACAGGTGGGAATGGGATTGTACTCTATATCGTCATTGGTGGCAGTCAGACGATTCTTGCTTTACTCTTTTTCACACGAAAGCGATTTGTCAAATGGCTTTTTGTGATCATCATTGCAACAACAGGGCTTATTGGGCAGAATACTAGGATTTTTGCACAAGAGCAAGGGCAGGTCACCATTGAGGTCAATCGTCTGATTTATCCAGTAACGGATACTCAATACAAATCAGGAAGTCCAGTAGCAGGGGCATACTTGGAAATTGTTGATGTTACGAATGAATTTTACGACCTAGTCCACTTGAAATCCTTATCGAGACTAGAGGCGCAGGAAATATTGAGTAAGGCGCAAAATGTCCAAGGTGAGAAAGTAGGTCAGGCTGTAACGGACGATAAAGGAAAGGCATATTTTACTGTAGAAAAAATAAGTAGAGACCACCCGGCGGTCTACCTCATCAGGGAAAGGGTAACACCTGTTGCAGTTACACCTATGGAGCCGCTTGTGGTAGTGTTACCCCTGTTAGATGATCAAGGGAAAGAGCGGTCTCAAATATCGGTTTATCCTAAATCACAGGGAACCTTTACTTTTGATAAAACAATAGATGGAAAGAGGGACAGTTACAGTTTGGGAGAACCCATTCATTACAGTCTGTCTACTATTCTTCCACAAGATATTGTAAACTTAGCAAGTTATGAATTAGAAGATGTTTATGATGTAGGTTTGGAATTTATCAGTGAAAGTCTGAGAGTCTCGATTGATGGACAGGAACAAGCGGGTCTCATAGAGTCAATCAGCCAGTCAGAAAATCGTTTTAAACTATCGTTTGATATTGCAAAAGTCGCTCAGTTTGGCGGAAAAACACTAGACCTTACCTACAATATGGTTATTACCGATGAAGCTGCAATAGATCAACCATTGATAAATACAGCAACTCTCTATCCTGGAAATCTAACTCCATTAGTTGATAGGGAACAGGTGATAACAGGCGGTTTTCGATTTATCAAGCAAAAGGCAGGCGGAAACAAGGCTCCCTTAGCCAATGCAAAATTTATTATCAAGCATCCCATTAATCAAACAATCCTTACCTATAAGGAAGGTAGGTATCAATTTGAAAAGGTAACCCCTGAGGAAAAGGATGTTGTTCAACTGACTTCCGATGCCCAAGGTCATTTTGAGATAAAGGGATTGAGTTATGGCACCTATCTTCTAAGTGAGATACAAGCGCCATCAGGCTACATCTTAAATGAAAAGCCGATTACATTTACTATCTCTACCTCTACTTTTACGAAAGGGCCGATTTTATCAATATATAATGTTGAAAAACCTCGGATTCAGCTTCCTAAAACAGGGACAGCAACAACATCGTTAGCAGTTATCGGATTATTATGTTTAGTATCATCCATTATGATGAATAGGAGCAGATGCTCGTCTAAAAAGGAGAAATATAATGAAAAAGTTTAAGTTTTTTGCATTACTAGCGACTCTTTTAGTGAGTACGTTTAGCAGTTTACTGACACCGTTTGTGTCGGCTGACGAAACAGAAAAAGTATCAATTACATTACATAAGGTAAAGGACTATACAGGTACGATTACCAATACAGGTGAAATCCTAGCAGGAGATTTTAACTTTCTTCCTGGAATTACCTTTGATGTTTATGATGTAACGACAGAATATTATGCAGCCTATGATGCCTCTGTTGCGACAAAGTCAGTATCACAGGCGGTAAATGATGCGGTTGCCACTGTCAAAGGAACAGCTGGAGTGGCTCCATCAGGTAAGGTTGCATCTGCAACTCAAACAACAGGTCCAGATGGCAGTACTACATTCAGCCTTAATGCCAAATCTTCTGGCCGTAATGCAGTATATCTTTTTGTAGAACAAGCGAGCGAAGGGGTAACAACTGTTGCTGATAATTTGGTGGTAAGTCTTCCAATCTATAAACAGGGGACAAATGATACGGTATTGACATCCATTCACCTCTATCCAAAGAATATCACAAAAGATACACCGTTTGACAAAGATATTACCAGTCAAAAAAATAGTGCAAAACAAACGGATTTCTCTATTGGACAAACCATTGATTATAAATTAAAAACCACCATCCCAGCAGACATCGCTGCAACCAAATTAGTCGATGGTGTAGCTAAAAAATTGTACAATGTTTTCCAATTTGTAGATAGTTTTGAAACAGACCAACTTGTCTTTATCAATGAACCAGCTACTTACTCAGTAAAAGTGGCAGACGGTCCTGTATTGGTAGCAACTGAGGACTATACTGTAACAGTAGCAGAACAAGGTAGTAAAACCACTGTCACAACGAAATTAACAGAAGCAGGTATTGAAAAATTAGCAAGTCATGCCAATAAAGAAATTGCTTTTAGCTATCAAATGAAGATTCATTCCCTCCAATATATTGATACAGGCATCGTCAATACTGCAAAAGCAATTTTTGGTAACGATGGTACTACAGGTATCAATAAATGGGACAAAGAAACACCAGAAGATTTTGAAACAGTAAAAACAGGTGGTTATAAGTTTAAAAAAGTTGATGTGAACAATGAGGCTAAAACTCTTGAGGGAGCAGAATTCGTCGTTCGCAAAAATACTACTGATTCTGCAGAATACTTCAAAGCAAGTGCCGAGGGTGGTCAATGGGTTACTTCTTATGAAGAAGCAACAAAATATACAACTGATTCAACAGGAATTGTGGATGTAAAAGGTCTCGAATATGGTACCTACCAACTTCAAGAAACAAAAGCTCCAGAGGGCTACGCTTTACCGACTGGTATGGCAGCCTACACTCAATTTGAAGTAACAGCTAATTCTTATACGACTACTACAGGAGCTCCGCATAAACTCGTCAATACACCGAAAGGTTTCCTTCCTTCTACAGGTGGTACAGGAATTGTTCTTTTCGTTGCACTTGGAGCTGTAATGATTGCTCTTGCAGGTACCTATTTTGTGTCTCGTCGTAAAGCAGCATAATGATAATGAACAGGGGAGAATATGGAGCGAACCAAGAAAAATACAAAAAGAAAAATAGTGGATACTGTTATGGGGGTCGTTCTGGCCTGTGGTATCGGCATTCTCTCCTATCCATTCATTAGAAATAGTTTGAATGACTTGATGAACCAACAAATCATTCAACATTACCAGCAGCAAGCAAATCAAAAAAGTACCGAGGAATATCAACAAAAATTAGCCGAAATGGAGGCAAAAAATAAGCAATTTGCCTATCAAAATATTTCTCCCGGATTTGATCCGTTCTCCGAAGAGGCCAAAAAAGTTGAAGATTTAAAAACGGTCTATGAAGACCATGTTTTGGGCGTTATTTCTATCCCTAAAATCCAAATCAGATTGCCTATTTTTGACCAAACCAGGGAGGACTTTCTCGCGCGTGGCGCAACCTATCTAGAAGGGACCTCCTTCCCAATCGGTGGAGAATCGACGCACTCGGTTATTTCTGGACATCGTGGCTTGACCGAAGCTAAATTGTTTACAGACTTACCAGACCTGGTTGAAGGGGATAGATTTTATATTGAGCTCAAAGAGTCTGAAATTCATGCCTACCAAGTAGACAAGATTCAAGTTGTTGATCCTAGTGACGTTAGTAGCCTACAGATTGTTGAAGGACAGGATTATGTCACGTTGGTGACTTGCACACCTTATATGGTAAATAGCCACAGGATTTTGGTTAGGGGACATCGTATCCCATACAAAGCGGAGATAATGGAAGCAGAAGTGAAGCAAGTCGCGGTCCTTCCAGTCAATTACATCCCTCTATTTATTGGAATACCTCTTTCATTTATCTTTTTGGTTATATTGTTAAAGAAATGCTACGGAAAAATGAAGCCGTCGCGTAAAAGTCATAAGAGAAATTAATCCAGCTTGGCTTCTTTAAATAATGTCTTTAAACTCGTGAAAAACAGTTGACACCCCTGTTTTCATAATATAATCTCCAATTTATGTCTTTCGTCTTCCTTTTGTTACTTAGGGATGATTGTTTTCTTCTTTCCGAATACCGATAATTTTTCTTTATAGAGTAAGAGTAAGCTGAAAGACCCTAGCAAACAGTAACTGGTTTTCACGTGATAAAAGAAACAGAGTGCCTACTCTCCGACAGGAGGTGGGCACTCTGTTTCTTTTTTAAAAGGTGTAATCTTTCAGAATCTCAATAGACTCAATTTTTACATCTGTTTTAGGTTTATCGCTATCATCTGTTTCGACGGAAGCGATTTTATCTACGATGTCCATCCCTTCGATGACTTGACCAAATACGGTATGCTTGCCATCTAAGTTTGGGTTGCCTCCGTTTTTATAAGCATCGATGATTTTACCAGGATAGCTAGAACTAGAAAGTTGGCTAGACATGTCTGTTGTATTTTGATTGATGAAAAACTGACTTCCATTTGTTCCTGCACCAGCATTTGCCATAGAAAGTGAGCCACGAATGTTATAAAGGAAAGCTGAAATCTCGTCTTTAAAACCATTTCCAGCATCGATAGTAGTATCTTTTCCGGCCCAGATAGACTCTCCACCAGTACCATTTCCAAGAGGATCGCCACCTTGAATCATGAAATCCTTAATGACACGATGGAAAATCGTTCCATTATAGTATCCTTCCTTGGCATGGGTCAGAAAGTTTTCCACAGTTAGTGGAGCTTGCTCGGGGAAGAGTTTTATAGTGATGTCGCCTTCGGTTGTTTTTATTTTAACAGCAGCCTCATTTTCACCAATTTCATTGGAAAGTTGGGGGAATGTAGCTTTAGGATTGTTAATGGCGTATGCCAAATCTTTGGCATATTGGCTAGAAGCAGTTGTATCAGCTGTCGTAGTCGAGCTTGAACTAGAGCTAGATACTGTAGAAGATGAGCTATTAGCTGTCGAGTTGTTTGTGCAGGCAGTTAGCAAGATGCTCGAAGCTAGAGCAAGAGCTAGTATTTTTTTCATTGAAAATCCTTTCTTGTCTTGTTCAAAATTATGCTCATTCTACCATGAAATATGGATTTTTTCAATTTTTATCTAGTATAAAAAGTGTATCTAATTCAACAATATGATATACTATATTCACAAATGTAAAAAGGAGAATAGTGATGTTTGAGAACTTGTTTGGCCCAGATGGAAGCCTAGTATGGCATACGGTCCTTTTCTACAGTTTTTCTGCAATCATATTAGCGACGGTTTGTTTCCATATTATTAAAAATTTTATGGAATGGCACCATAACAATCAGGCCCCAAAAGAATCCTACAGGGCCAAGCTTGTCTCAAAACGAACTCATGTTTTTGGTAATGAAGTAGCACGAACCAATTATTATGTAACGTTTGAATGGGAGGGAAGACGGCAGGAGTTCCGTGTACGCTCGGATGAGTATGCCCTCTTGGCAGAGGGAGATGTAGGCAGACTGCATTTTCAGGGGACTCGCTTCCTAGGTTTTGAACGGCTCTAAGAGTCGTTTTTCTTTTGAAAATATCCCTACATAGTGTATAATGGTCTGAATAGATATTCGTACAACACAAAAGAGGTATTTAAAATGATTCAATCAATCGGACAGGTTATGCTGTATGTCAATAATCCTGAAGCAGCCGCAAAATTCTGGAATGAAAAAGTTGGCTTTGAGCGTGTAGAACGCCAAGAACAAGGTCCGCAAGTTTCTTATGTTATCGCGCCAAAAGTAGATAGCGATGTTCAATTTGTTCTTCATGATAAGGCAGCAGTTGCTGAAATGCATCCAGAGATGTTTCTTGGTATTCCATCCATCTTGATGGCATCTGCAGATGTTGAAAAAACCTACCAAGAATTTATCGAACGCGGTGTCAATGCCAACCCAGTTATGGATCTTGGATTTATGAAAACTTTCAACTTTAGCGACGAAGAAGGCAACTATTACGCAGTACAAGAGGTAAAATAAATGTCAATTCAGAATCGGATTGAAGAAATGTACAAAGACCATGAGGTCAAGCCCTATATTTCCCCTGAACGTGACCTGGCAGCCTGGCTTTTGGAGGCCAAGCCCGTTCCCAAACGCAATATGATTCGGCTAGAAGAAGGTCTGCTGGCAGGGGACATTATCCTCCTCTGGCGTGTCAATTTTGGTACCTTTACAACTACGACGCCCTATTCCAAGTATTTTGAGTACATTTACGGGATCAACGGACCTGCCCACATGGAAAAGTTGTTGGCGGAAGGCTATGTTTATTTAGAGTCAGCCTTTGATTCGCTGGACCACATTACCTCCACTGCCAAGAAGAATATCCTCAAGGCAGAAGGCGTGACCGGTCTGTCCAAGATGAAGGCGGCCGACCTCGACACTGCCCTCAAGGACCACTTGACAGAAGAAAAACTAGCTCCCTACTTTGCTGTTCGTGGTTATGCCCTGACGGAAAAAGGCAGAGCTGCTCTGGAAAATCACCCAGAAGTCATTGACAAACACCCAAAGAAGAAGATGTAGACTGGCAAGGCTGGTCTATTTTTTCTTGACAGAAATCGTTATCAATGGTATTCTAATATAAAATATTGAAACGTTTCAAAAACAAAATAGAAAGGAGCAAACAATGGCAGAGCAAAAATCAATTACTATGAAAGATGTAGCTCGAGTTGCAGGGGTCAGTGTTGGTACGGTTTCTCGAGTTATTAATAAGGAACCAGGTATTAAGGAAAGCACACTTGAAAAAGTTCAGACTGCCATTCAGGAATTAAATTACATCCCAGATGTTTATGCACGTGGGATGAAAAAGAACAGGACGGAAACCATTGCCTTGATTATTCCGACAGTCTGGCATCCATTTTTTGGAGAGTTTGCCTATCATGTCGAAGTGGCCCTGAGCAAGAAGAATTACAAGCTCTTGCTCTGCAATATCTCAGGACCAAAGCGGGAACTGGACTACCTAACCATGCTCCAGCAAAATAAGGTGGATGGCATTATTGCAATTACCTACAGTCCCATTGATGATTACCTATCGTCCAATATTCCTTTTGTAAGTATCGACCGCACCTATGAAAACAAGGCAATCCCTTGTGTCAGTTCGGACAACCAAGCTGGTGCGGAACTGGCAGCGGATACCTTGATTGCAAAAGGAGGTCGCCATTTTGCCTTTATCGGCGGGCACAATAAAACCATCAATGAAACTAAAAAGCGTCGATTGTACTTTGAAAAGCGGATTTTAGAAGCAGGTTTTCCTTGTCAGGTCTTGGACTTGGAAGAGCCTTATGATGACTTTGTCGATCAAGTCGAAGTCTTTTTGCTTAAAAATCCACAGGTTGACGCCATTTTTACCATCAATGATTTTGTAGCCCTAGATACTCTTGCTGTCTTGGAAAAACTGGGACGACGGGTTCCAGAAGATGTGCAGGTGATCGGCTATGATGGTATTCAGTTGGCAAGCGAACGTTCTTTAGAACTTTCCACCATTCGTCAGCCTCTAGAGGCTATGGCCCAGGAAGCAGTTGCCTGTCTAGTCGATGTCATCGAGAAAAGGGAGCGTCCTCTCCAAGTTACGTTACCAATTTCTTATGTGGACGGAAAAACTACAAAAAAATTTTAAAAAAGCAGTTGACAGAAAACGGTTACAATGATAAAATAAAATCATCAATAAACAGTTGGTTTTATTTTTACAAGAAAAATGAAACGTTTCAAAAAGAGGTTCGCATCCTCTTTTTGAAAGCAATGAATTTGAAACGTTTCAAAAAGGAGTTCTTATGAAAACATCAAAACTGCAACAAGTTGGGCTCTTGGATCGAATCAAGCAACAGAAACTCTTGTTACTGATGTTACTACCAGGTTTGGTCTTGACTTTCATCTTCCGTTACATCCCCATGTACGGGGTCTTGATTGCCTTTAAAGATTATAATCCTTTAAAAGGGGTGCTTGGTAGTGAGTGGATTGGGTTTGAAGAGTTTACCAAGTTTCTCTCTTCTCCAAATTTCGGCACCTTACTTGCCAACACCTTAAAATTGAGTGTCTATGGTTTGCTCTTGGGATTTCTCCCACCCATTATTTTGGCAATCATGCTCAACCAACTATTGAGTGATAAGGCTAAAAAACGGATTCAGTTGGTACTGTACGCACCAAACTTCATCTCGGTCGTTGTCATCGTCGGTATGATTTTCCTCTTCTTCTCAGTAGGAGGACCAGTCAACTCAATCCTTAGTCTATTTGGTATTGAAGCCAACTTCCTGACTGATCCTGACTTCTTCAGACCACTCTATATCTTAAGTGGTATCTGGCAGGGAATGGGCTGGGCATCAACGCTCTACACGGCTACCTTGGTCAATGTCGATCCGGCCTTGATTGAAGCGGCTAAACTAGACGGTGCCAACATCTTCCAACGAATCTGGCACATTGACTTGCCTGCATTGAAACCAGTTATGGTCATTCAATTTATCCTGGCAGCTGGGGGCATCATGAACGTTGGCTATGAAAAAGCCTTCCTGATGCAGACCTCCCTCAACCTAACCAGTTCTGAAATCATTTCAACCTATGTCTATAAAATCGGTTTGGTGTCAGGTGACTACTCTTATTCAACAGCGGTTGGTTTATTTAACGCCCTTATCAATATTATCCTGCTGATTGCAGTCAATAAGATTGTCCAACGCATTAACGACGGACAAGGCTTATAGGAGGTTCGTATGAATACACAAATGTACACAAAATTTGACAAGCGAATGCTGATTGTCAATAAAATCTTGCTGGCATTTCTTGTTCTCATAACAGTTGTGCCTATGACTTACATTTTAGTAGCTTCCTTCATGGACCCACAGGCCTTGGTCAGCAAGGGAATTAGCTTTGATCCAAAGGACTGGACAGTAGAAGGCTACCAACGAGTCTTTTCAGACAAGTCTATCCTACGTGGATTTTTCAACTCCCTCTTTTATTCTTTCTCCTTTGCCTTTGTGACTGTAGCCATTTCGGTCATGACTGCCTATCCTCTCTCGAAAAAAGACTTGGTCGGGAAAAAATGGATCAATGCCTTCCTAGTCTTCACTATGTTCTTTGGTGGTGGCCTTGTTCCGACCTATCTCTTGGTCAAAGATTTGGGAATGTTGAACACCGTTTGGGCCATTATTATCCCTGGTGCAGTCAATGTTTGGAATATCATCTTGGCACGAACTTATTTCCAAGGCTTACCAGATGAGTTGGTAGAAGCAGCGGTAATGGACGGGGCCAATGAATTTCAGATTTTCTGGAAAATCATGATCCCGCTGGCAAAACCAATTATGTTTGTCCTCTTCCTCTATGCCTTTGTCGGTCAATGGAATTCTTACTTCGATGCCATGATTTACATTAAGGATCCAGACTTGGAACCGCTCCAACTCGTGCTACGGAAAATCCTCATTCAGAGTGAGCCTGCCAAGGATATGATTGGTGCCCAGGCTGCCATGAATGAAATGAAACGAATCGCAGAAATGATTAAGTATGCGACTATTGTCATCTCTAGCTTGCCACTCATTGTCATGTATCCATTCTTCCAGAAATACTTTGACAAGGGTATCATGGCTGGTTCATTAAAAGGTTAATAATACTCTTCGAAAATCAAAATCAGACGTTGTTGACTTGATTTGATGAGTGAAAAGATCCAGTGGATCTTTTCAGCCTGTTCCTTGAAATATAAAAGGAACAGAGTTCTATCTGCGTGAGTAGAAACGAACTACGTTCGCTCTATCTCCAACCTCCAAAGGTTCCCCAAACCTTTGGAGCTAGTCTGTTTTTGATTTTCATTGAGTATAAGTATCAATTATTTTTAAGAAAACAAAATAGGAGGTTGTTTCTGATGAAACACAAATTTGGAAAAACAGTTGTTACGCTTCTTGCAAGTACCGTTTTATTGGCTGCTTGTGGTTCAAAAAATACCGCATCAAGCCCTGATTATGAATTAAAGGATGTTCAGTTCCCTTTGGAAAAATCAGTTACGCTTAAGTTTATGACTGCAAGTTCGCCCTTAGCTCCAGCAGATCCGAATGAAAAATTAATTTTCAAGCGATTAGAAGAGGAAACAGGCGTTCATATTGACTGGACAAATTATCAGTCAGACTTTGGTGAAAAACGGAACTTAGATATTGCTTCAGGTGATTTGCCAGATGCTATTCATAATGACGGGGCTTCTGATGTGGAATTGATGAACTGGGCGAAGCAAGGGGTTATCGTACCAGTTGAAGACTTGATTGATGAGCATATGCCAAACCTCAAGAAAATTCTTGATGAGAACCCAGAATACCGTTCAATGATTACGGCTCCAGATGGACATATCTACTCATTCCCATGGATTGAAGAATTGGGCGAAGGTAAGGAATCAATTCACACCGTTAACGATATTGCTTGGATTAACAAAGAATGGTTGAACAAACTCGGTCTTGAAATGCCAAAAACAACGGATGACTTGATTAAGGTCCTTGAAGCCTTCAAGACCCAAGATCCAAACGGAAACGGCAAGGCGGATGAAATTCCAATGGGCTTCATCAATGGTGGAGGAAATGAGGACTTCAAAATTCTTTTTGGTGCATTCGGTGTAGGTGATAATGATGACCACTTAGTTGTCAGCAATGACGGAACTGTTGACTTCACAGCGGACAATGAAGACTACAAAGAAGGTGTTGAATTTATGCGCACCCTTCAAGAAAAAGGTCTTCTAGATCCTGAAGCGTTTGAACAAGATTGGAATACTTACATCTCTAAAGGAAGTGAAAATCTCTACGGTGTTTACTTTACTTGGGATAAGGCAAATGTGACAGGTATGAACGATACCTATGACATCTTGCCAGTCTTGGCAGGTCCTGATGGAACCAAGCACATCACTCGTACAAACGGTATGGGCTTCCAACGTGACCGCATGGTCATCACATCAGCTAATAAAAACTTGGAATTGACAGCCAAGTGGATTGATGCCCAATACGCTCCGCTCCAATCTGTCCAAAACAACTGGGGTACTTATGGAGATGAAAGCCAACAAAATATCTTTGAACTTGACACAGCAACTAATAGCCTCAAACACCTACCATTGAACGGTACAGCTCCAGGCGAATTGCGTCAGAAGACAGAAGTTGGTGGACCTCTTGCTATTCTTGACGAATACTACGGCAAAGTAACCACCATGCCAGATGACGCTAAATGGCGTTTGGACTTGATGCACGCTACTTATCTTGACTATGTAACCAACGATGATATTTACCCTCGTGTCTTCATGGAACAAGAAGATTTGGATAAGATTGCTCAAGTTGAAGCAGATATGAACGACTTCATCTACCGCAAACGTGCAGAATGGATTGTCAACGGCGGTATCGAAGAAGAATGGGATAGCTATTTGAAAGAATTGGAAAGCTACGGTCTATCTGACTGGTTAGCTATCAAGCAAAAATACTACGATCAGTACAAAGAAAATCAGTAATCAAAAAGGAGGCTGCCTGTGAAAACAGTTGAAAAAGCCAATGCATATATTCAAGCAGAAAAAGTAACCCTTGATCCGACATTTAGACCAGAGCGTCATTTTGTTCCAGAAATTGGCTGGATCAATGACCCAAATGGATTTGTCTATTTCAAAGGAGAATACCACCTCTTTTATCAATTCAATCCCTATGAAAGTGTTTGGGGACCAATGCATTGGGGCCACGCCAAAAGTAAGAACTTGGTCAACTGGGAACATCTCCCAGTTGCCCTGGCTCCAGACAAGGACTACGATAAGGATGGCTGTTTCTCGGGCTCTGCTATTGTCAAAGAAGATACCCTATGGCTCATGTACACGGGCAACATCGTCAATGAAGATGGGTCTGTCAGACAGGTGCAGAACATGGCCTATTCGACAGACGGGATTCATTTTGAAAAAATCGCACAGAACCCTGTTGCGACGGAGGAACTTCTACCAGAAGAAGTCATCGCCAATGACTTCCGTGATCCGAAGATTTTTGAGAAAGACGGCCGCTATTACTCCGTCGTAGCGACCAAGCATAAAGACGGTGTCGGCTGTATCGTCCTACTTGGCTCTGACGATTTGCTGGACTGGCAATTTGAGTCCATCTTCTTAAAAGGTGAGGCCCACCAAGGTCACGTTTGGGAATGTCCTGATTACTTTGAAGTAGATGGGCAGGAGTACCTGATTGTTTCGCCGATGCGCTATCAAAAAGAAGATAATGACTTTGTCAATATCAATTCCAATATCTTTGTGACTGGTCATGTGGACTGGGACAAGAAAGTCTTTGTGGCAGATTCCTTCAAGGAAATCGACCATGGGCATGATTTCTATGCAGCTCAAACAACTGAAGGTCCAGAAGGGGAACGTGTCATGATTGCCTGGATGCATACATGGGGACGTCCGCTTGTAACCAATGACTTGGGACATAAGTGGTATGGTCAAATGACCCTACCTCGTCTACTTAAGCAAGGTGAGAATGGACTCAGACAGGTCTTGCCAGCAAGTATCTTGAACAGCTTTGACGACATTGAAATCGGTCAAGTTATTCAAGGTCCAAGCAAATTCTCCCTCAAACTGGACGACAGTCTAGACTTGAAACTGGGGACTGACCAAGACTATCTTCAATTTGGCTATGATAAAGAAAGACAAGAAGTCTATATCGACCGCAGCTCTCTCAAGATCCAGCAAGCTGGTGAAGAGGAATGGTCAACCGTTCGTCGAGCGGTCACTGTTCAAGCGACAGAGCTAGAGGTCTTGGTTGACACCAACTGTTTGGAAATTTTTGTTAACGATGGTCAAGAAACCCTGACATCGACCTTCTACGTAGAAGGTCAGATTATTCTAAACGCTCTATAATATTATTTGCCCTCTTAAATTATTCTTTCACTCCAAGAGAAACCCTGTATTTGCAGGGTTTTTTCTATCATGAAAATTCTTCCCAATTATGATAAAATAAAGAGATTGAGAAAGTTGAGGTATCTATGAGAAAGACAAGAAAAAAAGGAAAGGCTACGAGGCGCCCAACCAAGGCAGAATTAGCACAGCAAGAACGTGTTAAAAATATCACCCTTCGAGTATTGGGGCTTTTATTCATTGTCTTTGCAGCCAGTCGCCTAGGTGTGTTTGGAGTGACTAGCTACAATATTTTCCGGCTATTATTTGGTAGTCTGGCCTATCTATTATTGGCAGGTGCATTTATCTACCTTCTTATTCCCAAAGTCTTACGCGAAAGAGAAGGGACCATATCGGGCTTCTGGCTGATTGTTATCGGGTTATTAATTGAATTTCAGGCTTATTTAGACTGGACCTATCAAGGGAGTGACCTATTCGGTCATACTCTAAAATTGGCCTTGTCAGACCTAGCTAAGTTTCAGGTAACAGCATTTCTAGGCGGAGGGATGATTGGAAGTATCTTCTATCTGCCAGTCTCCTTCCTCTTTGCAAATGTCGGTTCCTTCTTCATCGGTCTTCTAGTGATAGCATTTGGTATCTTTTTTGTAAGCCCATGGTCTGTTTATGATGTTGCCGATGGCTTGGCGGTTGCCAAAGATAAGTTGGCGGAGACGCAGGTAAAAAGAGCAGAGCTTCGAACACAGAAGAAAGCAGAACGAGAAGAAAAACGTCAGCAAGAATTAGCTCGTCTAGAAGAGGAACGCCTTCGTCTAGAGGAAGAGGAAGAGTCAGCTCGGGCTTTGGCACTGGTAGATAGACATGTCGATTTAGAAACAGGTGAAATCCTAGAAGAAGAGCCTGTTCAAGTACCGATTATTTCAGAATATGACCACTTAGACATAGAAGATGAATTTCCTATTATGTTGGCAGAAGATGACCAACCAGCACAATCAAACTCGGCAAGCCAGGATTCTGAACCAAATGAGTTTGAGAAGGACGAGGCAGATGTGCAGATTGATTTCAAGCCTAAGCAGAGACTAGCATATAAACTTCCGTCCATAGACTTATTCGCTCCTATAAAAGCTAAGAGTCAGTCCAATGAAAAACGGATAGTTCGCCAGAATATTAAAGTTTTAGAAGACACCTTTGCCAGTTTTGGAATCAAGGTGGTGGTTGAGCGTGCTGAGATTGGACCATCGGTAACCAAGTATGAAGTCAAACCAGCAGTCGGCGTCCGAGTCAATCGGATTTCTAACCTAGCTGATGACTTGGCTCTAGCTCTTGCGGCTAAAGATGTCCGTATTGAAGCTCCTATCCCAGGAAAATCTCTGGTCGGTATTGAAGTTCCAAACTCCGAAGTGGCTACAGTACCTTTCCGTGAGCTCTGGGAACAATCTAAAACAGACCCAGACAAGCTTCTGGAAATTCCTCTCGGTAAGGCTGTAAATGGCTCCGTCCGTTCCTTTAACCTAGCACGTATGCCCCATCTATTGGTGGCTGGTTCAACTGGTTCAGGGAAGTCTGTTGCTGTCAACGGTATCATCTCTTCAATTCTTATGAAAGCTGGTCCAGACCAAGTTAAGTTCATGATGATTGACCCCAAAATGGTCGAATTATCGGTCTATAATGATATTCCCCACCTCTTGATTCCCGTTGTGACCAACCCACGCAAGGCTGCTCGAGCTCTTCAAAAAGTAGTGGATGAAATGGAGAAACGCTATGAGTTGTTTAGTCAAATTGGTGTCCGAAACTTAGAAGGTTATAATGCGAAGGTCGAAGAATTTAATAGCCGTTCAGAAGAAAAACAGATTCCACTTCCTCTCATTGTGGTCATCGTAGATGAGTTGGCAGACTTGATGATGGTAGCCAGCAAGGAAGTGGAAGATGCCATTATTCGCTTGGGACAGAAGGCTCGTGCAGCAGGTATCCACATGATTCTTGCTACCCAGCGACCATCTGTTGATGTTATTTCAGGCTTGATTAAAGCCAATGTACCATCTCGTATCGCCTTTGCCGTATCAAGCGGTACAGACAGTCGGACGATTCTAGATGAAAATGGTGCTGAAAAACTCTTGGGCCGCGGTGACATGCTCTTTAAACCGATTGATGAAAACCATCCAGTCCGTTTGCAAGGTTCCTTTATATCCGATGATGATGTAGAAGCAATAGTTGGCTTTATCAAGGATCAGGCAGATGCAGATTATGATGAATCCTTTGATCCAGGTGAAGTGGCAGAAGGTGATGGCGATGCAGGTTTTGGTGATGCTGGAGGAGATCCACTTTTCAACGAAGCACGTGCCTTGGTAGTTGAGACACAAAAAGCCAGCGCCTCTATGATTCAACGACGCTTGTCTGTTGGTTTTAACAGGGCAACACGCCTCATGGAAGAGCTAGAAGCAGCGGGTGTCATTGGTCCAGCTGAAGGAACAAAACCTAGAAAGG
Organism: Streptococcus sp. 2020WUSS089; assembly: GCF_044427405.1. Taxonomy (NCBI): domain Bacteria; kingdom Bacillati; phylum Bacillota; class Bacilli; order Lactobacillales; family Streptococcaceae; genus Streptococcus; species Streptococcus sp. 2020WUSS089. The sequence continues at coordinate 331,736 of NZ_JAOTGD010000001.1, read as the reverse complement.
TATTGGAAACACAATAATGAAATTTGATGCAGTTCATCATATTGCAATTATCGGTAGTGACCATGACAAAACAAGAGAATTTTATGTTGAAAAACTAGGCTTTGAACAGGTGGATGAACATATTCGCCCAGAAAAAAATGATATTCTCTTCAATGTCAAAAAAGGCAATCTGATCTTGGAAATCTTCATCAAACCAGATGCTCCGCTGAGACCAGCCATGCCTCATCCTGAACATACAGGTCTACGCCATCTAGCCTTCCAGGTTGCAGATGTGGAAGCCTGTCTGGAAGAGTTTGACCGTTTGGACATCCGACATGAAGTCCTGCGAACAGATGATTTTGATGGTAAAAAGATGGCCTTCTTCTTTGATCCAGATGGCCTCCCTCTAGAAATTCATGAATAAGTCCATCTTTTCATGTCCAGAGAGGCCTATCAATATGACAACTAATTAATATTCTTAGAAAATCAAAATCATACGCTGTTGACTTGATTTGATGAACGTCAGTTCTATCTATAGTCATTTGAATTAACTTTGATACATCGTCACTTTCGGCTTGCCGTACTCTGCAGAAGTGACTTGCTTTGCAAGTTATATCTCCAACCTAGCACAGCCACTAGGCTGTGCTAGCAACCTGCATCTCAGTTCCTTGTCTGAAAGCTAATTCATTCGACTATACATCTACGTCGCCTTGTATGATTTAGTATAAAAAGAATCCCCGCTGCGCCTGCAATGGGGATTTATTATGCCATCTATGAAAGGATGGATGATTTTAGGATTTTAAAGTGAAGACCGCAATAACTAAAGCTAGATACATCAAAAAGGTCAAGATAAAACTAGCTCGCCAGAAAACCTTGAAGAAACGGCGATATAAAAAATTCTTTTTCTTTAAAAGGAAGAAACCACAAAGACCAATCGCTAGTAGTGATAGGGCTAGGACAAGCTGAGGCAGTAGACTGTTATAGTAGGCCTTGTCCGAAATCAGATAAAATTCAATTGCATAGAGAGGAAAGGCAATGTCTGCAAAGTTCCATCCTCGGTTTTGCAACCTAAAAAACTTGACAGCAATTATCGAAATGGCCAAGGTTAGAAAGATAAATAGAAAGGCTACTATTTTTAAAAATATAATCGATTCAAACATACATTCATTCTATAAAAAATGTGAAAAAAAGTAAACCTAAAGCTTGCATTTCTTTGAAATTCGTGTATAATGAAAAGGTATGTGTAAAACACATATTTGTGGGAGGTAAAAATCTTTAATTACCGCCAAAACCACAATAGGAGGATTTTATATCATGGCTAAAAAAGTCGAAAAACTCGTAAAACTTCAAATTCCTGCAGGTAAAGCTACTCCAGCTCCACCAGTCGGACCAGCACTTGGTCAAGCAGGTATCAACATCATGGGATTCACAAAAGAGTTTAACGCTCGTACAGCTGACCAAGCTGGCATGATCATCCCAGTAGTTATCTCTGTGTATGAAGATAAATCATTCACTTTCATCACTAAAACACCACCAGCTGCTGTTCTTTTGAAAAAAGCTGCAGGTGTTGAAAAAGGTTCAGGTACACCAAACAAAACTAAAGTTGCAACAGTTACTCGTGCACAAGTACAAGAAATTGCTGAAACTAAAATGCCTGACTTGAACGCTGCATCTCTTGAAGCTGCAATGCGTATGATCGAAGGTACTGCTCGTTCTATGGGATTCACTGTTACTGACTAAGTAGCACCCAAGATTATCTGATTACAAGGAGACATATAACATGGCTAAAAAAAGCAAAAACTTGCGTGCTGCTCTTGAAAAAATCGACAGCACAAAACTTTACAGCGTAGAAGAAGCTGTTGCTCTTGCAAAAGAAACTAACTTCGCTAAATTTGATGCGTCAGTTGAAGTTGCCTACAACTTGAACATCGACGTACGTAAAGCTGATCAACAAATCCGTGGTGCAATGGTATTGCCAAACGGTACTGGTAAAACTTCACGCGTTCTTGTTTTCGCACGTGGTGCTAAAGCAGAAGAAGCAAAAGCTGCTGGTGCAGACTTTGTTGGTGAAGATGACCTCGTTGCTAAAATCAACGGTGGTTGGTTGGACTTCGACGTTGTTATCGCAACTCCAGATATGATGGCAGTTGTTGGACGTCTTGGTCGTGTACTTGGTCCACGTAACTTGATGCCAAACCCTAAAACTGGTACAGTAACAATGGATGTTGCTAAAGCAGTTGAAGAGTCTAAAGGTGGTAAAATCACTTACCGTGCTGACAAAGCAGGTATCGTACAAGCTCTTATCGGTAAAGTATCATTTGACGCTGACAAACTCGTTGAAAACTTCAAAGCTTTCCACGATGTAATGGCTAAAGCTAAACCAGCTACAGCTAAAGGTACTTACATGACTTCAGTATCAATCACAACAACACAAGGTGTTGGTATCAAAGTTGATCCTAACTCACTTTAATCAATAGAAAGATTGTCTTAAGGCAATCTTTTTTTCTTGAGATTTTCTTGACAAGCACTTGATTTCGATTTATACTATATTCAATTTACATAAAAGGAGTTATCCAATGAAAGTAGCAGAGAAAGAAGAGCTTTATAAATACCTTTCTGCAGCCTACAACCTTCCGCAGGAAGCATTTTCAGAAGCCCTGCGTGAAAAAATATTGGAGGTAGCAGGTCAGCTGGACAAGGAGGAAAATCTCTATATATTGGCAGGACACTTAAGTCGCTTTATCAATGCAGAGTTAACAGCTCTGACTTGCCGAGCGCCTAAGGAATTGGTGCAACTAGCCCATTACCTTCAAGAGGTTCAAAACCATTATCGCTATGCTAGTCTTTTTCCAGGAAAGGTAAAATAGGAGAAAACATGACAGAATATACAAAACCACTCGTTTGGAAGTGGGAAGATGAAAATGACAACCGATCTGGCAACCGTCCAACAGCGGGCAGTCGCTTTGAGCAAGAGCTACCAAAGGGAGAGAAGTCTTTCCAAGTCTATTCATTGGGGACGCCGAATGGCATTAAGGTTGCTATTATGTTGGAGGAGTTGAAAGAGTTAGGTATTTCGGAAGCTGATTATGACCTCTTTCTCATCAATATCGGTCAAGGAGACCAATTTGGCTCCGATTTTGTTGCCATCAACCCCAACTCCAAAATACCAGCTATGGTAGATTATTCCGAGCAAGAACCGATTTCGGTCTTTGAATCAGCCAATATTCTCCTCTACTTGGCAGAAAAGTTTGAAGCCTTTTTGCCAAAATCATGGGCAGAGCGGACAGAGGTTCTTAATTGGCTCTTCTGGCAAACTGGTGCCGCTCCATTTGTTGGTGGAGGATTTGGACATTTCTTCCATTACGCTCCGACAGCGCAAGAATATCCGATTAATCGCTATACAATGGAGACCAAGCGTCAGCTGGATCTCTTGGATCGACTATTGGCGACAAGAGAATATGTAGCTGGAAATACCTATACCATCGCAGATATTGCTATCTGGTCTTGGTATGGTCGCTTGGTTCAAGGAGAACTATATCCAGGCTCGGCAGAATTTTTAGATGTTGATTCTTACAAGCATCTAAAGACCTGGGTAGAGAAAATAGCCCAACGCCCAGCTGTACAACGAGGGTTGACAGTGAAATATCATTCAATTGATAATTAATTGACTTGCCCACCTTATGGGTGGGTTTTTCTTTTACTTTGGTATGATAAAAGTTTATAATGAAAGAGTTAGACTTTGTGAAAATCCAAAAACAGAAATTAATAATTGATACTCAATGAAAATCAGAATTAGACTAGGCGACGTAGATGCAGATAGAACTGAAGTTCATCAAATCAAGTCAACAACGTCTGATTTTGATTTTCGAAGAGTATGAGTTTTTCCTGTCTTATATTTACATAGAAAGTAATAGAAAAATGTCCGAAAAAGTTGAAATGCAGCAGTCCAAAGAACAGGCGACAATGGCCAGAGGCTTGGCTTGGTTGACTGCTGGAAATATTCTTAGTCGCCTACTTGGTGTTGCCTATGTTATTCCCTGGTATATTTGGTTAGGGGAATATAGAGCTGAAGCAAATGCCCTCTTTAGTATGGGGTATCAAATCTATGCCAACTTCTTATTGATTTCAACAGCTGGTCTTCCGACAGCTATTGCCAAACAAGTAGCTAAATACAATGTCTTGGGTAAAGAAGAGGTGTCGCTCTACTTGGTCAGAGAATTCTTCAAGCTCATGTTGGTCTTTGGAGCTGTCTTTGCAGGAGTCATGTATCTAAGTGCTCCGTGGTTGGCAGACGCATCGGGGTCGAAGGAAAAGTTACTTCCAGTCATGTATAGTCTAGTCCCGCCTCTCTTTATCTTCCCAGCCATGAGTATCTTGCGTGGTTTTTTTCAAGGTCAGCACGATATGAAACCCTATGCGATTAGCCAGCTTGCAGAACAGCTGGTACGGGTTATCTGGATACTGGCAGCAACATTTATGATTATGAAGTTGGGTAGCGGTGACTATCTTGAAGCAGTTGTCCAATCTACCTTTGCAGCTTTTGTCGGGATGATTGCTAGTGTTGGGATTTTAGTTTATACTTTATGGAAGCAAGGTTACCTTGGTAAGTTGCTTCATGCTAAGAAACAAAAGATTTCTTTGGATACAGGTCAACTTATTAAGGAAACTGTTCGAGATGCGATTCCAATTATCATTTTAGGTCTAACGATTCAATTATTGCAGTTTATTGACCAAGTCACATTTATTCGTGTTATGGAAAGAATTACGAATTACAGTAATTCGGAACTTTTGGAACTTTATTCGTATATGGCTGCCAATCCAAGTAAGATTACGATGATGATTATCGGGATTTCACTGAGTTTGGGAAGTGTTGCTATTCCATTGATTACAGAGAAATTTGTCAAGAAAGATTTGAAGGCGGCGTCTCATTTAGTGGCGGATAATCTACAATTACTCTTTATATTCACTATACCGGCAATTGTTGGAACAGTCCTGTTAGCTGGGCCACTCTATACGATTTTTTACGGACCGTCAGAGCCTATCGCCATTACTCTATTCATTTGGAACTTATTTTTAATTTTACCTCTGGGCCTATATTCTGTCATTAGTGTGGTCATTCAAGCAATATTTGAAAATAGAAGAGCGATTTATTATTTCTTGATTGGGATGCTAGTGAAAATCGTTTTACAAGTACCAATGATCTATGTCTTTAAGGTATATGGTAGCTTTATCTCAACGATATTTGGGTTGGGAATTATGCTGTACCTCTTCTATAGACGAATTGACAAGGTTCTGCATATTGATGAAAGACTAGTGATAAAAGATATTGCGACCATTAGTTGGATTTCTATCGTAATGGGACTCGTTGTATGGGGGATTGAATTTGTCCTGAATCTTATTCTTCCAGCAAATGGCTATGTATCTAGCTTTATCCACTTGGCTGTTGCAGGTGGAGCAGGTATGCTTGTTTTTGTCATCTTGACATTGAAGACTCGTCAGCTAGATCGTTTAATTGGAAGTCGGGCTCAGAGTTTACGGAGGAAATTGCGCCTAGGCTAGTTTGTTTTAAAAATCTCTATTTTCTACTATTGAAAAGCTGGGAAAAAGAGGCGTTTTAGAATGTGAGAAGGAAAGTTCGTTGAGGATTTTCCTTTTTTCTTGGAGATTTCAGTATAAAAAAAACGGTTTTTGTGGTAGAATAGTAGGGATAAAAAAGAGGAGAGAGATGATGAAACCTAAATACGAACGTATTCTAATCAAACTATCTGGTGAGGCCTTGGCTGGTGAACGTGGTGTCGGTATTGACCTTAAAACTGTTCAGGAAATGGCAAAGGAAATTCAGGAAGTCGCAGAATCAGGTATTCAGATTGCCCTTGTTATTGGTGGTGGTAACCTTTGGCGTGGAGAACCTGCTGCTGAAGCGGGTATGGATCGAGTTCAAGCAGACTATACAGGCATGTTGGGGACTGTTATGAATGCTCTTGTAATGGCTGATTCCCTTAAACAGCTTGGTGTGGATACACGTGTGCAGACAGCGATTGCGATGCAGTCAGTTGCAGAGCCTTATATTCGTGGTCGTGCTCTTCGTCATCTTGAAAAGGGTCGCATTGTTATTTTTGGAGCTGGTATTGGTTCTCCGTACTTCTCAACGGATACGACAGCGGCTCTTCGTGCTGCAGAAATTGAAGCGGATGCGATTTTGATGGCTAAAAATGGTGTGGATGGCGTCTACAATGCTGATCCGAAGAAGGATGCTAATGCAGTTAAATTCAATGAATTGACCCACCGTGAAGTGATTAGTCGTGGTTTGAAAATTATGGATGCGACGGCATCAACTCTCTCAATGGACAATGATATTGATTTGGTCGTGTTCAATATGAATGAACCAGGAAATATTAAACGTGTTGTCTTCGGTGAGCCAATCGGTACTACCGTTTCAAATTCTTCAGAAGAAAAATAAATCATATCGTCATTTAGTTTTTCTTTTATGTACTTCGACGATTGAGGGAATATTGTTTCCTTATTTCCAACTTCAAATACTCCACTGGAGTATTTGAACTCGCCTTGCCTAACTTCAGTTATGCCTGTGGCTCGTTGCCTAGTACTAAAAGTAAACTAAAAGACTGTAAAAAAATACAAAGAAGGAAGTCTTATGTCTAAAGAAATTATTGCTAAAGCGCAAGAGCGCATGAATCAATCTCATCAGAGTTTGGCACGTGAATTTAGCCACATTCGTGCTGGCCGTGCCAATGCTAGTTTGTTGGACCGTATTTCAGTTGAGTACTACGGTTCTCCAACACCATTGAACCAGTTGGCTGGTATTACAGTGCCAGAAGCGCGTGTTCTATTGATCACTCCGTTTGATAAGTCAATCTTGAAGGATATCGAGCGTGCTTTGAACGCATCTGACCTTGGTTTGACACCACAGTCTGACGGTACTGTTATCCGTTTGGTTATTCCTGCTCTTACTGAGGAAACTCGTAAGAATTTAGCGAAGGATGTGAAAAAAGTGGGTGAGAACTCTAAAGTTGCTATCCGCAATATCCGTCGTGATGCTATGGATGATGCTAAAAAAGCTGAAAAAGCAAAAGAAATCACTGAAGACGAATTGAAGTCACTTGAAAAAGATATTCAAAAAGTAACAGATGATGCTATCAAAACAATTGATAAAATGACTGCCGACAAAGAAAAAGAATTGTTGGAAGTTTAATCAACACGTTTTTAGGCTACAAAACAGATCATCACCGGGCTGTCTAACTTCCAGTGGTGAACCAATAAGAAATCTAATGGGGGGAGTTAGACAAGACTTCCCCCACTTTTTAATCAGAAAGAAGAAAATCATGAATGATTTATTAGCACAGTATATCGTTGGTTTAGTGACTGACGAAAACGATCAGTTTTACTTTGTCCAAAAAGAGGGTAGAACCTTTGCTCTTTCTAAGGATGAAGGAGAACATAGTCTAGGTCAATCTGTTAAGGGATTTGCCTATATCGATATGAAACAAAAACTCCGTTTGACAACTAAGGAAGTTGGGGCGAGTCGTACCAGCTTTGGTTGGGGAACTGTCACAGAGGTACGTAAGGATTTGGGTGTCTTTGTGGATACAGGTCTGCCAGACAAGCAAGTGGTTGTTTCCTTGGACATTTTGCCTGAAATCAAGGAACTCTGGCCGAAAAAAGGGGATCAGTTGTACGTCAAATTAGACGTCGATAAGAAGGACCGCATTTGGGCTCTGCCAGCTTTTCAGGAAGATTTTCAGAAAATGGCTGGACCTGCCTATGACAATATGCAAAACCAAAATCTGCGAGCGATTGTCTATCGTTTGAAAATGAATGGTACTTTTGTTTATTTGCCAGACAACAACATGCTTGGTTTTATCCATCCGAGCGAACGCTTTGCGGAACCACGTTTGGGTCAGGTTTTAGAGGCGCGTGTCATCGGCTACCGTGCAGTTGATCGGACCTTGAACTTGTCTCTCAAGCCACGTTCATTTGAGATGCTGGAAAATGATGCCCAGATGATATTGACTTATCTGGAAAGCAATGGAGGTTTCATGACCTTGAACGATAAGTCTGCTCCGGAAGACATCAAGGCTACCTTTGGTATTTCCAAAGGGCAATTCAAAAAAGCTCTTGGAGGTCTGATGAAGGCTGGAAAAATTAAACAGGATTCTTTGGGAACAGAGTTAGTGTAGGGGGCGTCTATGCTAGTATATATTGCTGGTAGTGGGGCAATGGGGTGTCGGTTTGGTTATCAATTGTCTAAGACAAATCATGAAGTGATTTTGTTGGATAATTGGGAAGAGCATATCGAAGCGATTCGAGCAAACGGCTTGAAAGTGACTGGAGATGTAGAGGAAATTGTACACTTACCCATCATGAAACCGACCGAAGCAACGAGAGAAGCAGATTTTATCATTCTATTGACAAAGGCTGATCAGTTGCCAAAGATGTTGCGGGATATTAAGCCGATTATCGGTCCAACTACCAAGGTTTTGAGTCTCTTGAATGGTTTGGGGCATGCGACGACCATGCGTCGGTACGTGCCAGATGAAAGTATCATGGTTGGGGTGACCATGTGGTTGGCGGGACTAAAGGGTCCTGGACATGCTCACTTAGAAGGTCCGGGTTCTATGTCTGTTCAGCATATTCTTGGTAATGAGCAATCAGTTGCGGATATTATTGAAATGCTGAATGAAGCTGGGCTAAATGTGACCTATGACAATCATGTTGTCAGTGCTATTTGGCAGAAAGCCTGTGTCAATGGTGTGATGAATCCAACTTGTACCATTTTAGACTGTACAATTGGTGAATTATTTGGTACGGAGGCTGGACTGAATCTAGTACAGGGGATTTTCAAAGAATTTATTGCTGTTGCTAAGTCTGAGGCAGATGGAATTGACGAAGAAGTTATTTGGAAATATGTTATTGATGCTTCGAAGAAGGCTTCTAATCACTATCCATCTATGCACCAGGATTTGGTCCAACATGGTCGAAAGACAGAAATTGATTATCTGAATGGAGCAGTTGTATTCAAAGGTAAGCGAGCAGGCATCCCTACGCCATACTGTCAGATGATAACAGACATGGTTCACGCCAAGGAAAGTATGCTGGGGTTGAGATAGTAGAAAGTCATGCTGATTGAAGTGGAAACGATTGAAGAATATATGGCTGCCTTGCCTGAGAATCGGAAGGAAGCGGTTGAACGGCTCCATCAAGTGATTGTGGAACAGTTACCAGCTGGTTTTGAAGTAGGCATCTTGGGAGGTATGATTAACTATTATGTGCCGCTTACTGCCTACCCTGATGGTTATCATTGCACACCGGGAGAGCCCCTGCCTTTCCTTGCCTTGGCATCACAAAAGGCACACATCGCCCTCTACCACATGGGAATCTATATGGATCAAGAATTGAATGATTGGTTCGTTGCTGCTTATCAAGCACAGGTGCCTACCAAACTGGATATGGGCAAGTCCTGTGTTCGCATGAAAAATCCCAAGAATATTCCTTATGAATTGATAGGGGAATTGGTTAGTAAGATGTCTATGGAGCGCTATATAGAGCTCTACGAAAAAAATTATAGAAAGTAGATGTAGTGAGAAGAAGTTTTTATTCTTGGTTGATGACCCAGCGCAACCCGAAAAGTAATGAACCAGTAGCTATCTTGGCAGATTATGCCTTTGATGAATCTGATTTTCCTAAGCAATCAGATAATTTCGATGAAGTCAGTCGTTTTTTGGAGGAATCGGCCAGCTTTGCCTTTTCCATGTCTGATTTTGATGCGATTTGGGAAGATTATTTGGGACATTGATGGATAAAATAGTACAAAATAGCCCTGTTTGGGCTATTTTTGTTATAATAGAGAAAAGCACAGGAAAAGGAGCAACTCTTGCTAGAACATTCAATTGATATTCAACTCAAGCATCCAGATGATTCGTTTAGTCTATTTGGTTCGAATGAACGCCATCTGAGATTGATGGAACAGGAACTAGGTGTGGTTATTCATGCCCGTACGGAAAAAGTGCAGGTAATTGGACAGGAAGAACATGTAGAACAAGCGCGTCTTGTTATCCAGTCTCTCCTTGTCTTGGTGAGTCGTGGTTTGGTTATCAATACACCAGATGTGGTGACAGCTATTTCCATGGCAAAAAATGATGAGATTGAGAAATTCGTTGCCCTCTATGAAGAAGAGATTATCAAGGACAACTATGGCAAACCCATTCGCGTAAAGACCCTTGGACAAAAACTCTACGTGGACAGCGTAAAGCGTCATGACATCGTGTTTGGAATCGGTCCTGCTGGTACAGGTAAGACCTTCTTGGCGGTTACTCTAGCTGTAACAGCCCTCAAGCGGGGACAGGTCAAGCGGATTGTCCTGACACGTCCTGCGGTAGAAGCAGGCGAAAGTTTAGGATTTTTGCCAGGGGACTTAAAAGAAAAAGTAGACCCCTATTTGCGTCCTGTCTATGATGCCCTCTACCAGATTTTGGGCAAGGAGCAGACCACGCGCCTAATGGAGCGCGAGATTATCGAGATTGCACCGCTGGCCTATATGCGGGGGCGGACCTTGGAAGATGCCTTTGTCATCTTAGATGAGGCGCAAAATACCACCATTATGCAGATGAAGATGTTCCTGACCCGTCTGGGCTTTAATTCCAAGATGATTGTCAATGGGGATATTAGTCAGATTGACCTGCCGCGCAAGGTTAAGTCAGGCCTGATTGATGCGACAGAGAAATTAAGCAAGATTCCGCAGATTGATTTCGTGTATTTTTCAGCCAAGGATGTGGTCCGCCACCCAGTTGTTGCCCAGATTATCAATGCCTACGAGCAGGAGGCTCTGGCAGCGGATAGTCGAGCAAGTTTTGAAACGATTGGGAAGCCTAGTCGGAGCGAAGAGGATGAAGATTAGTCAATTTTCAAATCGTTATCAAGTACGAAAGTTAGCAGACGCCGACTTGGAGCAGGTCTTGGCACTCTACCAGACCAACCCTCTCTATTTTGAACATTTTCCACCCTTGCCTAGTCTGGAAAGTTTAGCAAATGACCTTGTCGACTGTCCGCCAGGTAAGGAGCTACCAGATAAATATTTTCTAGGATTCTGGGATAAAGAGCAATTAGTTGCCATCCTAGACCTAATTGACGGTTATCCGACTGCAGAGATTGCCTATATCGGACTTTTTATGGTGGATTCAAGATTGGCTGGTCAGGGTCTTGGCTCAAAGATCATAGCGGAGCTCCTATCTCAGTTAGCAAGTCACTTCAAAAAAGTGCGTCTAGGCTATGTAGAAAGCAATCCTCAGTCCAGTCATTTTTGGTCCAAAGTTGGATTTTGTCCAACTGGTGAGGTCAAAGAAATAGCTGGAAAAACAATCGTCATAGCTGAACATGCATTAGATGAATAATAATAAAAAACTGCCTGGTTCAATCAGAACTGGGCAGTACTTATTTTACATTCTAAAAAATGGATTGAAATTTTTCTCATGTCCAACGCTGGTATTTTGACCATGACCGGGATGGACAGTGTAGTGGTTTGGTAGGGTGAAAATGTGTTCTCTGATACCCGCAATCAAGTCGTCAAAATTGCTGGTTGGCAGGTCTGTACGCCCAATCGTTTCACGGAAGAGAGCATCACCTGTAATGACCGCTTCAGCTTCTGGGAAAATAAAGGATACCCCACCGATGGAGTGGCCGGGTGTTGGCACAACCTTGAAATGAAAACCGTCAAACTGGTAGTCTTCTTGGTATTGGAAGATTTTTTCAGCAGGTCGGCAGACTACATTTTCCATATCATCATGACGAGGTAGACCTGATAGATTCATCTCTGGTGTGTAGAGCCAGCTGGCTTCACTTTCAGCCACATAGACAGGTGGGAAATTGTAGGTCTCACGCAGAATGTCCAAGCTCATAATATGGTCATAGTGAGTGTGAGTCAGGAGAATAGCCGAAATTGGTTTTCCGATTTTTTCGATAGTTGCTTGAATTTTTGTCCAGTCACTCCCAGGGTCAATGATAATCAGATGGGTATCATTTTCAAGGTAGTAGGTATTTTGAAAAGCGACAGGATTGACAGATTTGTGAATAATCATTCTTTTTCCTTCTTCTAACAGTTACTGATGTTACTAGTCTAACAAAAAAACACGTCTTCTTCATGGAATTTGTTTGGAGCTTTTTCCATGAGAGGGAATATGCTATAATGAACAGTATGAAAGACACAAGAACAAGCAATCGGTATGCCGTTGTGGATTTGGAAGCAACTGGTACAGGTACCGATGCAAAAATCATTCAAATCGGGATTGTTCTCGTTGAAAATGGAGAAATCATTGACAGTTACGCAACGGACATCAATCCCTATGAGCTACTGGATGACCATATCAAGAATCTGACAGGTATCACAGACCAACAGCTAAGTCAGGCTCCGGATTTTGGTCAGGTAGCAAGTACCATTTATGACATGATTGGAGATGCTATTTTTGTAGCCCATAATGTCAAATTTGATGCCAATCTCTTGGCAGAAGCACTCTTTTTTGAAGGCTATGAACTGTTGACGCCACGTGTAGATACGGTGGAATTATCACAGCTATTTTTCCCGACTTTTGAAAAATACAGCTTGGGAAATCTTGCAGAGCATTTGGAACTTGGTTTGGACCAGGCGCACACGGCCATATCAGATGCCATGGCTACGGCGCGCTTGCTCATCAAAATTCAAGAGAAAATAAAGAGCTTACCCAGGTCTATTGTTGAAAAGATTCTTGATTTGGCGGACAATCTGCTCTTTGAATCCCGTCTGGTCATTGATGAAATGGTGCCTGTTCTGTCAGAAAACCTATCATACGATTTAGAATCTATTCATGGCTTGGTCTTGAAAAAGCCAGAAGAAATCAAGTCGGCCTACCGATTATCTGAAGATTTTTCGACCAATATTGCCCTTCTCGGCTTGCATGAACGCAAAAAACAAACTGCATTTGCTCAAGTAGTAGAAAAACGCTTGGCAGATGCAGAAAAAGTGCATTTTATACAGGCACAGGCAGGCTTGGGGAAGACTTACGGTTATCTCTTGCCTTTACTTGCTAAGTCAGACCAGCCTTTATTGGTCACCGTACCGACCAAGCTCCTTCAAGAGCAGATTATGGAAAAGGAAGGGAGCAAGCTTAAAGAGATATTTCGTATTCCCATAGTCTCTCTAAAATCGCCCAAGCATTTTATCAAGTTAGACAGCTATTGGAGAACCCTGCAAAGGCAGGATGATAATCGCCTGGTCAATCAATTTAAGATGCAGGTCCTGGTCTGGCTGACAGAAACTCACACAGGCGATTTGGACGAACTCAAGCAGAAACAACGCTATCAAGCCTACTTTGATGAGATTGCCCACGATGGGAAATTGGAGACTGAAAGTCTTTTTGGGGGCTGGGATTTTTGGCAACGGTTGAACCAACAAGCTCTCTCTAGTAGATTGCTCATTACCAACCACGCTTATTTTCTCAACCATCTTAAGGATCAAGACCCTCTCATGGATAAGCGTCTGGTGGTGATTGATGAAGCTCAAAAGTTTCTCTTGGCTGCTGAAAATCTAGCGACGGCTTCGCAAGATTTGACAAGTATGTTACAAGTATTGCAAAGTAAAAAGGACAGAGCGACGACTATTTTGGACCAACGCTTGTATGAGTCTTGCCAGTTTGAACTCAACCATTTTTTGAGTCGTTTTCGCCAGCATGGTCAACGAGAGGTTCAAAAGGCTGAACTTCATCAACTTGGTCAGAACCTGGTGGAGCTTGGAGATGTTGATTTGAACGACTTGCATCAGCTCATAGACTATTACGATACCTTTTGGTTGGAGGAGAAAAATTTAGAAGAAAAGCGGCTTGCCTATTTGCGGGGCTCCAAGGACAGTCTCCTAAATGCGACCAGCTACCTGCCTGATACCAAGATTTTCTGCATCAGCGCCACCTTGACCATCAGCAAAAAGGTCAGTCTGGCGGATCTGCTGGGCTTTGAGCAGGTCACTTTGGATTTGATACCGACTCAAACTGTGACCAACCAGCAGCTGCTTTTTCCGACTCATCTCCCCGACATCCTCGCTTGGACCAAGGAGGAGCATGCAGCTTATTTGGCTACTACTTTAAGAGAAATAGCAGAGCTGGGACGACCGATTTTGGTCTTGTTCACATCGATTTCTCTGCTCTTGCAGGTGTCGGATTTGTTAGAAGACAATAACATTCCCCACCTAGCCCAGCACAAGCATGGACAGGAAATGACACTCAAACGCAAATTTGAACGAGGGGAATGCCAAATTTTACTCGGCACAGGCGTATTCTGGGAGGGAGCTGACTTTGCCAGCCAGGACCAATTGATTCAGGTCATTACAAGGCTGCCATTCGACAATCCAAAGGACCGTTTTGTCCAGAAAATCAATCACCATCTACGTAAGGAAGGGAAAAATCCATTTTATGATTACAGCCTACCTATGATGATGATTAAGTTGCGTCAAGCCATTGGACGCACCAATCGACATGACAAACAAGATTCTCTAGTCTTGGTATTAGATCCTCGCATCCATACCAAACGCTATGGACAGCAAGTTCTCTCCTTCTTTGAGAAGGATTATCAAGTGTTACAGCCTAGCGAAAGTGAAATGGTAACAATCTCACAGGAATTTTTTGAATAGATTAAAGGGAGGCGACAAGTTCTCCTTTTAGTTTTGAGTATAAGCTTACCTATTTCTAGGAATTTTCCCTCATTCTCTGCTAAATAACATTGATTTTCTTTATACCTAAAATATGGTATAATTTTCCAAATATTAGTTTTTGTGAGAAGAGATTATGACAGAAAAAACAATCGTATTTAAGGTGGGCACCAGCTCTCTGACCCAAGAAAATGGCAGCCTGGACCGGATCAAGATTGCTCGGATTACCAATCAGTTGGCTCAGTTGCATCAGAAGGGCTACCAGATTGTGCTGGTGACTTCGGGCTCAATTGCTGCTGGTTTTCGGAGATTGGGATTTGACAAGCGACCGACCAAGATTGCGGAGAAACAGGCTTCTGCAGCAGTGGGTCAGGGCTTGCTGATTGAGGAATACACGCAGAATCTGATGAAAGACGGTATTGTGTCGGCTCAGATTTTGCTGACTCAGGATGATTTTGCGGATGCCAGACGTTATCAGAATGCCTCTCAGGCCTTGCAGGTTTTGCTCAAGCAACGGGCTATTCCCATTATCAATGAAAATGATACCATTGCCATTGAGGAAATCAAGGTGGGGGACAACGATACCCTGTCTGCCCAGGTGGCTTCGCTCTTGAAAGCAGACCTCTTGGTGCTTTTGACGGATGTGGACGGGCTTTACACAGCCAATCCCAACAGCGATCCGACTGCCCAGCATTTGCCTGAAATCAAGGAAATTACGGAAGATTTGTTTGCCATGGCGGCAGGAGCAGGCTCGTCCAACGGGACTGGTGGCATGACCACAAAATTGCAAGCGGCACAGATTGCGACCAAGTCAGGCGTGCCCGTCTTTATCTGCTCTTCAAAAGAGGATACCGCTCTCTTACAAGCAGTCACCCAAGCCAACCGTGGCACCCTCTTTTTAGCAGATGACCATGCTATGAACCAACGCAAGCAGTGGATGGCCTTCTACGCCCGAACAGATGCAGCGGTTGAAGTGGATGCGGGAGCTGTTGAGGCGATGTTGCACCAAGGTCGCAGTTTGCTAGCTGCTGGTGTCAAAGCTCTTGAAGGTGACTTTGAAGTGGGGCAGGTTGTGGAAGTTTACAGCCAGGCAGACCACCGTTTGATTGGTAAAGGGCGGGTCAAACTGTCCTCTAAAGACTTACAGGACCAGTTGGCAAATGGCAGAGCAGAGGGCGTGTTCATTCACCGCAACGATTGGGTGAGCTTATAGTTATTCAGTTTATCTTGATTATGTTGACGAGCGAGCAAACTGAAAGACTAAATAGGAGAAATTTATGACAACAACACAAGCATTATTAGATAGTTTATTGGCCCACAAGGCTTCAATCAACTTAGCGACAACCGAGCAGAAAAACCAGGCCCTGTCAGCTATGGCAAACCAGTTGGTTGCTCAGACTGAGGCAATTTTAGCAGGCAATGCCATTGATATGGAAAATGCCCAAGGCAAGATTAGCCAGGTCATGCAGGACCGTTTGCTTCTGACAGCTGAGCGGATTGAAGCTATGGCAGACGGCATTCGTGCCTTGATTGACTTGCCAGATCCTGTTGGGCTGGTCTTAGAAGAATCCACTCGGGCAGACGGCTTGAACATTCGCAAGAAATCCATTCCCTTTGGCTTGGTAGGAATGATTTACGAAAGCCGTCCAAATGTGACTTCAGACGCTGCAGCCCTTGCTATCAAGAGCGGAAATGCAGTCATCTTGCGTGGTGGCAAGGAAGCCTTTCACTCGGCTCAAGCCATTGTCACAGCCCTCAAGGCTGGTTTGGAACAGGCTGGTCTTTCTCCAAAGGTCATTGAGTTGGTTCAAGACACCAGCCGTGCCTCTGCGACGGAGTTGATGACTGCCAAAGGCAAGATTGACCTCTTGGTGCCACGTGGTGGTGCAGGTCTTATTCAAGCTGTTGTAGAAAATGCGACTGTGCCAGTTATCGAAACAGGCACAGGCATCTGCCATGTCTATGTGGACAAGGATGCGGATTTGGATAAGGCCCTTCAAATTGTGGTCAACGCCAAAACCAGTCGCCCCTCAGTCTGCAATGCGGCGGAAGTCTTGTTGGTCCATAAAGAAATTGCCAACCACTTCCTACCTCGCTTGGAAGAAGCTCTGGCTGGGCAGGTGGAATTACGTGCAGACAGCCAGGCCCAGGCTATTCTAAACCAATCCACACCAGCAGGCGACCAAGATTTTGACACGGAATTTTTAGACTATATCATGGCTGTCAAGGTCGTTTCAAACGTAGAAGAGGCTATCAGTCATATCGCTCAACACTCGACAGGGCACAGCGAGGCCATCGTGACGGAAAACAGCCAAACGGCAGAACTTTTCACACTCCATGTGGACTCGGCTGCGGTCTATGTCAATGCCTCGACCCGCTTCACAGACGGTGGCGAGTTTGGTCTAGGCTGCGAGTTGGGTATTTCCACTCAGAAGATGCATGCCCGTGGCCCAATGGGCTTGCGTGAAATGACCACCTACAAGTACATCATCACAGGCGACGGCCACATTCGTTAGGAGGACAAGATGAAGATTGGATTTATCGGACTGGGCAACATGGGAGCGGCCCTGGCCCAAGCGGTCAGCCAGCAATCAGATACCCAGCTCCTACTCAGCAACCACAACCCAGCAAAAGCCCAGGCTCTTCAAGAGAAGGTGGGTGGTCAGCTTTTTTCTAATGGGGAAATAGCAGAGCAGGCCGAGGTGATTTTCCTTGGGGTCAAGCCTCACCTGATTCAGTCAGTCTTATCAGGCTTACAGGACCAGATTAGTCAGAATCCGTCAGCCATTTGGATTTCCATGGCAGCTGGAGTGCCCATTGACAGCCTGGCAGAATTTGTGTCGGCAGATAAAGTCATCCGTATCATGCCCAATACACCTGTCGCTATCGGCCAGGGTATGACAACCTATAGCGTGGTCAATCCAGAGCTCGCTCCGCTATTGGAACAAATCTTAGAAAAATCTGGCAAGGTACAGCAAGTGTCAGAGAAGTTGATAGATGCTGCGACGGCTATCGCGGGCTGTGGACCTGCATTCGTCTATCAGATGATTGAGGCCCTGACAGATGCGGGTGTGCAGAATGGTCTAACAGCGGAAGATGCGAAAATTTTGGCTGCACAAACCTTGGCTGGAACTGCTCAAATGGTATTATCCAGCGACAAGCATCCAGCCCAGTTGAGGCAAGAAGTGACCTCGCCAGGTGGATCGACTATTGCAGGCGTAGTGGCTCTTGAAAAAGAAGGCTTCCGTTACGCCGTTATCAAGGCAGTCGCTGCCGCCCTCAAAAAGACTAGAAAATTAGGCAAAAAATAGTGAGAAAATAGCAAAAAACGGGACTTTTAATCCCGTTTTGTTTTTTCCTTGATCCATTGGCTGACATTGGATAGAGTTTTGTTTTGCTCCGCTTTACGTTTTTGATCTTGTACAAAATCCGCAAAACTTTGCTTGACACCGTCCTTTTGAACCTTGTCCTGCAAATCATGCCATTTCTTTTTAAGGTTGCTGGAAGTCCGTTCGTAATAAATCTCTAAAATTTCTTCTTTTGACTTATAATTGCGATAGAAAGCGTTACGAGAAACTCCCGCTTTACGAACCAATTCAGATACTGAAATTTGCTTGAGCTCCTTTTTCTCTAGGAGAAATAGCAGAGCAGTTTCTATTGATTCCTTAGTCAGTTGATTGGCTTCCTTGTTTGATTGATAGAGGTTTTTCAAAGATTGGGGTGAAATTTTACGACCTGCCATAGTTTTCCTTTTCCGAGTGTCACATCTGAAAGAAAATGCTTTCAGATGGGGTAGTTTAATGATATAATTGTAAGTAAATAGAGATTTATTGTCAAATAAAAAAGTAAAATTGGAAATGAGAATATTATGTCAAAATGGAAAATTGTTGCAGATTCGGGCTGCGACTATCGTCAATTAGCTAATCTAGCTCCGGATACTGAATTTATTAGTGTGCCACTTACCATCCAGGTTGGAGAACAAGCATTTGTTGATGATGCAAGCTTGGATATTGATTACATGATGGAGGTGATGGAGTCATCTAAGTCTGCAGCTGGGTCGGCGTGTCCAAGTCCGCAGGCTTATCAGGCAGCTTTTGAGGGAGCTGAGAACATTATCGTTGTGACGATTACAGGTGGGCTATCGGGTAGTTTTAATGCGGCACGTGTAGCTAGGGATATGTATATCGAAGAGCATCCGACTGTCAATATCCATTTGATAGATAGTTTGTCAGCCAGTGGGGAAATGGATTTACTTGTAGACGAAATCAATCGATTAATTGGTTCAGGATTAGATTTTCCACAAGTAGTAGAAGCGATAACTCACTATCGGGAACACAGTAAGCTCCTCTTTGTTTTAGCGAAGGTTGATAATCTTGTTAAGAATGGAAGACTGAGCAAATTGGTAGGCACTGTCGTTGGTCTTCTCAATATCCGTATGGTTGGTGAGGCAAGCGCTGAAGGAAAATTAGAGTTGCTTCAAAAGGCGCGTGGCCATAAGAAATCTGTGACAGCGGCCTTTGAAGAAATGAAAAAAGCAGGCTATGATGGTGGTCGAATTGTCATGGCCCACCGCAACAATGCCAAGTTTTTCCAACAATTCTCAGAGTTGGTAAAAGCAAGTTTTCCAACGGCTGTTATTGACGAAGTTGCAACATCAGGTCTATGCAGTTTTTATGCTGAAGAAGGTGGACTTTTGATGGGCTATGAAGTGAAAGCGTGATTCACAGAGTAACAATTTTGGGATGTAATTTCCACTATAGAACAATCCCCCTCGTCTTTTAAGTTCGAGGGGGATTGTTTGTATGAGGTTATTAGATTTTATTCATTCAAATATCTTACGAATTGCTCCAGCTTATCTGCAAAATCTTGTTCAAAGAAGATCTGTAAGAAATCAGCATTCTGTCCGCTGAAATAATAACACTTTCCAAACATGTGTTGGATGCTAGGTGAAAGAATTCCCTTGCTTAGCTGAAAGGTCACGCTCCCTTTGGAAATTCGATATGGGATGTTCAAAGCGTATTTCTCTAAACAATCTTTTATTTTATTCCACTGAGCGTGATAAATATGATGAAGATGCTGTGTGTTTCGTGCAAACATACCGTTATCAATGTAGAGTGAGAGAGCTTTTTGCATGATAAGATTGGTATCGTAATCGATTAGACTCTTATGTTTGATGAAGGTATCACGTAGCTGGTTAGGAAGGCTGATTGCACCGATTCGGAGGGCAGGAAAGAGTGTCGGTGTAAAAGATTTTATGTAGATGACACGATTATCTGTATCAAGATAGTGTAAAGGTAGGCTATGACTAGAGTCGAAATCTGCCAAATAGTCATCCTCAATGATGTAGACATCGTATTGCTTTGCTAATTTTACGATGGCTGTTTTTGTTGCTATATCATAGGTTGAACCGAGAGGATTGTGCAAGCGAGGAATTGTGTAGAAAAACTTAATTTTTCCAGTTTGGAAGATACTTTCCAATTCTTCTAGGTCAATTCCATCTAAATCCCGTTCAATTGTTTGATAGGGGATTCCTTGATGTCGAATGAGCTCGATCATTCGTGAGTAGGTAGGGTTCTCTATCAAGATTTCCGTTTTTCCAGCCAAGGTTTCCATTTGTGTGAGAATATATAGAGCTTGTTGACTACCAGCTGTGATAACCAGCTGGTCTTTTTTTGTATAGACATGATAGTCCATTAATAAACTTTGAACGGAGGAAATCAATTCTGCCAATCCCTCTTGCTGGTGATAGTAGTTGAATAGGTAATTTTCCCGCCCAATAAGACTTTCGTTTAGACAAATCCGAAAATCTTCATAGGGTAATTCTTGAAAGTCTGCTGGATTGAGCTCTACAGTATGGTCTTGGAAATCTCTATCTTCTAAGATATAATAACCACTTTTTTCGACAGCGTAGATCTTATTTTGGTACTTTAATTCCAACATAGCCTTTTGGACAGTGTCTTTGCTACAATGATATTGCTCGCTGAGTTGACGGATAGAAGGTAATTTCTCTCCGCGTTTGAATCGGTGTTCCTCTATTCCAGTCAAAATATCTTGGATGATAACTTGATATTTTTTCATCTAAGCCCCCTTTTTTATAGACTATGTTACTAGCTAGTATATAGGAAAAGTTGCAGAAATACAATATATGAATAATGGGGTTGAGGTTCAGGAATTAAGCTACTCTATGGTATAATTAAGTGATGAAAATAATTATACCTAATGCAAAAGAAGTAAATACAAATCTAGAGAATGCCCCGTTTTATCCCCTGTCTGATCGAAGCAAGCAGGTACTGGATGCCATAAGTCAATTTGATGTAAAAAAGATGGCTGCCTTTTATAAATTGAATGAAGAAAAGGCTGAGTTAGAAGCTGATCGTTGGCATCGAATCAGGACAGGTCAAGCAAAAACCTATCCAGCCTGGGAGTTATATGATGGTCTCATGTATCGTTATATGGATAGGCGAGGTATAGATTCGAAAGAAGAAAATTACCTACGTGACCACGTTCGTGTTGCGACAGCCTTATACGGATTGATTCATCCTTTTGAATTCATTTCACCTCACCGCTTAGATTTTCAAGGGAGCTTAAAGATAGGCAATCAGTCTTTAAAACAGTACTGGCGACCGTATTATGACCAAGAAGTTGGTGATGAT
The DNA here is from genome assembly GCF_044427405.1 of Streptococcus sp. 2020WUSS089. Lineage (NCBI taxonomy): Bacteria > Bacillati > Bacillota > Bacilli > Lactobacillales > Streptococcaceae > Streptococcus > Streptococcus sp. 2020WUSS089. The sequence goes on along the minus strand of NZ_JAOTGD010000001.1, from coordinate 310,421 downwards.
GAACTGATTCTCTCATTGGCTTCGTCAGAATTTGAGCAGGTGTTTTCTCCACAGATTCAGAAAAGATTAGTTAAAATTCTTTTCATGGAAGAAAAAGCAGGGCAGCTAAAAGTTCACTCGACTATATCAAAAAAAGGTAGAGGAAGATTGCTGTCCTGGTTGGCTAAGAACAATATTCAGAAATTATCGGACATTCAAGATTTTAAGGTGGATGGTTTTGATTATTGTGCTTCCGAATCAACGGCAAACCAACTTACCTTCATCCGATCAATCAAAATGTGAAAAAACGAACAAGATAACGTTTTCCAGCACTAAAGAAGGGTAGGAAAATATTAATTTCTATGATATAATGGGTAAGTTATAAGTAAAAGGAAGGTTGTTTATGAAAAAGAGAAGTGGACGTAGAAAATCTTCACGATTAAAGATTGTCAATTACGCTTTATGGTTCTTGTATGTTATTGTTCTGACTTTGTCGCTCTATATGATGTACCGGTACGATATTTTAGATTTTAGATATTTGAATCATATCCTTGCAGGGGTATCAAGTGGGATTCTAGTCTTGACAGCCTGGTTGATATGGCGGAAGAAGGCGCGTGTTTTTACCATGATCTTGTTAGTACTATCCTTACTAGTAGCTTCCCTCGGGGCCTACGGGATGAATGAAGTCGTTAGGTTTTCAAATCGCTTGAATTCCAACTCGACATTTTCTGAGTATGAAATGAGTGTCGTCGTGCCAGCGGACAGCGAGATTACAGATATCAGTCAGCTATCCACAGTCACAGCACCAGCTGATTACGACCAAGAGAATGTCACCGCATTATTGGATGACGTTACGAAGATGAAATCGGTTCAGTTATCGACGACTCCAACTAGCTCTTACCTAACTGCTTATCAATCCATGATGAATGGTGAGATACAAGCGATGGTATTTAATGGCGTCTTCACCAATATTCTAGAATCGGAAGATCCAGATTTTGCCAATAAAGTCAGAAAGCTCTATACCTTTAAGGTCACAAAACAAGTGGAGACAACTGTAGAGCAGGCAAGTGGGGCTAGCTTCAATATCTACATCAGTGGGATTGATACCTATGGACCAATTTCGACCGTTTCACGGTCTGATGTCAATATCATTATGACAGTCAATCGTACAACCCATAAAATCTTGCTGACGACCACACCACGGGACTCTTATGTCGCAATTGCTGACGGTGGTCAAAATCAATACGACAAACTGACTCATGCAGGGATCTACGGAGTGAACGCATCTGTTCACACACTAGAAAATCTATACGGTATTGACATCAGCAATTATATCCGATTGAACTTTACCTCCTTCTTGCAGTTGATTGATTTGGTTGGTGGAATAGATGTTTACAATGAACAGGAATTTACTGGCTTATATAAAGGTTATTACTTTCCTCAAGGCGATATACATTTGGACGCGGATCATGCACTAGGATTTGTTCGAGAGCGCTATTCTCTAGCTAATGGCGACAATGATCGAGGAAAAAACCAAGAGAAAGTTATTGCAGCCATCATCAAAAAATTAAGTTCCCCGGATAACCTCAGTAACTACCAGGAAATTCTAGCTGGTCTGGAAGGTTCCATCCAAACAGACCTGAGTATTGAAACTATTATGAGCCTTGTTAATACACAATTGGAATCAGGTACCCAGTTCTCAGTCACATCTCAGGCTTTGACAGGGACAGGGCGTAATGATTTGACTTCATACGCAATGCCAAGTTCACAGTTGTATATGATGGAGATTAATCAAGATAGTTTAGCACAAGTAAAATCAGCCATCCAGTCAGTCTTGGATGGAAATTAATAAATAGGAGAGATTATGAATAATCAAGAAGTAAATACAATTGAAATTGATGTATTATCGTTGTTAAAAACCTTATGGAGAAAGAAATTTCTAATCATTATTACAGCTCTTTTGGGAGCAGGGATTGCATTTGTCTTTAGTAGCTTCTTAGTTACTCCTCAGTATGACTCAACAACTCGTATTTATGTTGTTAGTCAAAATGTTGAGGCTGGCGCAGGTTTGACCAACCAGGAACTGCAGGCTGGTACTTATCTTGTTAAAGACTATAAGGAAATCATCCTATCACAAGATGTGTTATCTAGAGTAAAGTCAGAGCTCAATATTACTACTGATTTGTCTAACAAAGTTACCGTTGATATTCCCGTTGATACTCGTATCCTATCCATTACAGTTAGCGATGCTGATCCAAATGAAGCAGCTCGTATTGCTAACAGCTTACGGACAGTTGCTGCTCAAAAAATTATCGAAGTGACTAAGGTCAGTGATGTGACAACTTTGGAAGAAGCTGTACCAGCAGAAACTCCATCTACGCCAAAAACATCGAGAAATATTGCTGTTGGTCTCTTGGGCGGTGGAGTACTTGCTGTTGGTTTAGTGCTGATTTTTGAAATTTTAGACGATCGTGTGAAACGTCCTCAGGATATTGAGGAAGTGATGGGCTTGACCTTGTTAGGTGTAGTACCAGATTCGAAAAAATTGAAATAGGAGTAAGACATGGCGACATTAGAAATTGCACGCACGAAAAAAGAATTAGTAGGTAAGACAGAAGAGTATTTTAATGCTATTCGTACCAACATCCAATTAAGTGGATCGGATATTAAAGTTGTAGGTATTACATCTGTTCAATCAAATGAAGGAAAGAGTACAACGGCAGCAAGTTTAGCAATGGCCTATGCTCGTTCAGGCTATAAGACGGTTTTGGTTGACTCAGATATCCGTAATTCTGTTATGTCAGGTTTCTTCAAACCAACGACAAAAATTACTGGCTTGACGGATTACTTGTCTAGTACGACAGATTTGTCTCAAGGACTCTGTGATACAGATGTCCCAAATCTAACAGTTATTGAGTCTGGAAAGGTTTCTCCTAACCCAACTGCCCTCTTACAAAGTAAGAATTTTGAAAATCTTTTGGCGACTCTTCGACGCTATTATGATTACGTTATTGTTGACTGTCCACCACTTGGAATGGTCATCGATGCAGCAATCATCGCTCAAAAATGTGACGCAATGGTAGCAGTTGTTGAGGCTGGAACAGTCAAGCGTTCAGCTGTAAAAAAAGTAAAAGAGCAATTAGAACAAACAGGAACTCCATTTTTGGGTGTGATTTTAAATAAATACGATGTCACAGCTGAGAGATATGGTGAGTATGGTAATTATGGTAACTATGGCAAAAAAGCCTAGTTACCTTCCTCTGTATAAGATGAACTTTAAAATAGGTGTAAGATGATTGATATTCATTCGCATATTATCTTTGGAGTCGATGATGGACCAAAGACTATTGAAGAAAGTCTGGAATTAATCAGAGTTGCTAGACAACAAGGAGTTCGCATTATTGTTGCGACTTCGCATAGACGTAAAGGGATGTTTGAAACACCTGAAAAAGTCATTATGGCTAACTTTAATAAATTGAAAGAAGCTGTTAAAGAAAGATATCCAGACTTGAGACTATGTTATGGTGGCGAACTCTACTATAGTAAAAACTTGATGGAAAAATTGGAAAAAAACAAGGTTCCAACCATCAATGGCTCACGCTATATTTTGCTAGAGTTTAGTATGAATACTCCTTGGAAAGATATTCAAAAGGCAGTAAATGAAGTAAACCTTCTGGGATTGACGCCAGTTATTGCACATATTGAAAGATATGATGCCTTGGCCTTTTATGCAGAGCGTGTTGAGGCGTTGCTAGATAAAGGGTGTTATACTCAGGTCAACAGTAGTCATGTTTTAAAACCAGGTTTGCTTGGCGACCGTTCGAAGGAATTTAAGAAACGAGTACAGTTCTTTCTTGAGAATAACTTGGTTCATTGTGTGGCGAGTGATATGCATAATACGACGGTCCGTCCTCCATTTATGAAGCAAGCCTATCAGATCGTCAAAGAAGAATATGGAGAAGATAGGGCAAAGGCTTTATTTAAGAAAAATCCTTTAATGATATTAAAAAATCAGGTTTGATTTTAGAAAAAAAAGCTTATAATTAATGGTAACGGGGGGTAAAGATTTGAGTAACGAAATAGGTTATTTCCAAGCAAAATTGGCTCTTTATGATATGATCGCAGTTCTGATAGCGGCTGTTCTTACGAGTCAGATTCCGAATTCAGATTTAAGTCGTTCAGGAATTCATATTATCTTGATGGTGCACTTTTTTGCTTTTTATTTATCAAATTTATACCGTGACTTTGAAAATCGTGGTTTTTTAAAAGAATTTGAAAAAACTCTATGGTATAGTTTGGTTTTTTCCATTCTTTTAACAGTTATTTCATTTTTTTTAGAAGATAACTTTGGTTTATCTAGGAGAGGTCTTATCTATTTTATATTAATGAACTCAGTCCTGATTTATTTGTTAAATTGCACAGTTCGACATTTTAAAGGTATTCTTTTTCTAAATTCAGAATATAAAGGAAAAACGGTCTTGATAACTACAACAGATCGCTGGGCAAGTATGCAAAAGCTTTTTGAAACAGAGAAACTATTTCAGAAAAATTTAGTGGCTCTTGTCTTTTTAGATCAAGTTGGAACCAATGTTAAACTAAAGATTCCAAAATTTAACACTGTAGAAGAAGCTGTTGAGTTTTCTACTCGAGAAGTTGTTGACCAGATTTTTATTAACTTACCAAGTGAACACTTTGATTTAAAACAAATTGTTTCAGAATTTGAGATTCTAGGCATCGATGTGAGTGTTGATGTAAATTCATTTGGTTTCCGTGCTTTGAAAAATAAAAAAATTCAACTGTTAGGTGACCATAGTATTGTAACGTTTTCTACCAATTTCTATAAGCCTAGTCATATCCTTATGAAACGAATTTTGGATATTGTAGGAGCTATTGTGGGCTTGCTTGTGTGTGGATTGGCTTCAATAGTTTTGGTACCACTTATCAGACGTGATGGCGGCCCTGCTATTTTTGTCCAAAAACGTGTAGGAAAAAATGGTCGCATTTTCAAATTCTATAAATTTCGCTCGATGTATATTGATGCTGAAAAGCGGAAAAAAGAATTAATGGCTCAAAATCAGATGCAAGGTGGTATGTTCAAAATGGATAACGATCCACGCATAACACCAATTGGTCATTTCATTAGAAAGACTAGTTTGGATGAGCTACCTCAGTTTTACAATGTTTTAATTGGAGACATGAGCTTAGTTGGCACGCGTCCGCCAACTGTTGATGAATTTGAAAAATACACACCAAGTCAGAAACGTCGTTTAAGTTTTAAACCAGGTATTACAGGATTATGGCAAGTCAGTGGTCGAAGCAATATTACTGATTTTGACGAAGTTGTCAAACTTGATGTTGAATATATTGATAATTGGAACATTTGGTCAGATATCAAGATTTTGTTAAAAACTGTTCAAGTTGTGATTAAGAGAGAGGGAAGCAAGTAAGTAAGATGAATATTGTTTATGCTAGCGATAATAATTTTGCAGATGTTCTGAAAGTTTCTGTTTTATCACTATTGAGAAATACAGAAGGCACGCAGAAAATTCGTATCTGGGTTATTGACAATGAGATATCTGAAATAAAAAAAGAAGAGCTTAGAGAGTTGGTTGCGGAATTTCCGAATGCTACACTTACTTTTATTCAACTGACGACGCAAATATTTAATACAAATATCAATCTTGACAGGGGATCAGTTAGCTCATATGATAGATTACTAGTAGGTAGTCTGCTTCCTGTGGAGGTCGAACGGGTTATTTATTTAGATAGTGATATCATGATCCAAGGTTCAGTAACAGATTTGTATTACATGGACATCAGTGATAAGGTTGTAGCAGCAGTCACAGATGTCTTTAATGAGACCTATAAAAAGCTATTGAATATTCCAATTGAACATTCTATGTTCAATCCAGGAGTAATGCTTATTGATTTAGTGAAATGGAGAACATTACATCTTGAGGAACGCTTATTAAAGCAACTAGAATATTTTGAAGGCAATCCCTTGCAGGGTGACTTGGGATTATTAAATTCATTGTTATACGATTGCTACTATGAGCTGAATCCTAAATACAATATGATGACCGCTTTTTATGATTTTGCCTATAAAGAGATGTTGCATTTTAAGAAACCCTCTCAATATTATAGTGATTCCTGTCTGGAACAGGCAAAAAAAGAAGTTGTTATCCGACACTTTACAACAAGTATCTCTTCTATCAGACCATGGTATGCACAAAGTAGCGTTTCTGGTGTAGAAAAATGGAATGGTTATATGAAAGAGTTGGGTATTGAAAAATCACCTTATAATGAAAAGCAATCAAGAAGAGTGGTACGTACTCTGTTACAAACCCCTCTTAGAAAAGCAGTTTTGAATATATTATCGTTTGTTCAGCTACATATAAGACCCATGGTTATTAATTATCAGAGAAAGCGATAATTGTTAGGAGTAGAATGAAGAGTATAAAACTATTACATTATCTAAAAATGTACCTAACTTGGCTATGTTATAAACTTATTTATGGAAAAAAGTTACAAATAGGAAAGAATGTTGTTTGGCGGAAATCACTATCCATCATGATTGATACAGGTGCTAGTGTAATAATTGGTAACGATTGTTTTTTTAATAATTACTGTTCTCTAAATGCGAATGAGCGTATAGAAATCGGTCAAGGAACAATTTTTGGAGAAAATGTTAAAATCTATGATCATAACCATAGGTTTGCTGACAGACAACAGTTATTGAAGAAACAAGGTTTTTCCACAGAGCCAGTACATATTGGTAAGAACTGCTGGATTGGAAGTAATGTTGTCATCTTAAAAGGGACCATTATAGGAGACAATTGTATCGTAGGTGCAGGTACAGTTCTTTCAGGAAATATTGGTGACGGTAAGATTGTAACTCAACGGAGAGAACTAGAATATAGAGATATTATTTTTAAGTAGGAGCTGGAATGAAAAATAGTGACTTAGTATCGATTATCGTTCCTGTTTATAACGTTCAAGAGTATTTAAGGGACTGCATTATATCTATTTTACAGCAGACGTATAAGAATATAGAGGTATTATTAGTTAATGATGGTTCCACGGATGAAAGTGGTAAGATTTGTGGGGAATATGCTAAAAAGGATATACGGATTAGAGTCTTTCATACAAAAAATGCAGGAGTTTCAGTAGCTAGAAATCTAGGTTTACGATACGCTCAAGGTGAATATATTACCTTTGTTGATAGTGACGATTCCATCCATCCCCAGATGGTAGAAATGATGGTTTCCGAACTACAAAGAACAAATTCAGATTGTATTATCTGTTCTTGTAAGACTGTTGAGACAATGCAGTCGTTTGAGAATATTGAGGAATTTGAGACTGAGGTTGTAGAAGCTAATCTAGCAATTAGAGATTTATGTCACCTTGAAAAACCATATAAAGATATGGAAGTGACAGCTGTATGGGGAACTCTATATAAACACTCAATAATAGAAGGCTTTTCTTTTGCAGAAAATGTGACAGTAGGAGAAGATTTTCTATTTAAGTATAGCTTATTTCATTCATGTACTTCAATTACTTATATTAGTGCGCCACTCTATCATTATTTGATTAGACCAAGTAGTGCTATGCGAAATGGATTCAACAAGCAAAAACTTGAATCGTTATCTTACTTTGAAAATTTTTTAACATCTGCTAACTCTGATAGAAATTATATGAATTTGATGACGCGGATTGTGAATATGGCTATTGTGATACTATTCATGATACCAATTGCTGAAGAATATCGTGATGAAAGAATACGGGTCATAAATTATATTAGAAAATATAGGATTAGTGTTCTTATGTATTCGGCTACTCCCTTGAAAGTAAGGACAGCTCTTATTTTATCCTTATTAGTAGGTTTTGATACTCTACAGAGAATATTTCAGATGAGAAAATGAGGAGAAGGGAATCATGTTATCCATTATTATTCCAGTCTACAACAATGCGCAATTAATCTCGCGTTGTTTAGATTCCATATTGGTAGAAACTAGTGTTGAGTTTGAAGTTTTGGTGATTGATGATGGCAGTGCTGATAACTTACAGGAGATCTGTCAGAGCTATGTCAGTCGTGATTTGCGAGTTAGATATGTCTACCAAGAGAATGCAGGCGTTTCTATAGCTAGAAACCATGGCTTAGAGCTAGCTAATGGTGAAGACATTCTATTTGTTGATAGTGATGATTATCTTGTATCTGGTTGGGGACAAGCCTATTTAGTTGCTCAAGAGCAAAATAAGGACTTAACAATTTTTGAATTACAACGTGAGCTAGATGGTCAGATTCAGCCTGTTGTTCCGATGTTTTCAAAATGTGAGAGTGATTTGGATACCATATGTAAAACGTATCTGCTGACAGATCGCCTAAATGGTCCTTGGTGTAAAGTGTTCAAAAAAAGGATTATTCACGAGCATAACATTCGATTTCCTAAGGGAATCAGAATTGGAGAAGATGCTATCTTTGTTGGGCAGTATCTCAGTCACTGTACCAATATCGTCTATTTCCCTGATTCAATCTATACTTATGTGGATAATCAAGCTAGTGCCTCTTATCAGAAAAATGTTAGTTTTCAAGATAGACATACAGTGTTTGAAACAAAAAAACAATTTTTAGAGTATTACCCTGAATGTGAGGAAGAGTTTTACGAGAAGTCCCTAGGTGACTACCTATCAACTTTGCGGTTTTTGGCTAGTTATTCTTCCTGGGTGGAATTTAGAAATCAGTTGATGTTATCATTTGATTATGCCTATGTATGTGATCTTCTTAGGTATTCTTATTTGACCTTGTCATCACGGAGAACTCTTCAGTTGAAGTTGCTTACGATAAGAAAGTTTCGGTTATTATTTGGTGTATTAACAACTGAAAATAAGTTTCTTTCTTTAAAAAATAGAAAATAAGGGACCTAGGTCCAATAGAATAGAGAAGTCATGTTTATTTATTTATTCATTTTTATAGCCTCTACATTGCTGATATATGCTTCAGAAAAGACTTCAAGTAAACAGAAAGCAACAGTATTTGGCCTTATAGCAGTTTTATTAGTATCTATTGTTGCTGGGTTAAGACACTACACAATAGGCACTGATATTGAAGTATATGTTTTGCCAGTATTTCAAATTGCGAAGTCCTATCCTTATGGGTTAAAAGAATTTTTAAGCATCAATTTTAATGAGATTGAAGCCAGTTTTTTGGCACTAGAATATGTAGGTGCCAAGATTTTTGGTACTCCTAGCTTTGTATTATTTATTTTATCTTTCCTGACAAATCTATTTGTTTTGCTAGGGATAAAGAATTTCAAAAGTTGCCCTCAATGGCTTCAGTGGTTTACATATTGTTTTTTATACTATAATATTTCATTGAACATGATGCGACAAATGCTTGCAATGGCTGTAATTTTTTATTTGTTTTCAAAGATAGAAAAACTAAATTTCAAAAATATTGTAGTCTTATTACTCTTAGCTTATCTATTTCACAGGTCCTCCTCGGTTGCTATTGCGATGGTTCTGTTATACTATCTGATGAAAAGTAAGTATGGCTTAACGACAGTTGTCCAAGTTGCAGTTATGATAGTTCCTTTTATTGTTAATGCAATTTTTGAATTTATTTTGCGATTAGGTTTAATTTCATCTGATAAGTATCGTGTTTATCTAACTCTAGGAGAGGGTCTGGGCGTAGATTGGTATAAGGTTGCTTTGGTAGGTTTTGTTTTGTCCATATATATATTTTATAGCCTATATACCAAAGATTTTAGCTTGGGGTTAAGCAAGTTTTGGAGAATAATGTTATTTTTAATTTTTGTTCTCCTGTTTACTAATTCAAATTATCTGACACAGCGTGTAAGTGCCTATTTCTCATTGTTTGAAATAGTCTTGTTACCAAACCTGACGGTGTTAGTTTCTTCCAAACATTATGGAAAACAATTGATAACTGTGGTTTATATGCTAGCATTGGTTGTCTACTGGTATACCTTCTTTATCTATTTTGGTTATCATGAGACATATCCTTTTCAATTTGGGTTTTAAGATGTATTTTTCTTTGTAAGTAGAAATAGGGTATATAGATGAAAAAAGTTTTTGTATATGCATATGTCAATAAAAATTTAGGAGATGATTTATTTCTCAAGGTATTAAAAGATTGGTTTCCTAATCGGGAGTTCACCGTTTTTGTGAGTGACAAAAATGAGGCTTCGTATTTAGAAAAATATGGTTTTAACGTATGGGAATATTCGCGATTATGCAGAAGATTTGATAAGGTTTGCTATAAGTTATTTAAGCAAACACCTTTTTTGAAAAGAGAGTTATCAAAGTATAATGAGACTCTTATTATTGGAGGATCGATGTTTATGGAGGAAGGTCGTTGGCAGGATAACTATTACTACTATGATCGTCTTCAACAACTCTCAAGAAAGATAACAGTTGTAGGTGCAAATTTTGGCCCAGTTAAGACGGATTATTTTTTGTCAGCTTATCAAGACTTATTTAGTAAGTTCGATGGCATTGTTTTTAGAGATAAAACTTCAGTAGAGTATTTTGCGGGATTTGACAATATCTCCCTTGCACCTGATGCAGTATTTAACCTTGAGCTTCCTACCGCAGAAAAAGAAAATATAGTTGGTATCTCTGTAGTGAATTTGGCCAATCGCCCTGAACTTCAACAATATGAAATGTCCTATGTTTCTTTTATGAAGAAAATCATAGGTTCCTTTCTATCCAAAGGATATCGCGTCCACTTGCTTTCTTTTTGTGAAGCTGAGGGAGATTTAGATATGTGTGATAGATTAAAGCAGGAGTTCAACGATGATGTAACACTTATTGCTTATAATGGGGCAATTGATCAATTTTTGGACTTGTTTGCAAGCTATTCTTATGTTGTTGGAACGCGCTTCCATAGTATGATTTTAGGTTGGTTATCTGGAGCAAAGGTCCTACCGATAGCTTATAGCTCTAAGACAATTAATGTTATTGATGAATTGAATCCAGATTCATTCTATATTGATATAAGTAATTTTCCGGAAGATAGTACATTAATTGATGATAGCTGGTTTTCAGAATTCCAAAATTTAGAACTAGTAAGAGAACAGGCGAAAAATCAATTTAGAAATAATGTGTGAGATAGAGAGTAATAAAGTGAAAAGTTTATTAAAAAAGGACTCAGTGCAGTTTTTGTTGATGTTAGTATTGACACTTATGACACAGGTAGTTTCATTAATAAAGTCCTCATTGTTGGCTTCAAAGTATGGAGCCAGTGCTTCTATTGATGCGTATAATTTACTGCTGAGTTTATCCGTCTTTATCTTTAGTTTTTTTGCAACAGGGATTACGACAGTTTTAATCCCTGCTTATGTTAAAAAAGAAAAAGATAGTGTCATTAATTCATTTTTAACATTTATTTACCTAGCGGCAGTAGCTGTTTCTGGCCTTTTTTTAATTGTAAGAACACCGATTATCACTTTGATTTCGAATGGAAATCTTGTGTTTGAACAAACGGCCCAGTCTATTATAAGCGTCTTGGTGTTTTCTCAATTCTTTAATACTTTTATTGGGGTTACGACAGCATTTTTACAGGTTGAAGGAAAGTATAATATTCCCAAATGGGCGACTTTAGTGACAAACCTCCTCCTTGTTCTTTCTCTTTTTTATCTGGATGCTGATGTTTATATTTTATCTATCGTTACGGGAGTAGTTACTATTATAAATGCGGTGATTCAGTTTTATTATTGTGTTCAATATGGGATGCGATTTAGGTTTAATTTTGAATTCAAATCCAGTGGATTTCGTACGATGATGCAAATTTATTTACCAACGGTCTTTAGTACCGGGTTGTATCAGTTCAATCTTTTGATTGATTCTTTTCTTTCGAGTAGTGCTGGTGAGGGAAATGTTACGATACTGAGTCATTCTAATGCGATTGTTGGAATGCTAAATACGTTAGTTGTTGGTAATATTATGATTATGGCTTATCCTAAATTAAGTGAATCCCTTCTGACTAGCTTAAAAGAGGGAGTTGAGCGTTTCAAAAATATTAGCTATTTTATTTCTATCATGGGCTATATCATTTTGATTCTGTTCTTTATTTTGGGACGAGATGTACTGGAATTTTTAATACTGAGAGGTAACTTTCAGCAAGATGACTTTGAAGTTTACTATAATTGTGTGACTTTGTACCTTCTGGGTTTCCCTATCAATATGTTGAGGGATTTAGTGTATCGTTTTTTCTATGCCAAAGGAGATACGAAGTCTACTTTTTACAACAGCATTATAGTGAGTTTGCTAAATTTTGTACTCAGTGTTGCTCTTACTCAAATAATTGGATTTTACGGAATCATTTTAGGAACTTTACTTAGTTCTATTCTTTCTTTTATGATGATTCAATGGAGATTTAGCAAATATTATGAATCGTTAGGGTATCATTTTTATATGAGGCAGGGACTACTCTTGGTTCTATCTGCTAGCCTAATTTTTTTACTATATTTGCTAGAAATTGTCTATCCCGTAACTGTTTTTGGTCATCTGTTTGAGGCTGTAGCAGCATTCCTTGTATATATTGGTTTTTTGAGTGGTTTAGGCTATGACTTGCGGAAATATATCAAAAGTATGTTTGAGTAGTGAGAGGATTATATATGAAAATTGCTTTGGTATTTGATGGTTTACAAATAGGAGGTATTGAGAGAGTAGGGAGTGACTATGCAAAATTACTTGTTTCCAATAATCACGAGGTTACGATTTTCAATCTAAATCCTAGTTTGACAGATATGGAAGAGAATTTTCCTGAGGAATGTAATATTATTCGTTATTCATATTCTAGAAAGTTTGCTCCAGAGCAGTATACACAATTAGTAAAGAAAGGTTATTTTTATAAATGTGCATATCCGATAATTTTTACTTTACTAAGTTTATTCAATGTACTGTTAAAAGTGTTTATTCTTTTTGATAGACGTTTTCAAAAAGAGTTTGATGTTGTGATAGCTTTTTCTGGTCATTTCAATGATTTAACATTTGTTGCCAATAATTTCATTAAAAATAAGCGGAAGCTATGTTGGTTACATGGGGCACTTTATAGTTATCTACTCATTTCTGATGGTTATTTAAATTTATATAGAAAAATTCAAAATTTGGTAGTACTGGTTGACGATGCGCAAGAGGAAGTACTGAGCTATCATAGTGGATTGGAAAAACAATTAAATATTACTAAGCTATATAACCCAACTTTTATCGCTCATAAGCCTCTTCAACAAGACCTTATTTCTTCTTTAAAAGCACGCTATGGTGATTTCATTATCATGGTGTCAAGATTTTCGTATCCACACAAAGATCACTACACGGTAGCCAAAGCTTTAGAAATCCTAAATGAAAAGTACGGGTTACTTCCCAACCTATTATTTATCGGAGATGGTCCTGAAGAAGACTTGGTAAAGAGGTTTGTGGCAAAATTGCCAGAAGAAGTTTCTAAGCATATTCACTTTATGGGGGCTCAGAAAAATGTGGAGAATTATTATGCTTCAGCAAAATTATTGGTTCATGCGAGTGTTGCTGGAGAGGGCTTACCAACGATAATCTTAGAAGGTCTATCCTATCAGTTGCCTATGGTTGTAACGGATTCTAAGACTGGTCCAAGGGAAATATTGGGTGATAATCAGTATGGTTTATTAAGTTCAGTTAAACATCCTGAAGATATGGCAGATAAAATATATGAACTCCTAACCAATTCAGATTTATATGATAAGTACCGCTTAAGAAGTAAAGAGAGAGTGGAAGATTTCAGTCCCCAAAATATACAGTTCCAGCTGGAGGAAATGCTCTCTAAATTAATATTGGAGGAAAAATAATGAAGTTTATTACCTGTGCGAGTTATTACGGTACTGGTTCCAGTGCTATCACAGATTTTGTATCAGAATTTGAAAATGTGTACTCTTTTACAAATGAAGAATTTCGCTTCATTCAAGATCCAGATGGCATATCTGATTTAGAGTACAATATTGTCGAGAATTTCAATAGGCACAATTCTGGTCATGCAATAAAGAGGTATAAAAAACTGATTAAATTTTATTCAGGTAATATCTTTGGCAAGAAGTATGCACATTTTTTTGGTAATAATTGGGAGTATTATTCAAATAAATACTTGGAAGAATTGGTAGAATTCAGTTATCAAGGATGGTGGCAGTATGATTTAATGGATAAGGGAGAATTATATTATTTTAGAAAGAGAATTCTTAATAAAATATTAAAGCTAACCTTGTGGCGTCATACTCCCGAAAGAACATTAAATACTTTAAAAAATGAGATAACCTACTGTTCAAATCCTTCAGAAGAAAAGTTTTTAGACGCGACTAAAAGATATATAGAAAATTTATTTGGCTCAGTCAGTGGAGACTCTGAAATAGTAATGGTTGATCAGATTGTGCCACCTACAAATTTGAAGCGGTATTTAAGATATTTTAATGATATACAAGTTGTAGTTGTTGACAGGGATCCAAGAGATATTTTTGTCTTAGAAAAATATTTTTGGAAAGACGGTATCATCCCTAGTAATGTAGAAGAATTTTGTAAGTGGTTCAAATACACAAGAAATCATAGAAAGTTTGAAACGATGGATTCACCACAGGTTAAGTTTATCCAATTTGAAGACATGGTTTACAACTATGAGGAGACAACAAGACAAATTAGAATGTGGTTACAGCTAATAGAGTCTAGTCATACGAATAAAAAACTTTTTTTTGATCCAGCAAAATCTAAAAATAATACTCAGATTTGGAAAAGGATTCAATGTGATTTGGAAGAAATTAAATATATTGAAAATGAGTTAGAAGAGTATTTGTATCCATTTGAAAGTATTGTAACTGAGTAGAACTAGAAGGTGAACATTACATGAAAAATGCTATTATTCTAGCAGCAGGCTTTGGAATGAGAATGGTTCCAATTAATACTGAAATTCCTAAAGCATTATTAGATGTATCTGGTCTTCCTCTAATTGAGCGTTTGATACATCAATTACAAGAAGCGGATATTTTTGATATTACAATTGTTATCGGTTATATGGGAGAACGACTGAAGTATCTTGGCGAAAAATACGGTGTAACCTTGGTTAATAATTCGAGGTACTCCGAGATGAATAACCTTTATTCTTTGATGCTTGTTGCAGATAAAATTTCAAATACATATATTTTACCCTGTGATATTTGGTGTCAAGAAAATCCATTTTTTAATGGTTCGTCAGATTCATTCTATTTAGTTTATGAAAATAGTAATTCTGAGAAGACAGACTATTGGGATTCAATGACTGGTATTGCCTACATTTCAGAAAAAGATGGTGATAAAATACGTGATTCATTACAGCTTGTTGTAGAGAGCGATAGAGGAAAAGATGCTTTCTGGGAAGAAGTGCTCTATGATAGTGAAAGATTATGGATTACACCAGTATTTGTATCTCGAGATTCTGTACATCAGATTGATAGCTTTGAAGATTTGAGAGGAATCGATAATCAATCAGTGCACCTTCATTCAGAAATAATAGAATTAATCTGTCATGTCTTTTCGATAAGTTCGGATGATATTAGTGATATTATTGCTCTAAAAAAGGGAATGACCAACCGATCTTTTCTATTTTCTTGTAGGGGTGATAAGTATATTATGCGGATACCAGGCGAGGGAACTGACCTGCTTATTAATCGCCAACAAGAAGCCATGGTTTATGGAACATTGGATGGAAAAGGAATATGTGATGAAATCATATACTTGAATCCAGATAATGGCTATAAAATTACTAGATTTGTGGATGGTGCTAGAAACTGTGATCCAAATGATTTATCTGACTTGAAAAAATGTATGTCTAAATTACGGGAGTTTCATAGCTTAGAGTTAAAAGTTGAACATGAGTTTGATATATTTGCTCAAATAGATTTTTATGAGTCGTTGCGTAATGGGTATGAATCTGCATATGATGATTATGATCAGGTGAAGAAACAGGTTTTTAATCTCTCCGCATTTATTGAAAAGCATATCGAAAAGAAGGTTTTAACACACATTGATGCAATTCCAGACAATTTTTTGATTTATTCCAAAGAATGCCAAGAAGAAATTCGTTTAATTGATTGGGAGTATGCTGGTATGCAGGACCCTCATGTTGATATAGCTATGTTCTGTATCTATTCTTTGTACAATCAGCAAGAGATTGACCGGTTGATTGATATCTATTTTGATTATAATTGTTCAGAAGAGATTCGCTTGAAAATTTACTGCTATATTGCATCCTGCGGCCTGTTATGGAGCAATTGGTGTGAATATAAGCATATGCTGGGTGTGGACTTTGGAGATTATGCTAAGAAACAATATGACTTTGCAAGAGAATATAGTTCTTGGTTAACAACCGAACTTAGAAAACGGGGGATATATGAATAGTCGTCTAAAAGGGACAATACAAGGTCTATTGTCTGGAATGTTTTGGGGCTTAGATACATCTTTAAATGGTCTGGTTTTATTGATGAGTCCTTTCATTTCTGGAGATGATAAGCTGTTGTCCTCTACTTTATTATTAGCATTTTTTCATGATTTTTTTTCAGCAACTATTTTAACTTCTGACCTAGCTGTCAGAGGTCAGCTCAAAATGACAATTCAAAAATTAAAAAGTAAAAGTGCGTATTTTGTAATGATAGCGGCATTGTTTGCTGGTCCTTTAGGGATGAGAGCTTATCTGTATGCGGTAGAAAAGTTAGGGACGGGGCTAACTGCAACTATATCTGCCCTGTATCCTGCTATCGCAGCCTTATTAGGGGCGATTTTGTTAAAAGATTATTTGACCAAACGGGGATGGTTTGGACTTTCTTTGACAATGGTAGCAGTAATTTTTCTTGGTTATAGTGGAAGTTCTAACGCGGGGGGAGATTTTATTGGCTTCTTGGCAGCAGGGTTATGTGTACTGGGGTGGGCTTCGGAAAGTGTTATTACCGCTTACGGTATGAAGGATGATATTTTGCCGAAACAAGCTTTATTGATTAGGCAGTGGGTTTCAAGTTTAGTCTATCTGTTATTTATGTTTGCAGAAGGTGATGTTATCTACAGTCTATCAACCATTATTGCTTCACAATCGATTCTTTTTATTATTGGTTTAGCACTTATAGGTACTCTTTCCTATCTCTCTTATTATTCAGCTATTGATACTATTGGTCCTGTAAAAGCGACGGGCTTAAATGTGACTTACTCTATTTGGACAGTCATTTTTTCACTATCTCTTTTTGGAGGACAATTAGATATAAAGTTAGTCATTAGTAGCATACTCATCATTATTGGGACATTATTTGTTATAAAAAACTAAGAGGAGAATCTATGCGAGCGATTATTTTAGCAGCAGGAATGGGTACTAGATTGAGACCCCTGACATTAACAACTCCTAAATCTTTGATTAAAATTGGAGAGCAGACATTAATAGAGCGACAAATTTTATTTTTGAACGAAATCGGCATTTCAGACATTATTGTTGTAACAGGATACTTGGCAGAAAAGTTTGGCTTTTTAGAAAAAAAATATGGAATTAAGTTAATTCACAACGATAAATATGATATTTATAATAACTTTTACACTATGTATCTTGTGAGAGAGTTTTTGAGTGATGCCTATGTAATTGATGCGGATAATTATCTACATACCAACTTCTTGGATGCTAAGGTGACAGTTTCTACCTATTTTTCAGCTTATAAAAGAAATTTTAAGGATGAATGGCTTCTGAAGTGCGATAGTGAGGGCTTGGTTAAAGAAATTGTAGTTGATAGTGGTGAGGGAACTATTCTATCTGGTGTCTCATACTGGAATACAGAAGCTGGTCAAGTTTTGAATCGTCTTCTTGAGGAGACTGTAGAATCAAATGATTTTGAAAATTTATATTGGGACAATCTTGTAAAAGATAATCTAGATAAATTAATAGTTTATAAAAAGGATATCCCTTCTGATGCTGTTTTTGAGATTGATAATCTTGATGACCTAGAACAGCTCAAAGAGTTTTTACAGTCATAGAAATGGTATTACCCCTCTAATTGATAAATATTTTATGATTGCCTATAATTATTTGCGATAGGTATAGTATTTTGGAAGTATGAAGTACGAAGTGAATTTTTTACTACTACAAATTCCACTCTATACAGAGAAGATAAAATTATCTTTTCCCTACAGTGGATTTACCCACTACAGAAATTATAGAGCCAAGAAAAGACGATTTCCTAGTTTGGAAGTCGCCTTTTTTGATGTTTTCGAAATACTACATATTGTTGTTAGTGTAAACATATATATAGTTTAAAAAATTTTTTAGTAAATGTTTTTAGGGTTTTTATAGTCGAATGAATTAGCTTTCAGACAAGGAACTGAGGCGCAGGCTGTACTAGAGTACGGCAAGTCGAAAGTGACGATGGATCAAAGCTAATTCAAATGACTATATATTGTTTATTTCCTACTATTCTCTCTATTATTGCTAAACTTGATGAAGGTTGTATTGTCTGTTATAATATTGGATATTGCAAGCTTTAAGTGAAAGGTTTTAGGGAAGAGATTATCACAACTCATTCTTTATTGGTAATGAGACGATGGTGTAAATGATAGTCTAGTAAAAGATTTGGAGAATTGACTTCCTTAGAAAGTTAAATGTAAAAACAATATGAAAAAATACGATTATCTAGTTGTTGGTGCAGGGCTGTTCGGTGCTGTCTTTGCTCATGAGGCAGCTAAAAAGGGTAAAAAAATAAAGGTTATCGAAAAACGAGACCACATTGCAGGTAACATCTATACAAAGGAAGTAGAAGGTATTCAAGTCCATGAATATGGCGCACATATTTTCCATACTTCTGAAAAAGAAATTTGGGATTATGTGAATCAGTTTGCGGAGTTCAACCGGTATACAAATACACCAGTCGCCAACTACAAAGGTGAAATCTACAATCTTCCGTTCAACATGAATACTTTCAATAAACTGTGGGGCGTGGTGACTCCTGCTGAAGCAGAAGCCAAGATTGCAGAGCAACGAGCTGTTTTGGGAGGAAAAACACCTGAGAACTTGGAAGAACAAGCCATCTCACTAGTTGGTACAGACATCTATGAAAAATTGATCAAGTCATATACCGAGAAACAATGGGAAAAATCATGTACGGAGTTACCTGCCTTTATCATCCGTCGTTTACCCGTGCGTTTGACTTATGATAATAACTATTTCAACGATAGCTACCAAGGTATTCCAATCGGCGGTTACACGCAGATTGTTGAAAAAATGTTGGATCATGAGAATATTGATGTTGAGACAAATGTTGATTTCTTTGCCAATAAGGAAGACTATTTAGCTACCTATCCGAAGATTGTCTTTACAGGAATGATTGACGAGTTCTTTGATTACCAACTTGG
The DNA here is from genome assembly GCF_044427405.1 of Streptococcus sp. 2020WUSS089. Taxonomy (NCBI): domain Bacteria; kingdom Bacillati; phylum Bacillota; class Bacilli; order Lactobacillales; family Streptococcaceae; genus Streptococcus; species Streptococcus sp. 2020WUSS089. Next base: position 291,053 of record NZ_JAOTGD010000001.1, on the reverse strand, counting down.
TGAATTGGAATATCGTAGCCTTCGATTTGAGACAGAAGTGTTGGATATGGAAAACTATCAAGGGAATGCAGTTGTCAACTACACAGATAGTGAAACGCCATTTACTCGTATTATCGAACACAAACATTTCGAATTTGGTACACAACCGAAAACCATTATTACACGTGAGTATTCGAAGACCTGGAAACGAGGCGATGAGCCGTATTATCCAGTGAACAATGATCGTAACAACAAACTTTATACTGCTTATAAGCGCCTCGCAGAACAACAAGAGAACGTTATATTTGGTGGACGTCTTGGTCATTATCGTTACTATGATATGCATCAAGTCCTCGGAGCTGCTTTGCAGTGTGTGAGAAGTGAAGTTGGGGAATGATTTTGAGAAGTCATCAAAGTAGTAATTGATTCTTGTCAGAAGTCGGAATGCTCTTAAAATGTTAATCAAAAAAAACCAGAATTTCTGGTTTTTTTTGATTATTGAATTGCTGCCAACAGGTCAGTTGCTTGTTGTTCGAGTTTTGTTAGAGTTTCGTCAGATAACTCCAATGCACCTGTTCCCCATGCTTCTGGATTGATGGTTGAACCTGTAAATTCACCAGCAATCTGTGTGCGGATAAATGGAAGAAGGTGTTGGAAGTCTTTGAATAGGTGGTCGTGACCACTGTTTGCGACGGCAGAGACAGTTGTGATTTTATCTTGTAGGATAGATGGTCCTTTTGGATTGGATAAATCGAGCGAACGACTGAGCCAATCGAGAGCATTTTTTACGATGCCTGGGATTGCATAGTTATATACTGGTGAGAAAATCCAGATAGCATCCGCAGCGTCTACTTGTGCACGTAGCTCTGCAATTTCAGGAAGGATAGGTGTCTCGATGTCTTGGTTGAATAGGGGAATTTTTGCAAGATCAATGTAAGATACTTGAGCCTTATCAGCCAAGGACGCTTCGGCTTTTTTTGCCATTTGATGGTTAAAAGAACCGTCACGTAGTGAACCAACTAAAAACAATACGTTTGCCATGATGGCCTCCTTTTCATAAAAACATAAATTTAGTATATCGTATTTGTCTTTTGTTGGCAATTCTAGGTCTGCTGATTCTTGAATTTTTTAAGTATCTCGGCTAATTGGTCTTGTTCTTCTGAACTAAGGACAGAAAAAATCTCTCCAACGTGATCATAATGCTCTGGAAGGATTTTTTCAATGGTTTCGCGTCCAAGTGGAGTGAGAGCAATCAAGGAAGCACGACGGTCATTTGTATCGATCGTCTTGTAGATATAGCCATCTCGAATCATGTTTTTTATAACGACAGTCATGTTGCCAGATGTGCTTAATAATTTATCAATTAAGTCTTGAATCCGCAGATTTCCTTTATTGTAGAGTGCCTCCATCACTCCAAACTGACAAACTGTCAGTCCGTATTTTTTGATTGTTTCTAATTCTGATTTTGCGATAGTATTAGCTGCTCTGCGAAAGACGACTAGACTGTGAAGTGCATGCTTGTTCTCATTTAAAGATTGTTCAACAGTTCTCATGAGAATATTTTAGCAATAAATAGTTCGGTTATCAAGCAAAAAAAGTTAGATCCTATATTCATAGGTAAAGTACTTTCTATAGCATGGAGGAGCTGAACTGTGGGTCCCAGTTCTTATATTCGTTCTCTGTCTGAAGGAGAATGAAAGTTTATTCACAATTCAATTACGGAAAAAATGGAAATATGCTTTAACTTGTAGTATAATAGGACTACTATGGAAAAAAAGATTTTTCAACTTTTGGAAGTATTGGCAACGAAGAAGGGACAGCTGATAGCTGGTTCCTTTATACTCCTAAGTGTCATGACTTTTTCGATATTTGTTATTTGGGACCTTGCAGCTAAGCCTTTTTCTGATGTACAGAATCACGCTATTTCTGTAGCTCGAGACTATGCGGATATAGAGGTTGTTGATGATGTCTCTATCTATAACGGGGCAGAAACATACTTTAGCGTGCAAGGAAAGACGAGTCAGGGGGAAATGGTTGCAGTTATCATTCCTGAAGAGACAAATACTGTGTACGTTTATCCAATGGCGAATGGTATTTCTAAGGAAGAAGCGCAGGCAGTCGCTACAGAGAATGGTGCTGGAGAGATAGAAAAATCGGTTCTTGGCTACAGAGATGCGAAGCCGATTTGGGAAGTCAAGTCAGGTACTGCCTACTATTTAGTTGAATTTGAAACAGGGAACTTTATCAAACGGGAGGGCTTATGAGCAAGTTATCAAGACGAGTCTTAGAGATGGAAGAAAGTGTAACTCTGGCAGCAGGTGCGCGTGCAAAAGCCTTGAAGGCAGAAGGACGTGATATTTTAGAGCTGACCTTGGGTGAGCCAGACTTCGTCACACCGAAAAATATTCAAGAAGCTGCTATTAAGTCTATCGAAGATGGTAAGGCGAGTTTTTATACGGTAGCTTCAGGACTTCCAGAATTGAAGGACGCAGTCAATACCTACTTTGAGAACTTCTACGGCTACTCTATCGAACGCAATCAGGTCGTTCTTGCCACAGGTGCTAAGTTTGTTCTTTATGCCTTCTTTGCGGCGGTCATCAATCCTGGTGATGAGGTGATTATTCCGACACCTTACTGGGTTTCTTATGCAGATCAAATCAAGATGAATGATGGGGTGCCTGTCTTTGTCACTGCGACAGAAGAGCACAATTTCAAGGTAACGGTTGACCAGCTGGAAGCGGCTCGTACGGATAAGACCAAGGTTCTCTTGCTCAATAGTCCGTCCAATCCGACGGGCATGATTTACAGTCGTGAGGAATTGGAAGCTATTGGAAACTGGGCTGTAGAGCACGATATTCTCATCTTGGCAGACGATATTTACGGTCGTTTGGTCTATAATGGAAATAGCTTCACACCGATTTCAAGCATTTCAGAAAGCATTCGCCAGCAGACTATTGTTGTCAATGGGGTGGCCAAGGCCTATGCCATGACAGGTTGGCGGGTTGGCTTTGCGGTTGGTAATCCTGAGATTATTGCGGCTATGAGTAAGATTGTCGGACAAACGACTTCAAACCTGACAGCAGTTGCTCAGTATGCGGCCATTGAGGCCTTTACAGGTCCACAAGATACGGTAGAAACCATGCGTCAGGCCTTTGAAGAGCGGCTTAATACCATTTATCCATTGCTGGCAGAGGTGCCTGGTTTTGAAGTTATCAAGCCAGAAGGTGCCTTCTATCTCTTCCCAAATGTCAAAAAGGCTATGGAAATGAAGGGCTATACAGATGTGACTGAATTTACCACAGCTATCCTGGAAGAAGTCGGTGTGGCCTTGGTGACAGGTGCTGGTTTTGGAGCTCCTGAAAATATCCGCCTCAGCTATGCGACAGATATGGACACGCTCAAAGAAGCAGTGGCTCGACTACATATGTTTATGAAAAAATAAAAAGAGGAAAAATAATGTCTAGAAAATTGATTACCATTAACCAAGTAAAAGATTATGTCGGTCAAGAAGTGACCATTGGTGCCTGGGTTGCCAACAAATCAGGCAAGGGCAAGTTAGCCTTCCTGCAGTTGCGTGACGGAACAGCCTTCTTCCAAGCTGTTGCTTTCAAGCCAAACTTTATTGAAAAATTTGGCGAAGAAGCAGGTGCGGAGAAGTTCGATGTAGCAAAACGTCTCAGCCAAGAAACGTCTGTCTATGTGACAGGGATTGTCAAGGAAGATGAGCGTTCTAAGTTTGGCTATGAGTTGGATGTGACAGACCTTGAAGTCATCGGTGAGTCACAAGATTACCCAATTACACCAAAGGAACACGGTACGGACTTCCTTATGGACAACCGTCACCTCTGGTTGCGTTCTCGTAAACAGGTCGCTATCCAGCAAATCCGTAACGCCATCATCTATGCGACTTATGAATTCTTTGAAAAGAATGGCTTTATCAAGTTTGATAGCCCGATCTTGTCTGGAAATGCGGCAGAAGATTCAACAGAATTATTCGAAACAGACTACTTTGGTCAATCAGCTTATCTCAGTCAATCAGGTCAGCTTTACCTGGAAGCTGGTGCTATGGCCCTTGGTCGTGTTTTCGACTTCGGTCCTGTTTTCCGTGCGGAAAAATCAAAAACTCGTCGTCACTTGACAGAGTTCTGGATGATGGATGCCGAGTATTCTTTCCTCAGCCATGAAGAGTCACTTGATTTGCAAGAAGCTTATGTCAAAGCCTTGATTCAAGGTGTTATCGACCGTGCTCCACAAGCCTTGGAAACTCTTGAGCGTGATGTGGATGCTCTCAAACGCTATATTGCAGAACCATTTAAACGTGTGGCTTATGATGATGCCATTACCCTTTTGCAAGAGCATGAGGCTGATGAAGATACGGACTACGAACACATCGAGCATGGGGATGATTTTGGTTCGCCACATGAAACTTGGATTTCAAACTACTTTGGTGTACCGACTTTCGTTGTTAACTATCCAGCAAGCTTCAAGGCCTTCTACATGAAACCAGTTCCTGGTAATCCAGAGCGCGTGCTCTGTGCGGACCTTTTGGCGCCAGAAGGCTACGGTGAAATCATCGGTGGTTCTATGCGTGAGGACAACTACGATGCCTTGGTGGCTAAAATGGATGAACTCGGCATGGACAAGTCAGAATACGAATTCTACCTTGACCTTCGTAAATACGGCTCTGTGCCACACGGTGGTTTCGGTATCGGTATTGAACGTATGGTAACCTTCGTTGCTGGTACAAAACACATCCGTGAAGCCATTCCGTTCCCACGTATGTTGCACCGCTTGCATCCGTAAGCAAATCAATAGATATACAGACAGACTACAAATGTGGTCTGTTTTCTTGCTTTTTCACTGGATTTTATTTATAATTATTCTAAATAATAGGGTGGAATAGTTATGAAAGAGAGCAGTTCGAGAAAAGAGATTATTCGATTGGCCTTTCCTGCGACGGTGGAAAATATCTTTCAGACCTTAGTTGGTTTTGTGGATACCCTCTTGATTGCACAGCTGGGTCTGGTAGCGGTGACGGCAGTTGGTCTTGCCAATACGATTTTGAATGTCTATTTGGCGGTGTACATCGCTTTGGGAGTTGGGGCAACGGCTTTGATTGCTCGGTCCATTGGTGCGGGTGACAAGGAAGCGGTCGCCTATCAGGTACGTCAGGCTTTAGTACTTTCAGTAGGTGTAGGTCTGCTATTGGGTTTACTATCCCTTATTTTCGGGAGGCAGATGCTGGTTTTGATGGGAGCAGATGCGGAGAGTTTGGCTGGCGCCCAGGCATTTTTCTACTGGGTTGGTGGCCTGACGATTTTCCAAGCTCTGATGACCATTTTGGGAACAATCCTGTGGGCATCTGGGGATACAGTATCTCCTATGAAAATGAGCTTACTGACCAATGGTTTTAATGTGGTCTTGGACTATTTCTTGATTTTTGGTATTGGCTCTTGGTCAGGTTTGGGGATTGTAGGAACGGCCTTGGGAACCGTCTTAGCTCGCTTGCTTGGTACTGTCTTGCTTTACCGAAAGGTACAACAGACTGACTTGGCAGTTGATCTCAAACAATTGTTCCATTTCGGAAGTCCTAAGGAAATGGTGGATTTGACCCTACCTGCAGCAGCCGAACGCTTGGTTATGCGGTTGGGACAGGTGGTCTATTTCAGCTTGATTGTGGGGCTGGGCACGACTGTCTATGCTTCTCACATGATTGCAGGCAATATCGAGAGTTTTACCTATATGCCAGCCTATGGTCTTGCGACAGCGGCAGCGGTTTTGATTGGTCAAGCCTTGGGAAAGAGGGACATCCTCACAGTTAGACGAGTCGCCTTTCTCAGCTCTGCCTATGGAGTAGCCATCATGTCCCTGCTGGGAGTCGTCTTGTTTGTCGGAGCTCCAAGTTTTGCTTTGCTATTTACCAAAGACCTAGAAGCCGTCCGTCAAGTCGTCACAGCCTTACGGATCGATGCTTTCAACCAGCCAGGCCTTGCAGTTTCTTTGATCATGGCTGGCGCTCTGCAGGGCTTGGGGGATACCAAGTCGCCACTCTACTCCACAGTGATAGGGATGTGGGGGCTGCGCGTCGTAGGTGTTATCGTCTTAGGTCAGATGTTCGGTTTAGGAATTGCCGGCGTCTGGCTGTCGATTTTGATTGACCTGCTCTTGCGAGCGATTTTTCTGACTTGGAGATTTACAGTGAAAACAAGAAAACTGGCTGAATAGGCTAGTTTTTTGGTATAAGCAGGTAGTTTTAGAAATAGATTATATATTGCCTTATTTCATGTTGATGATACTATCTCAATTCCTTTTTTATAAAAGAAAATAGGTGTAGGATAGTAGTAGGTGAGCTGTTTTATACAGAACTTGTGCTATAATAGATATAAAAAATTAAAAGGAGATAGAGATATGAAAACCATTCACACAGATAAGGCACCTGCAGCAATTGGCCCATACGTTCAAGGGAAGGTTGTTGGAAATTTCCTCTTTGCCTCTGGTCAAGTTCCTTTGTCACCTGAAACTGGTGAAGTGGTTGGTGAAACCATTCAGGAGCAGACTGAGCAAGTCTTGAAAAATATCGCAGCAATTTTAACAGAAGCGGGAACAGACTTTGACCATGTGGTGAAGACGACTTGTTTCCTAAAAGATATGAATGATTTTGTAGCCTTTAATGAAGTTTATAAAACAGCTTTCTCAGCAGATTTTCCAGCTCGTTCAGCGGTGGAAGTTGCTCGCTTGCCACGTGATGTTAAGGTTGAGATTGAAGTTATTGCAGTTATTGATTAGAAGAGAAAAGGAGGGAATGTCATGTCGGACAAACTCCATTTAGTGATTGTGACAGGGATGTCTGGAGCTGGTAAGACGGTAGCCATTCAGTCTTTTGAAGACTTGGGTTATTTTACCATTGATAATATGCCACCGACTCTCTTGCCAAAGTTTTTAGAGTTGATTCGCCATAGCCAGGATAACAATAAAATTGCTCTTGTTGTAGATATGCGGAGTCGCTCCTTCTTCTCGGAGATTCGAGAGGTGTTGGATGAGATTGAGGGAGCAGAGGATTTAGATTTTAAAGTCCTATTCTTGGATGCAACGGATAGTGAATTGGTTGCTCGCTATAAAGAAACTCGTCGTTCCCATCCTTTGGCGGCTGATGGTCGTGTTTTGGACGGGATTCAGCTAGAACGTGAACTTTTGGCTCCCTTGAAAAATATGAGTCAAAATGTTATTGATACGACAGAGCTGACTCCTCGTAATCTGCGTAAGGAAATCTCGGAGCAGTTTGCTAGTCAAGATAATCAACCGTCGTTTCGCATAGAAGTGATGTCCTTTGGTTTCAAATATGGGCTACCTCTGGATGCAGACTTGGTTTTTGACGTTCGGTTCCTACCAAATCCCTACTACAAGTTAGAGTTGCGGAATCTTACAGGACTAGATCAGCCTGTCTTTGACTATGTCATGGAGCATCAAGAATCGGAAGAGTTTTATAGTCATTTGCTCGGCTTGATAGAACCGATTCTTCCTGGTTATCAGAAGGAAGGAAAATCAGTTCTAACGATTGCCGTTGGATGTACGGGTGGTCAGCATAGAAGCGTAGCCTTTGCTAAACGTTTGGCAGACGATTTAGAGAAAAATTGGAATGTCAATCGTAGTCATCGTGATAAGGACAGACGGAAGGAGACGGTCAACCGCTCATGAGAAAACCAAAGATTACAGTTATCGGGGGCGGGACTGGTATTCCAGTCATCTTGAAGAGTTTGCGGGATAAGGATGTAGAGATTACCGCTATCGTGACGGTAGCTGATGACGGAGGATCTTCGGGGGAAATTCGTCAGGCTTTGCAGGTGACCCCTCCAGGTGATTTGCGTAATGTCCTTTTGGCTATGTCGGATATGCCCAAACTTTATGAACAAATTTTCCAGTATCGTTTTGCGGATTCAGATGGTCCCTTGGCTGGTCATCCGCTAGGCAATCTCATCATTGCTGGTATTTCAGAAATGCAGGGTTCAACCTACAATGCAATGAGGTTGTTGACACGCTTTTTCCATACGACAGGGCGGATTTATCCATCTAGCGAACAGGCCTTGACCCTTCATGCTATTTTTACAGACGGGACTGAGGTAGCAGGTGAGAGCAAGATTTCCAAGCATAATGGGATGATTGATCATGTCTATGTGACAAATTCTTATAACGATGATGAACCAAAAGCCAGTCGCCAAGTAGTTGAAACGATTATGGAAAGTGACATGATTGTACTTGGACCGGGTTCTCTTTTTACCTCGATCTTGCCGAATCTGATGATTTCTGACATTGGCAAAGCCCTAAAAGAAACCAAGGCTGAAGTGACCTATGTGTGTAACATTATGACCCAACGGGGAGAGACTGAGTTTTTCTCAGATGCGGACCATGTGGCGGTTCTCAATGCCCACCTAGCTGAACAATTCATTGATACAGTTTTGGTCAATATTGAACCAGTTCCACAAGAGTATATGAATAGCAATCAGTTTGATGAATACTTGGTACAGGTAAAACACGATTTTGCAGGTTTGCAAAAACAGGCTAATCGTGTGATTTCTTCGAATTTTCTTCGTTTGGAAAATGGCGGAGCTTTCCATGATGGTGACTTGGTGGTAGAAGAGTTGCTCAAGATTTTGCAGGTGCGGTCATGAGTTTTACAGTACAAGTAAAGGAAGAATTGCTGCTTCAGTCTAGCCAAAATAAGAGCGAGCTATCTGCTATTATCAAATTATCAGGCAGTTTGGGCTTAGCTTCATCAGGTTTGACTCTTTCTATCAGTACGGAAAATGCAAAGATTGCCCGTCACATTTATGAACTGTTACTTCATTTCTACCAGATTAAGGCTGAGATTCGCCATCATCAAAAACCTAATCTCAAAAAGAATCGTGTGTATGCAGTTTTGATAGAAGACGGCGTGAATGAGATATTGAATGATTTGTATTTGGCTGATAGCTTCTTTGGATTAGAGACGGGGATTTCCCCCTTGGTTTTGGAAAATGATTCATGGAGTCAAGCCTATCTTCGTGGAGCATTTTTAGCGGCAGGCTCTGTTAAAGATCCTGAAAAAGGAAAATACCAGCTTGAAATAGCTTCTGTCTATAGTGACCATGCCAATGACCTGGCCAATCTGATGCAGAAATTTCTTTTGGACGCCAAAGTCATTGAGCGAAGCAAGGGAACCATTACCTATCTGCAACGTGCAGAGGACATTATGGATTTTCTTTTGGTGATTGGAGCAGAAGAGGCAAAGACAGAATTTGAGAATGTTAAATTGCTTCGTGAGGCTCGCAATGATCTAAATCGAGCTACCAATGCGGAAGCTGCTAACATTGCAAAGACGGTCAATGCTAGTATGAAAACAATTAATAATATTATCAAAATTATGGATACTATCGGTCTAGATCAGTTGTCAGGTGACTTGCAGGAGATTGCCCAGTTGCGAATTCAGCATCCAGACTATTCCATTCAGCAATTGGCGGATAGTCTAACGGTACCGATCACTAAAAGTGGTGTCAACCATCGTTTGCGGAAAATCAATAAGATTGCGGATGAATTGACTGAATAGATAGGTATACATAGAATGCTATAGTCTTTTGAATTAACTTTGATACATCGTTACTTTCGGCTTGCCGTACTCTAGTATTGCTTGCACCTCAGTTCCTTGTCTGAAAGTTAATTCATTCATTCGACGATATTAAGACTGGTTCGAGAGGACCAGTTTTTTGTATGCTGTGATAGCAATCTTCTTCACTGGAATGATCCTGTTTTATGAATTTTTCAGTAATGATTAGCATAGAACATTAATATATGTTAAAATAGATAGAAGGATACTTTAGCTAGAAAGGAGTTTTGATGATAAGCAACGAACAATATGATTATCTAAGGGCACATCCAACTTTTGAACGTTTGACACGTGATAGCTTTGATCAATTAGCTAAGCATATTCGTTTTCGAAAGATTCCTAAGGGACAAATCTTTTTTTACGCAGAGGATCCTAGAGATTATCTATTTGTATTGTATAAGGGCTATGCTCGGATTGAGCAATATGATGAGACGGATAGTTTTACGTATTTAGACTATATTCGGCAGGGCGGTGCCTTTCCTTTTGGAGATATGTTTCAGGACAAACCTTATCATTATACTGCCATTGCCATAACGGACCTAGAGTATTTTATTGTGCCGATGGTCTTGTTTGAAACCTTGTCGAAGATAAATCCTAGTCAAATGACTTATATCTGTCAAAAATTATCCAAAGTGCTTCGTTTTCAAGAGTTGCGCTTGCGAAATGCGATGCGTTCCAAGGCATCAGATCGAGTCGTTCAAGCCTTGGCTCTTCTTTATTGGGATATGTGCCAGCGCGATCAGTTTGCTACCTTGCCATTTGAAATTCATATTCAAGAGATTTCGCGTTTAGCCGCTACGACACGGGAAACGGTTAGCCATGTTTTGAAGCAACTGAAACAGGATGGTAAAATTGCTTATAGCCATAAACAGTTAACTTATTTAGATATTCATTATTTCTTAGAAAATTTGACAGAAACTCATTGAAGTTTCTGTTTTTTTATAAAAAAATAAAAATTCATATAATGATATAACGGAAAGAATTATGCAGAATATAGGTGATATAATCGATAATTATTTATATATAAGGTTAAAAATGTGAAGAATTTCTCAAAATAAATGTGAGCGTTTTCAAGTTTTTGTTTTTTTCCTCTGTTAAACTATGGATGTAAAGAGGAAATGAGAGGCAGGAAAGCGTACGGTCCTCCTCGTTTCCCATCATGTATAAATCTACAAGGAGGACAGATCATGTCAAACCATCCAATTCATGTTTTTTCAGAAATTGGTAAGCTGAAAAAAGTTATGTTACACAGACCAGGTAAGGAAATTGAAAACCTGATGCCTGACTACCTAGAACGCCTACTTTTCGATGATATTCCATTCTTAGAAGATGCACAGAAAGAGCATGATGCTTTTGCTCAAGCTCTTCGTGATGAGGGGGTAGAAGTGCTCTACTTGGAAAAATTAGCTGCTGAGTCACTTGTTACACCTGAAATTCGTGAACAATTTATTGATGAATATCTCGAAGAAGCTAACATTCGTGGTCGGGCGACTAAGAAGGCAATTCGCAAGTTGTTGTTGTCTATTGAAGATAATCAAGAACTGGTTGAGAAAACGATGGCCGGTGTTCAAAAGGCAGAATTGCCAGAAATCCCTTCTGAAGAAAAAGGTTTGACAGATTTGGTTGAATCCTCTTACCCATTTGCAATAGACCCAATGCCAAACCTTTACTTCACACGGGATCCATTTGCTACGATTGGTAATGCTGTTTCTCTTAACCACATGTATTCAGAAACACGGAACCGTGAAACCTTGTATGGTAAATATATCTTCACTCATCACCCAGAATATGGTGGAAAAGTTCCATTGGTTTACAATCGTGAAGAAACTACTCGTATCGAGGGTGGGGACGAATTGGTTCTTTCAAAAGATGTTTTGGCAGTAGGTATTTCACAACGTACCGATGCTGCATCAATTGAAAAACTATTGGTAAATATCTTTGAACAGCATGTTGGCTTCAAGAAAGTATTGGCATTCGAATTTGCTAACAACCGTAAATTCATGCATTTGGATACGGTATTTACCATGGTTGACTATGATAAGTTTACTATTCACCCAGAAATTGAAGGTGACCTTCGCGTCTTCTCTGTAACCTATGAAAATGATACGCTTCATATTGAAGAAGAACATGGTGACTTGGCAGAACTTTTGGCTGCGAACCTTGGTCTTGAAAAAGTAGAATTGATCCGTTGTGGTGGCGGTGATATGGTTGCTGCTGGTCGTGAGCAATGGAATGATGGTTCAAATACATTGACCATTGCACCAGGTGTGGTAGTTGTTTACAAACGCAATACGATTACCAATGCAATCCTCGAGTCCAAAGGGCTTCGTTTGATTAAGATTGGCGGAAGCGAATTGGTTCGCGGTCGTGGTGGACCTCGTTGTATGTCAATGCCGTTTGAACGGGAAGACATCTAATGCCAAGTATAGAACGAACATCTATCGGTTCGGAAGAATGGCAACGCGCAGCCTCTATCTATGTCCGCTATAAGGTATTTGTTCTTGAGCGTGGCATTGCAAAGGAAGATGAATTTGACCAGAATGATACGGAAGGAAGAGTTTACGCCAATCTCTTTATTGGTGAGGAGCCTGTTTCAACGGGACGTTTTCTTCCTGTCGGTCCTGGTCAAGCTCGTCTAACCCGAATAGCCACTCTACCGAATTTTCGTGGAAAAGGCTATGGAAAAATGATTATCAGCTCTTTGGAAGCTTATGCACGTGAAACAGGCTTTCATCAGTTGGATATACATTCGGAGTTAACTGCAAAGACTTTTTATGAGTCAGTCGGCTACCAAGCAACTTCTGAAGTTTATCAAGAAGATGGAGAATGGTGCCAGACATTGACAAAATTTATTTAAACATTAGGAGAAGAGACAATGACAAACGTATTTAAAGGCAGACATTTCCTTGCAGAGAAAGATTTCACACGCGCAGAATTGGAATGGTTGATTGATTTCTCAGCTCATTTGAAAGATTTGAAAAAACGCAATATTCCACACCGTTATTTGGAAGGTAAAAATATTGCCCTCTTGTTTGAAAAAACATCAACACGTACTCGTGCTGCCTTCACAGTAGCATCTATTGACCTTGGTGCCCATCCAGAATATCTTGGTGCAAATGACATCCAACTTGGTAAGAAAGAATCTACAGAAGATACTGCTAAAGTTTTGGGACGCATGTTCGACGGTATTGAATTCCGTGGTTTCAGTCAAAAAATGGTGGAAGAATTGGCAGAATTCTCTGGTGTGCCAGTATGGAATGGTTTGACAGATGCATGGCACCCAACTCAAATGTTAGCTGACTACTTGACTGTCAAAGAAAACTTTGGCAAGTTGGAAGGATTGACTTTGGTTTATTGTGGTGATGGCCGTAACAACGTTGCTAACTCACTTTTGGTAACGGGCGCTATCCTTGGTGTCAATGTCCATATCTTCTCTCCAAAAGAACTCTTCCCAGAAGAAGAAGTAGTTGCCTTGGCTGAAGGTTTTGCGAAAGAAAGTGGAGCACGTGTTCTCATTACTGACAATGCTGACGAAGCAGTCAAAGGCGCAGATGTTCTCTATACAGACGTTTGGGTATCAATGGGTGAAGAAGATAAATTCGCTGAACGTGTTGCTCTCTTGAAACCATACCAAGTGAATATGGAATTGGTGAAAAAAGCAGAAAATGAAAATCTCATCTTCTTGCACTGCTTGCCTGCCTTCCATGATACAAACACTGTTTATGGTAAAGATGTCGCTGAAAAATTCGGCGTAGAAGAAATGGAAGTAACAGACGAAGTATTCCGTAGCAAGTATGCTCGTCACTTCGACCAAGCTGAAAACCGTATGCACACAATTAAAGCGGTGATGGCGGCTACTTTAGGGGATCCATTTGTTCCACGTGTGTAATACTCTTCGAAAATCAAACTCATACGTTGTTGCCTCGATTTGATGACTGAAAAGCTCCAGTGGAGGTTTTCAGCCTGTTCCCTTGAAGTATAAAAGGAACGGAGTTCTATCTTCATATGTTGAAACGAACTTCGCTCGCTTTATTTCCAACCTCCAAAGGTTCCCCGAACCTTTGGAGCAAGTCTGATTTTGATTTTCATTGAGTATATTCTCTAGTCATCGCAACCTCCGGGGGCTGGCACCCAGCCCCCTTATTTTGAGGATAGATGTGTAAGCGATTACTATTTCGCGAAAGTGAGGAAAAAGCAAGAGATATGGCAAATCGTAAAATTGTAGTAGCCTTGGGTGGCAATGCCATTTTATCGTCCGACCCATCGGCTAAAGCACAAAAAGAGGCCTTGGTACAAACAGCCAAGCACCTTGTAAAATTGATAAAAAATGGGGATGACCTTATTATCACGCATGGTAATGGTCCTCAGGTTGGAAACTTACTTCTTCAAAACCTTGCTGCTGATTCGGAAAAGAACCCAGCTTTTCCACTAGACAGTTTGGTAGCCATGACAGAAGGTTCGATTGGTTTCTGGTTGCAAAATGCCTTGGAAAATGAATTGATCAAGGAAGGCATTGAAAAAGATGTAGCATCTGTTGTGACCCAGGTTATCGTGGATAAGAATGATCCAGCCTTCGAAAATTTGACCAAGCCGATTGGACCATTCTATACAGAAGAAGAAGCGAAAGCAGAAGCAGAAAAGACAGGTGCAACCTTCAAAGAAGATGCCGGTCGTGGCTGGCGCAAAGTCGTTGCTTCGCCAAAACCTGTAGGAATCAAAGAAATTGGTACCATTCGTACCCTTCTCAATGCAGGTGAAGTTGTCGTAGCTGCTGGCGGTGGAGGTATTCCAGTTGTCCAAGAAGCAGACGGTACTCTTACCGGTGTGGAAGCAGTTATTGATAAAGACTTTGCTTCCCAATGTTTGGCAGAATTGGTTGACGCAGACTTGTTTATCGTCTTGACAGGTGTAGACTATGTCTTTGTTAACTACAACAAACCAGACCAAGAAAAATTAGAAACAGTTACCGTAGCTGAATTGGAAGAATATATCAAACAAAATCAATTCGCACCAGGTTCCATGCTACCGAAAGTTGAAGCAGCTATTGCTTTTGTAAACAATAAGCCGCAATCAAAAGCAGTCATTACCTCATTAGAAAACTTAGGCGCTTTGATTGAATCCGATAGCGGCACTATCATTGTCAAAGGTTAAGTAGCTGTATGTATCGTTGAGGCTTCTATTTATTGATGCACTCTGCATGCAAATATAGTTTTTAAACTAGACGGGTTATTTATTGATGGAGTTAGGGGAGTGGAAGTGTTGATAGTCCTACAAGGGTTCCCTTTAATCGAAACATGAAGGTCTGGGCTTCTAAGCTCCCTCCCCTTTCATCCATTTCCTATCAAGTATCTATCTATAAGCAATGATTTCAGATAATAGACTGAAGGAGATAGACATCTCTTGAAGATAGGTGGATATTTGATACGGTTATTACGGATACAATTTCCCTTAAATAGGGGATAAACTTTTAAAATATTATAGGAGGTTTTTGCGATGAGCGAAAAAGTGAAAAAAGGCTTTAAATTGCCTTCGTCTTATACAATATTGATGCTCATTATTGCCTTTATGGCAGTGATGACATGGATTATTCCAGCAGGTCAGTATCAGGTTGATGAAGCCGGACGTTTGGTGGCTGGTACCTATGAGAAGGTTGCTCAAAATCCACAAGGGATTTACGATGTTTTTATGGCTCCAGTTCGTGCCATGCTTGGTCATGGTGCGACTGAAGCAGCGATTAACGTAGCATTCTTCATCATCATGGTTGGCGCCTTTCTTGGTGTAGTTAACGAAACAGGTGCACTTGATGTAGGGATTGCTTCTATTGTAAAACGCTTCAAAGGTCGTGAAAAAATGTTGATTTACATTCTCATGCCTTTGTTTGCCTTGGGAGGCTCAACCTATGGTATGGGTGAAGAAACAATGGCTTTCTTCCCACTCCTTGTTCCTGTTATGATGGCGGTTGGTTTTGACAGTATTACTGGTGTAGCCATCATCTTGCTGGGTTCTCAAATCGGCTGTTTGGCTTCTACTGTAAACCCATTTGCAACGGTTGTAGCTTCTGATGCAGCAGGTGTAAGTGTTGCGGACGGTATGATTTGGCGCTTGGTCTTCTTCGTTGTTATTCTCTTGATGGGGGTTCTCTTTGTAGCAAACTATGCTGAGAAAGTGAAAAACGATCCGACTAAGTCCTTAGTTTACAAACAGCGTGAAGCAGATATGCAACACTTTAATGTAACAGCAACTCAAGAAGTGAATGCAGAATTATCACCAGCTCAAAAACGTGTTCTCTGGGTATTTGTACTAACATTTGTTCTCATGATTTGTAGCTTTATTCCATGGGAAGATTTGGGTGTGACTATCTTTACACAATTTAAAGATTGGTTGATTGGTCTTCCATTCATCGGTCAAGTGATTGGTTCTTCAACAGCTGCTCTTGGTACTTGGTACTTCCCAGAAGGAGCAATGCTCTTTGGTATCGCAGGGATTGTAGTTGGTTTAGTTTATGGTATGAGTGAAGAACGTTTGGTAAAATCCTTCATGTTCGGTGCGGCTGATATTTTCAGCGTAGCTTTGATTTGTGCTATCGCGCGTGGTATTCAAGTCATCATGAACGATGGTATGATTACTGCCACTATTCTCCACATGGGCGAAGAAGGATTGCAAGGTTTGTCTTCACAAGTATTCATCATTTTGACCTATCTCTTCTACCTACCAATGTCCTTCTTGATTCCATCTTCATCAGGTCTTGCAGGGGCTTCTATGGGTATCATGGCACCTCTTGGTGAGTTTGTAAATGTACCAGCGAGCTTGGTTATCACAGCTTTCCAAGCTGCATCAGGTCTCTTGAACTTGGTAGCTCCAACATCAGGTATTGTAATGGGAGCCTTGGCACTTGGTCGTGTTGAAATTGGTACTTGGTATAAATTTGTAGGTAAGTTAATCGTAGGCATCATGATTGCCTCCATAGCTATTTTGGTCATTGCGACATTCTTCTAATCGAAATTCTGGGTCAGATTTTATCACGAATACAGATAAAATTTGGCTCAGTTTTTCCTTTTATGATAGAATAGTGCTATAAAATATATAATATCTTATTATGTTGAAAGGGGACACAATGAGAACAAGTTTTATTCAGTCATCGCATCAGGAGGCATGTATTCAAGCCATCCAAGAACTGGTTGCTTTTCCTTCTGTTTTGCAAGAACATCAGGCAGATACGCCATTTGGTCAAGCGATTCAGGATGTTCTGGAGCACACGTTGGCTTTGACAGAAAAAATGGGTTTTAAAACTTATTTAGACCCTGCTGGCTATTATGGCTATGCTGAAATTGGGCAAGGCGAAGAATTATTAGCCATCCTTTGCCACTTAGATGTGGTACCTGCTGGTGATCTTAGTCAATGGCAGACGCCACCTTTTGAGGCTGTGGTAGAGGGAGACTATATTATTGGACGCGGGGTTCAGGATGATAAAGGTCCTTCGATGGCGGCCTTATTTGCAGTAAAAGCACTTCTTGATGCAGGAGTCCAATTTAACAAACGGATTCGTTTCATTTTTGGAACAGATGAAGAGACCTTATGGCGGTGTATGAACCGCTACAATCAGTTGGAAGAAGTGGCAACTATGGGCTTTGCACCAGATTCTTCCTTCCCTTTGACTTATGCTGAAAAAGGATTGCTACAGGCCAAATTGCATGGTCCAGGTCATCCTTGTCTGAGTATCGAAGCGGGAACTGCCTATAACGTAGTACCTGCCAAGGCAAGCTATTCTGGTCATTTATTAGCAGGAGTTATTGCGGAATTAGATCAATTAGGCTTTGATTATGAAACCAAAGATGATCAAGTAACGGTTCTTGGTATTTCTCGGCACGCCAAGGATGCTGCCGAGGGGGTCAATGCCATCGTTCGTTTGGCAAAGGCCTTGGAACATTTCGAAAGCCATCCAGCCTTGGACTTTATCGTCAATGCAGTTGGTGAAGATGCCACAGGATTTAAGCTTTTTGGTGATGTGACTGATGAACCATCAGGGACACTCAGTTTCAATATTGCAGGTCTAACCATTAGCGCAAAAAAATCAGAAATTCGCTTGGACATTCGTATTCCTGTCACTGCGGATAAAGAAGCCCTAGTTTCTACTTTACAAGCCAAAGCGCAATCATGTGGCTTGACCTATGAAGAGTACGACTACCTTGCTTCCTTGTATGTGCCATTAGACAGCCAGCTGGTATCTACGCTCATGTCTGTTTATCAAGATAAGACAGGAGATTTGACAAGCGAGCCAATCTCGTCAGGTGGGGCTACCTTTGCTCGTACTATGCCAAACTGTGTGGCCTTTGGTGCATGTTTCCCAGATACAGAACAAACAGAGCATCAGGAAAATGAACGGATGCCATTAGCAGACTTATATAAAACAATGGATATTTATGCTGAGGCAGTCTATCGCCTAGCTGCGGAATAGCCATTATCAGCATTGAATATTTAATTACAGTTTAAAAGCACTTAGTGAAATATCTAAGGGCTTTTCTTATGAAGAATATCATTAAAAAGATGAGATAGAAATGTGTCACTATTTACAAGAAGTATACAAAAATATATGAAAGTGTGACTTATTATATGCTGTTTTAGAAATAGACCCCATCTGCATATAGAATAAGTCAAGTTAGACTATTCTACAATAAAACGCTTACATGTTATATTTGTGACAGAAATGCGATCGCACATCAACCAGTAAACTGAATTTTGAGTCTTATACGAGACTAAATAGGTTTACAAACTGCTTTATTTTGGCTATAGGTAGGATAAACTTGCAGATTTTATAGGAGGAAATAATGAAAAAAGAAACAAGTAAGTTTACGAAAAAAGTCATCCTTGGTCAGCTTCTTATCTGTACCAGTTTTTTGGTATGGGCAGGACAGACCGTTGCAGCAGAGGAAGTGTCTTCGGGAGAATCAGTAGCAATCAACAATGATGTTCCCCCTACTATTGAAGCAAAACCACTTGTGGAAGCTACTCCATTAACTGAGATAGAAGCTTCAACTCCAAAAGAAAAACAGGAGGAACCAAAGGTAGTTGAGAAAAATGTGATAGAAGGAAAAGAGCCGACTACCAACAGTCAGCACTTGATGGCTTCAGAATTGACGACCATTCCTTCGGTTGCCATAAAAAATCCAGAGAAAGCAACGGATGGTGTGGCTTACGGTAGTTCAGATGATGCCAGCAACAATACAAAAATTATTGCAGGTGAAGAAACGGGAGGTGCTGATAATGGCTATTCTCAGTGGGATCATGTCTATGTTCAGTATGACTTTGAAAAGGAAGTTCCTGTCCATGCTGTAAATATTTACCGTAATACCTATGAAAATGCAATCTCTACATTTAAAGATGTTAAGGTCGAGTTGTCCACCAGCGCAGACTTTTCTCCTGAAACTACGAGGGTCATCTTCGAACAGGCAGATGTAGAAGAGACAGTAACAAACAAGGGGAAACCACAAGTTATTCAACTCCTGTCACCGTTTGATGCACGTTATATGCGTATTTGGGGACGGGGGCATTATATCCAAAATACAAACAGTTCCTGGAAGGGATATAGTAATGGCGTTCTCTTCAACGAGATAGAAGTCTTGGCGCAGGTTGAAGCAGACGGAAGTACAAACGAAAATCCACAGACCGAGCTAGTCAATCTTGCCGAATTGAAGAAGCCGTATTTTTATGGAAAAGCTCCCACCAATCCAGAAGCCATTAATGATGGCAAATTTGATGAGAATTATACTACTCAGGAATCAAAAGGCATGGGAGCCTATCTCCAGTATGAATTTAAAAATGTCTACACTATCGAGGAAATCAAGGTTCAATTAGCTCCAGGGACCTATTCTCATTTTCGTGTAGATTTAGATGATGATTACAATGCAGGGAACACCTATAAAACAGTTTATCAAGCAAGCAATCTTTCTGTGAATGAAGGGGAGATTTTGACGATTGCGGTTCCGAAAGGCTCTAAAGCAAGATACGTTCGATTTACAGGGGAATCTGCTGACGGAGAAGCACTCCGTTATTCAGAAATCCAAATTATGGGACATGGAAAATCATATGATGAAGCCGCACCTGAATACCTTCCGCCAAAATCTGATTACGATACCTTAGTCTGGTCTGATGAATTTGACGGAGATAAGATTGACGAAAGCAAGTGGCAGATTATTGATGGCATGTGGAACCACGCAGCTATCTACAATCGGAAAGCTGTTTCTATTAAAAAAGAAGGAGACAAGAGCTATTTATCTATTCGCACTACCAATCATAATACGACAGATGAGCTAATAAAAGCAGTTGGTTTGGACCGCTATAATGATACGAAATTGCCAGAAAAAGTAACCTGGTCATCTGGCCGTCTAGAATCTAAGGATAAATATTCTTTCCAATTTGGTCGAATGGCTGTTCGAGCTAAGGTAAATGACTCTAAGGGAATCTGGCCGGCTATTTGGATGTTGGCACAGGATGAGACTGGGCATGACGAAATTGATGTTTTGGAATATCTAGGGCAAAATCCATGGGAGGCATGGACAACCAATCATTTTGGCATTCTAGCTAAAAATAAGGAATCTCACGGTGTACCGATTAAGAATTATGAGGCCTGGAGTCAGGAATTCCATGTCTATGAAGTAGAGTGGACTCCAGATGTTATCAAATGGTATATTGATGGAAAATTTGTTTTCCAAACCATGCGTGGTAAGGATAGGGATGGTATGCACACCCGCCCTATGTTCCCAATACTGGAAACCCAAGTTGGTGATGGCTGGGTTGGTGACGTTGACTACAGCAAAAATATGACCAAGCAAGATAGTGAATACCTGATTGACTGGGTACGTGTTTACCAAAAAGCAGGACAAGATAAGGTTTACTTTGATAATCTAGACGATGCAACTGCTAGTGACTATACAATTAAACCAAGTGAGAAACGTGGTCAATTAGTATCAGTTTCACACGGTCAGGCTGCGTATGAAAATAAAAATAACTTTTATTATGGAGGGCAACCACGTTACGAAACAAGTCGTCTATATGCAGATGGTCAAGGTGAGAATGCACTCATTTATAAGGTGAATGATCCAAAAGCAGTCCATCTTACAACTTATTATAAAACCTTGGAAGATTATGCAGTATACAATGATAAGGCATGGGCCAAGGAAGGAAAATCTATTCGTAAACACTTGGTTGGAGCAGCTGAAGGGGCAATTGATTTTACCGTCTATTCATCTGTTGATGGGAAATCTTGGAATAAGGAAACAACAAGCGTAGTTGATAACTTTGTAGAGGCGACACCAGCCTATGCACGTACGACATTTGATATTAGAGACATCCGAAGAGGAACCAAGTATATCAAGATTGTCTTTCCAGAATTATCAGGTATATCCTATAAATTGGAAAGCGGAGCTGAAAAAGCAGTGGTTGCTAGTGATGTTCAACTGGCAAAAGTTACCTTTGTAGCTGCAGACCCGAGTGCAGAGCCAGAAAAACCGATTGTTGACGAACGTAAATTAAGTTTATCCAAAGTTTTCTCTCTAGATGCTGGCCGTAAATATTTCTCAGTTGACCAATTAAAAGAGATTGTTGATTTGGCTTCTTATTATGGTTATACAGATTTGCACCTATTGGTGGGTAATGATGGCATGCGATTCCTATTGGATGATATGGAATTGACGGTTGGTGATAAGACCTATACCAGCGATGCGGTGAAGCAGGCCCTTATCAATGGAAATAATCATTATTACAATGATCCAAATGGAAATTATCTTACCCAGGCAGAGATGGATGAACTGATTGCTTATGCTAAGGCAAGTAATGTTCGTTTGATTCCAGCTGTAAATAGCCCGGGACACATGGATGCTATTTTAGAAGCCATGGAAGAGCTTGGTATCCCATCTCCTAAATTTACTTACAACGGTAAAACTTCTGCGCGAACAGTTGACTTAAATAACAAAGAAGCGATTGCTTTTACCAAAGCATTAATTGATAAATATGCTGGATATTTTTCAGATAAGGCCAAAATTTTCAATATCGGTCTGGACGAATATGCAAATGATGCTACAAATGCGTCGGGCTGGCGCATCCTTCAATCTCAGGGAGACTATGGCAAATTTATTCAATATGCCAATGATTTAGCAGCTATCGTCAAGAAGCATGGTCTAGAGCCAATGGCTTTCAATGACGGTATCTATTATAACCACGATACTAGTTCAGGTACTTTTGACAAGGACATTATTGCTTCTTTCTGGACTGGTGGCTGGGGAGGATATGACGTTGCCTCATCTAAGTTTCTTGCTGACAAAGGCCATAAGATTTTAAATACCAATGATGCTTGGTACTATGTTATTGGACGTGAAGCAGAAGGTTGGGGATGGTATAATCTTGATCAGGGTCTGCGTGGAATTGAATCAACACCACTGGAAGTTGTTCACAAAAATGAAAACTCAGAGATACCGGTAATTGGTAGTATGGTTGCTGTCTGGGCAGATGAACCAAGCAAAGAATACAGTTATGATTCTGTTCATCGCCTCATGTACGAGTTTGTAATGGCGAATCCAACTTACTTTTTAGCTGATTATGTTGATTTGCACGAAGAAATTGGTAAGCTTCCTGCTGATTTGAGTGATTATAGTCCAGAGAGCGTAGCAAACTTAAAAGAGGTTTTAGACAAGATTGACTGGAAACTCAGTAAAAATAACCAGGCATTTGTAGATGGTTATTTAGCAGAGGTAAAAGCTGCGCGTGAAGCGTTAGTTCCTCTGCCACCATTAGTGACAGCAAAAGGAGATAGCGTCAAAGCGGAGCCCTTACCAGTAGGGCAGTTACCTTTGATTACCACTAAGGGAAAAAGTGTCCAAGCAGAACCACGTCCCGCCTTTAAGGGATACCTGACACCAAACTATGGTCCCTCTGTCACGCCTTTATCCCTTGTATCAAAACCAAGCAGTGAGCAGTCAAATTCCAAGCAAGCAGCTTCTCAGAAGAAAGAATTGCCAAATACAGGCGCAGTAGATGGTCTTGGATTCACTCTTCTTGGACTTATCGGCCTAGCAGCTGCTAGTCGTCGGAGGAAAGCAACAGACGGTAAATAAGTATTGTTTACAAATAACACCATCCCAGAAGTTAAGTTGGGATGGTGTTATATTATATCTTAAAAGCGTCTTCAAAACTTTGATATTCCTGATAAAGGTGCCATTGGATGAGTGTTGACTGTTGTAAAAAGGCATCATCAACTCGAAGTAACTGCTGCTGATACAGTAAAAGGAACTTTTTAAGGTTTTGTTTAGACCATCCGATTTCTTCTCCTTGTTGTAGGACTGGCAGGAGAGATTCTAAATCATCAACTAAGTAGGAAATTTGCCATTTCTTTAAATGATTTATAAACAAAGGGATTTTTTGAGCGAAATATCGAGAGGATAGCGTTTTGTAGATACCGTTATGCTCAATAGAGGTAATCAATAAATATAGTTCGTTCCAAGATTGTATGTTTTGTTCGGAATAGTTGGGAACACAGCGAAATCTTTCGATTTTAAAAGAAAGTTTATTTTTGTATTGAAGGCGGTAAAAGATAATCTGATTTGCAAAGTAAAAGTTAGGAATATCTCGCAGTGCTTCTTTTAAATGATTATCACCTAGGGAAAGTTTTGCGTTATAAGTGGCTAAGAAAGTCATAAAGGCAATAAAGAATGTTAGACCTAAAAAGCCATATTGAATGGGAAAACCTGTCAGGATGGAATAATGGATTAATAAAAGACACGTACCGCTAATTAGCGGATGTACTCGCTTATTCAAGTAACGTAATGGCTTCACTACCTCTTCAACTTCGGGAGAACCAAGGTATTTATAGTTAAAGAGTAGACTCAGCTGATTCCATAGAATAATAAAGAAAAGGAAGCGGTAGTCATAATCAAAAATACTAAGTAGGTAAGTGAATAGTGTAAATAGTATCAGATAGATAGTCGTTACATTATGACGAGATTTAGATGGGATAAACTCGGTCTTAGTAGTTTGGAATAATAAGTAGATAGCTAAGGCGTAAGCAAATCCTCTAAAGATACTGGTAAGACTAAAAACATGGTATTCAAAAATATCCAGAGATGCACCTATAAAGCTAGGAATCATACATAGAGCAATAATGCCTCCTAGTATATACAAATGCCTATTAAAATCCTTCTGAAATACAGGTTCGTAGTCTAAGGAGCATCTCCTTTTTTGTAGACGATTTAGGACCCGCAAGGTCAAGAAGGAACCCCAAATATTGCTGAGAAGGAAGCTGATTTGTTCATCTCCCAGTTCAATTGTAGTTCCCGTAAGACAGGTAAGAGAAATAAGCAAAGTGAGTAGAGATAAGAATTGCGCAATTCCAATAAATATTGATAGTGCTAATAATAGTCGGTTATCATTTTTATTTTCGAATTGAGCTCGCCGCGTTTTGCACCATTCTAAAAGATAGGCTCTGTTACTTGCTTTACGACAAGATTTTGCTCGTCGCTCAATGAGTCGTATGACTCGAATATCATATATTGAATCAAGGATTGATTCGTTCAATTGCTCGAGTATCAAAGCCATCTGACTTGGATGATATGATAGTAGGGCCTTCCAGCGTGCATAGGAGCGATTTGTGCTAGAAGCTAAGGTTGTTAATAGAGTGTGTACATCTAGCATGTCCTACCAACTTTCCTCTAGTCCATCTAGCTGGTTTTCAAATATTTTGTTAGCTTTCGCGATGCGTTTTGCATCTTGGGTCTCAATTACTTTTTCATATCGCTGAATACAGTTCATCAAATAATCACGCTGTTCGGCTAATAGGGTCCGGAATAGACGTTCTGCGCGTGCTCGTAATAATTGGTAATGTTCACTATCTCGAGGATGGATTTTCAAAGAAGCTAGTTTTGCTCTTTTTTCCAATATTTCTTCGGCGGATAGCTGTTGTCGATCACGTAGTATTGTTTTGTTGTACACTTTTCCGGTAGAAAGAACGGTAATATCTACATCGAGAATACCGTTTATATCATAGGAGAAGCGGCAGTCTATTGCTTCATGTTCTTCATGATTTACAGGGATTGGAATATCCAAGGAACCGAGAAGAAGATTGGTGTCGGCTTGGTAGTTTTCTCCTTGATAAATGGTAAATAGAACATGTTGCTGCCCTAATTCATTCGTCCAGTAGCGTTCGACGTAGGAGGCAGGAAGTGTTGTATTTCTTTCTATTATGGGTGAGAAGACATTTCCAACAATGGCAGTTCCTAATGTAAAAGGACAAATGTCTGTTAACACAACATCTTTGATACCCTTGTCACGTTTTTTAATACCTGTTACAATACCACACCCCATAGCTACGGCTTTATCCTGATCAACTTTAACGGAGATGGGACGTTTGAGCAGAAAAATTAGATAGTCTTGAATGAGTTTCATTTTAGTTGAGCCGCCAACTAGGATGACATCGGTCAAGTCTTCAGCATGTATCTGGGCATCTCGTAGGGCATTTTGAATAGGGGCATTCATTTTTGCAAGGAGAAAACGACAAATCTCCACATATCGTTCCTTGGTTAATTTATACACATGAAGACTATCGTTGATGTTTACAGACATTCGAACGCTATCTTCCTTATTGAGGGCTAATTTTGCTTTTTCAGCTTCCTGGTAAAGAAATCCCATTACCTCGTCAGACAAGTCTGATTTTTTATAAGGAAGATTTTGGATGAAGTCTTCAACAATTTGTTGAGTGAAGTCTTCCCCACCTAAGTGGTTTTCTCCAGCAACCGATACGATTTCAATAACATTGGCAAAAGCATCAACAATTGAAATGTCAAGTGTTCCCCCACCGAAGTCAATAATCATATAAGTGGCATCTTCTTCTCGACTGTGGTGGAGAGCAAGGGCGGCAGCAGATGGTTCATTGATAATTCGTTCAATTTTGACACCTGCTAAGTGACCAGCAATTTTTGTTGCTGCGCGCTGATCATCGCTGAAATAGGCAGGGACGCTGACAATAATTTCATCAACCTTTTCACCTAGAAATTCTTCGGCATCTTCAATCAATTTTTTCAATATGAAGGCGCTAAGCTCCTCAGGTAGATACATCTGATCACCTAGAGGCAATTTTTTCCCAGTTCCCATTAGGCGTTTGAATCTTGATTGTGTAAGATGAGGATGACTCATCAACCGTTCTTTAGCAAATTTTCCTACGATGATATCTCCGTTGTCAGATAAACCGACTACAGAAGGTGTTAAGAAATCGCCCAAATTGTTGGGAATGAGTTCTACCTTATTATTACGCCATGTTGCAACTAGTGAATTTGTTGTTCCTAAATCGATTCCAATAATCATACTAATCTCTCCGTTGATAAACCTTTTTGAGTCTCAGGATTATTTAATCCTATCCAATAAATGTATCCAGCCAGTTCATTTAAACCATAATTTTGACAGAGTTGAACAAGTTCAATACGGTGTTTCCAAGGGCCAAAGAAGTAGTAGTTTAAAAGATGGGCTGTTAGTTTGTTACAGAATTGTTCATTGGCTACAAAATAGCGGAAGTCATCACTGCGAAAGGCTTTCAATAGTAAATAAAAATCGCTTACCAATTCGAGAGAAGACAATAATTTTGCTAAATACTCTTCTGCTGCTAGTGCTATTGATTCTGTATCGGTACTAAATTGATCTTCTAATTGCTTTTGTTTATCTTGTGATAGATAAAGAGCTAGTTCATCTAACCCCAGTAGTTCACACTGCTCAATGACCTTTTTGCGTTCAAATTCTTCCCCGTAAAAAGTAAGCTGACTGAGTTCAGCAATTAGTTGCTTTTGTATTTCTATATCTCTGATATGGAAATTGAATTCATCGGAAAGTAAAATTTGATATAGAAGATGGTAGTAAGGGGAGTTTTTGCAGGCAGTTTTTATATTGTCTACAAAGTTGGTATTTTCAAATAGTTGGTTGTTGGCAGCGATAGTTTGTTCGCTTGCTTCCTGTTCGGGAATTTCTTCCGAATGTGAGAAAGTATAGAAATCAAAAGTGGAATGAGAAATATCTTCAGTTTTATTCTCGTTGCGATCATCAAAGAAATCGAACGATGTCGCACTCTGCTGATTTTCAAGGTTACTTTGTTCTCCAAACTCAGTAAATGTTTGTTTTGGCTTTGGTCTTGCTTGCTTAGCGTAT
The DNA here is from genome assembly GCF_044427405.1 of Streptococcus sp. 2020WUSS089. Lineage (NCBI taxonomy): Bacteria > Bacillati > Bacillota > Bacilli > Lactobacillales > Streptococcaceae > Streptococcus > Streptococcus sp. 2020WUSS089. The sequence goes on along the minus strand of NZ_JAOTGD010000001.1, from coordinate 264,262 downwards.
TGTAAGGCTGCTTTATAAGCATGCTGTAGGCGTTTAAAACCTTCGGGGTCTTCTTCAGGATGGACCTTTTTAATCCGTTCAGCGTATGCTAATTTTATAGTACGTTGATCTGTTGTTGCAGCAATTTGCAACTCTTGCCAACAACTTTTCATATTCATTACTCCTTTATGGATACTTAATTTATTATAGCATATTTGTTGCGAAAAATTAATGGGAGTGGGAAAGAACTCGACCAAGATAAAAGAGTTCGTCTTCCCACCCCCCCGCACAGTTGATTAGGCCAGATTTGGAGTGTAAAACACGAACAAATCTGCCAATCAACCACTGCGCTGAGATGTTGACACGAACTCTGAGTAGTGGTCCTGGGCTTGAGCCCAGCCTTATAATTTACTAAAGAAAAATGGTGGAGTAAACTGTTTCAAGTGCTCGAAGCAAGCTTGTGCCCCCTCGACATCTTCACAAATGATGAGACAGACATCGTCACCGCAGACGGTTGCTACAATTTGAGGAATCTCCATGGCATCCAAAATAGAACCGAATGAGTTAGCCAATCCAGGTAGGGTCTTGAGAACCACTTGATGTTGGATAGGTTTTAGCATGACCAGAGCATCTTCCATATAGAGTCGCAGTCGTTTTTCCCAGCGAGTAGGGGCGATGGGGTTGATGACATAGTGAGAAGAATCATCTTCGTTGACTTTGACAAGATTGAGCATCTTGATGTCACGGGAGAGGGTAGATTGGGTGACGGAGACTCCGTTGACCTCTAGTAATTCTTGCAATTCCTGCTGAGTATGTATTTTCTTCTCCATGATTAGAGACAGGATCAGCTGATGGCGACTTTCAATCTTGTTCATAGGGCCCTCCTTGAGATATAAGGAAAATAAAATCTGAACTCAGAATAATTTGGTGATAACAGCCTATTGAATAAACATTGCATCCCCAAAACTAAAGAAGCGGTAGCGTTCTTCAACAGCATGTTTATAGGCATCTAAGGTAAATTCTCTACCTGCAAAGGCAGAAACTAGCATAACCAAAGTAGATTTTGGTAGGTGGAAATTGGTTGAGAAGGCATCAACGATTCGGAAGGTGTAGCCAGGTTTGATGAAGATATTTGTCCAACCAGAATCAGCTTCCAAACGGCCATCAAATTTATTACCGATGGTTTCGAGGGTGCGGATGGATGTTGTGCCGACTGCGACGATACGCCCACCGCTATCTTTGACCTGATTGAGTGTTCGAGCAGCTTCAGCTGATAGGTTATAGAATTCCGAGTGCATTTCATGCTCATCAACGTTATCAACAGAGACTGGTCGGAAGGTCCCAAGCCCAACGTGAAGAGTCAAATAGACTAGTTTCACTCCTTTAGCTTCGATTTTTTTGAGTAATTCTTGGGTGAAATGTAGTCCAGCAGTTGGAGCTGCGGCAGAACCGTTTTCCTTGGCATAAACTGTTTGATAGCGTTCACGGTCTTCTAATTTTTCATGAATGTAAGGTGGAAGTGGCATTTCGCCTAGGCTTTCCAAGACTTCAAGGAAGATACCTTCATAAGAGAATTCAACAATTCTTCCACCGTGTTCTAATTCTTCTACGATAGTAGCAGTTAATCGTCCGTCACCAAAGGCAACTGTGGTACCGACTTTCAGACGTTTTGCTGGTTTGGCAAGAACTTCCCACTGATCACCTTGGGTATTTTTCAAAAGCAAAAGCTCAACATGTCCCATAGTTTCAGGCTTGTAGCCATAGAGACGGGCAGGCAGAACACGTGTATTGTTCATGACCAGAGCATCACCGGGATTCAGCTGGTCGATGATATGGTCAAAGTGACTGTCAACCATGCTCCGTTTTTCGCGGTCGAGGATTAATAGTTTAGAGCTGTCGCGCTTTTCAAGGGGAACTTGAGCGATAAGCTCTTCGGGTAAATCAAAATCAAAATCTGCAGTATTCATATTCACTCCTTAGACTAAAATAAAATATAGGTAAAATAAATCAATAGGGCAAATGGCAAAGCCACCAATAAACTACCAATCAGGTAGAAAATAAACTTTAGGACCTTTGATTTAGAAATAAAATAGCCAGTAAGGCAGAACAGAACACCAATAAAAAATAAGTAAAAAAGCACATCTGTCATAAATGTATTATATCATAGTTAGACACTTAAGTCTTGATGGATGGGAAGAGAATTAAAATTATTCGTGTTGATGTAATACTTTATAAGTATAAATTCTTGACAAAAATTGGTCTATACCATATAATAAAGAAAAACAATAAATGGTATAGACCAAAGAGGTGCGCTATGAAAATTCATGTAGTAAACAATCAAGTTGAAGGAGCAAATGTAGCATTAGACATTTTGAGAGAAAAATTGAACGGAGGTGCCAAGGTATTAGGTCTGGCAACAGGCTCCAGTCCGTTAGAATTTTACAGATTGATTCGTGAGTCGGATTTAGACTTTTCGGATGTGACATCTGTAAACTTAGATGAGTATGTTGGTTTAGGTGAGGAGAGCGACCAATCCTATATCCATTTTATGAAGGAAAATCTTTTCAATGATAAACCGTTTAAACAATCTTATTTACCGAATGGTTTGGCGACAGATGTAGCTGCTGAAACAGAACGTTACAATAAAATTCTGGCTGAACATCCAGTTGATTTCCAAATTTTGGGTATCGGTCGCAACGGCCATATCGGTTTCAACGAACCAGGTGCTCCATTTGATGGTCAGACCCATCTGGTTGAATTGGCGCCATCAACCATTGAAGCCAATGCACGCTTCTTTGACAATCCAGAAGATGTACCAAAACAAGCTATCTCAATGGGCATCGCCAATATTATGGTAGCCAAGACCATTGTCCTCATGGCTTATGGTCAGGAAAAAGCTGACGCCATTAAGGCGACTGTGGAAGGTCCTGTGACAGAAGATGTCCCAGCAAGCGTCCTCCAAAACCATGACGATGTCGTTCTTATCCTCGACCAAGCCGCAGCGAGTAAATTAGTGTAGTATGTTGTAAACGATTATTCTTAGACATAAAGTTGGTTGTAACAGTACAATAAGTATAATTTCTGAATGAATCTAGGTTCTTTTTCCATTATGAATTTGACAAAAATTGTGAAAAGGCATGTAACTTATATTTTTAAGGGCATGCCTTTTGCTATTCTGATAATCCATATCAGTTGTTATATATTGAATGGATTATAACATAAAGTTGGATGTGAGAGAAACTTTCAACAAGAGATATTGCTATCCTTTATCATGTTGAAAATTGATAGGGACAAGTGAAATGAGCGAAACAGTATCATTTTCTCTACGTTTTGTATAACGTTTTCATTTTTTCAGGTAGTTTTCTGGTTTTTATATAATCTTTTTTTAAAGTTGGTTTTTGAGTTATTTTTTTGTTCTATACTGTTACTACGTTTCCGATAGGAGGAAGCAAATATCTATACAAAGGAGATGTTTCATCATGAAACATATTGTAACAAAACGTAATTATAGAGTTGGCGCATGCGCTATGGCACTTGCATTGCTGATGACTACTGCAGGTGGTGCAGTTGTAAATGCAGATCAGCGCCTTGAGTCACCGGCTGGCTTCGTACAACGTGGTGATGTACTTCTAAAATTGAAAGAATCAAACCAGACTTTCAATGAAGGAGAGGTTAGTAATTTAGAACTTATCAACTCACCTATGCCTCAAGTAGCCCCTTCTGTACAAAAATCATGGTTTGGTTCATTTTGGGGTGGTGTAAAAACATTCTGGAATGCATTATGTTGTTCTGTGGGACTAACTGGGCTCAAAGTTAGTAAATAACATAGAGTTATAATCTTGTAATATTTAGTCAATTAAATTTGCAAATCCTTCATACCTTCATTAATCTTTCTTAAATTTTTAATTTTCTATATATTACCCTCTTAAAAATCTTTTTCATCTATACATTCATAGCTTTAATAATATAACTCAAAATAGTATGCCCTCTGTGAAAATAGAGGGTTTTAAATTTTTTAGAGATATTCTTTTTTTATTGTTTCGCTTATTCGAGACAAGGTTCTCTTGAACGGATCGTATCCTATTTCCTGATTTTTATATTAATATTTTTATTTTTTGGAATTTAATGGTTTTTTATCTAATCTTTCTCTAAAGTTGGGATTTACGTTATTTTTTTGTGCTATACTGGCACTACATTGTCTAAAAAAAGGGCGAATATTGTATAAAGGAGACATTTCAAAAATGAAACGTATTGTAACAAAACGTAGTTATAAAGTTGGTCTGTGTGCTATGGCTCTTGCTCTTCTGATGAGCACTGCAGGTGGCGTAACCGCTGGTGCAAAAGATTACCATGTCACTTCATCTGGAGAACTGAAACCAATGAGCGAAGGAGTGTTTATGAAATTGGAATCTTCATCTAATTTCATTGAAAATGAAGGAATCGTGGTGAAATCTATTAGTAATCAAAATACTAATCCAAATAATTTGAACGAGTCTTGGTATTGGAAATTTTGGGACAAAGTTAAACTGTTTTTCAAAAGATTTCGTGAAGGTTTCGGTATACAAAGATTATTTGGATTTAAGTAGTCAATAATTAAAGTGTTATTCAAATGTTCATAATCTTGTAATATTTAGCACAATTAATTTATAAACCTTCATATTAAAAAAACTACTACTTTGTAAAAGGAGACGTTTCATGAAACGAGCTAATTCAAAACTAGTAGCTTTAACACTCATTACAACTCTTGCAGTTACCTCTGTTATTGGGACAACGGTGCATGCTGAGGAGAAAGTAACTGCTGATCAGACTGTAGCAGGAAAACACAAACCGATTACGGATGAGCAGCTTCAAAAAGCGATTGGAGATAGAAATCCAAATAATATTAAGATACAAGCTAAATTTGAAAATACCAAGTTCAAAAATCAAGAGATAAGTATTATTGGAACAGTTAAAACACAACAGCCAAAGACTCCTGAAAACTCTTCATGGTTTTGGGATCTTTGGAATCGTTTTACAACTTTTGTCAAAAATATTTTTAGCTAAGATTTCTATTTTTTATTGACTTCATATGGATAGAGAACAGTGATTCATGTGAGCTTTTATTCAAATGAAAAGCGTATGAAATATTGGAGAGATCTAGGCATCTAAATTAGAGATTGTGCAAGAAATTATGTAATAGACCTAACATTTTTTGCGGATGAGATATTGACACGAATTCCATATTTCTTGAGTCTCGGTTGTAATTTTTCTTAGATAAATTAAAGAGTGAAAAGTTTAGGATATTGTAATTGTTCTAAACTTTTTTTATTGCATTGATAAAAAATACAGTCTTTGTATAACAGGTATATTCTTGTATTTTTTAGTGAAAAAAGAAATAAATTGACAAAATTATGGTAAAATATGGGTTGATTTAAAATTAATCAGTTAATGAATGGAATGAGTTCGAAGTAAGTCAAGATTGACTAGACATTGTATTTAAAGCAATTCGCAGAAATAAGAGATGGAAGGAGATAGAACATGCAACATCCAGTTGTACGATTTATCTGTAGAACCCTGTTCTATTTTTTTATATTGTTACTACTTTTGTATCTGTATAGTTATTTAGACATTGGACAGGGAGGATTTATCTATAATGAGTTTTAAGGAGGAGAGTATAAAAATGATTAGCAGCATGTTAGAGCGGGTAGAGCATTTTGCAACAGAAAATCCTGACTACCCTGTCTACCATTATCTAGGACAGTTGTATAGTTATGGGGATTTAAAGGCAGATTCAGATTCTTTAGCAGCCCATATTGATAGTTTGGATTTACCAGCAAACTCTCCTGTCCTTGTTTTTGGCGGACAGGAGTACCAGATGTTGGCAATCTTTGTTGCTTTAACCAAGGCTGGTCATCCGTATATCCCTGTAGATAGTCATTCTGCTTTGGATCGGATTGAAGCCATTCTGGAAATAGCAGAGCCGAGTTTGGTGTTTGCGGTAGTAGACTTTTCGCTAGAGACAAGTTTGCCAGTGCTTGGTTTGTCTGAAGTTGAAGCCATTTTTGAGAAGAAATCGACTTATCAGTTGATGCATCCTGTAAGCGGAGATGATACCTACTATATTATCTTCACTTCTGGGACGACGGGTAAACCAAAAGGGGTGCAAATTTCGCATGACAATTTGCTCAGCTTTACTAACTGGATGATAAGGGATAAGGAGTTTGCGCTACCAGAGCGACCACAAATGTTGGCTCAACCTTCCTATTCGTTTGACTTGTCGGTTATGTATTGGGCTCCGACGCTTGCCCTTGGTGGGACCTTATTTGCTCTACCGAAAGAGTTGACTTTGGATTTTAAGACCTTATTTGCAGCTATTCAAACTTTGCCATTTAAGATTTGGACTTCGACACCATCATTTGTAGATATGGCTTTGCTATCTCGTGAGTTTGATGGGGAACATTTACCAGATTTGACGCATTTCTATTTTGACGGAGAGGAGTTAACTGTAAAAACAGCTCAGAAGCTCCGCGAACGTTTTCCAAAAGCTGTGATTGTTAATGCTTATGGACCGACCGAAGCTACAGTCGCCTTATCAGCAGTTGCCATCACTGATGAGATGCTGGTGAATTATAAACGTTTGCCGATTGGTTATACCAAACCAGACTCGCCAACTTTTATTTTGGATGAGGATGGTCAAGTAGTATCGAATGGTCAACAGGGAGAAATTGTTGTATCAGGTCCTGCTGTCTCTAAAGGGTATTTGAATAATCCTGAGAGAACCGAGGCGGCATTTTTCCAGTTTGACGGCTTACAGGCCTATCATACTGGGGATTTGGGTGTAATGACAGATGAAGGTCTGTTACTCTATGGCGGACGTATGGATTTCCAAATTAAATATAATGGTTATCGTATCGAGTTGGAAGAAGTTGCCCAACACTTAAATAAATCGACCTACATTGAGGCTGCGGTGGCTGTTCCACGTTATAATGCTGACCATAAAGTGCAAAATCTGTTAGCTTATGTTGTTCCTAAAGCAGGGATTATGGAGCAGTTCGATCGAGAGTTGGAGTTAACCAAGGTTATCAAGCAGGAGTTAAAAGAACGGATGATGGATTATATGATGCCTTCGAAGTTTATTTATCGAGACAGTCTTCCTTTGACTGCAAATGGGAAGATTGATATTAAGGGGTTGATCGCTGAGGTGAATGCTCAATGATGGAGTTTTTCAAACAGCTACCTCAGTTAGAGCCTTATGGAAATCCATTGTACTTTTTCTATCTAGTCTTGGCGCTAGTACCAATTTTTATAGGACTCTTTTTTAAAAAACGTTTCCCCTTGTATGAAACAGGTGTTAGTTTAGCCTTCATTGTCTTGATGTTTACAGGTACAAAGACAATGCAGTTGCTGTCTTTATTGGCCTATATTATTTGGCAGACAATGTTGATTTTTTTCTACAAGCATTATCGTCAACGGGCAAATCGAAGCTGGGTCTTCTATATAATCGTGTGTTTAGCTGTTTTTCCGTTGACTTGGGTAAAGTTGGCACCGACTTTTAGTCAGCATGGGGCAATTTTCGGTTTTTTAGGTATTTCTTATTTAACGTTTCGGTCGGTCGGAATGGTGATTGAAATGCGGGACGGTTTACTAACGGAATTTAGTTTGGGAAGTTTTTTGCGATTTTTGCTATTTATGCCAACTATTTCGAGTGGTCCTATTGATCGTTATAGACGGTTTACGGAAGATTACAAACAAATTCCAGAGCGAACTGAGTTATTAAATATGCTCGATCAGACTGTGCATTATATTATGATGGGCTTCTTATATAAGTTTATTCTAGCCTATTTTATCGGGCATACTTTACTGGAGCCTTTAAAGGCAGTAGCCTTGGATCAAGGTGGATGGTTTAACTTACCTACTATTGGAGTTATGTATCTCTATGGTTTTGAATTATTCTTTGACTTTGCAGGCTATTCCATGTTTTCCATAGGTATTTCCAATCTTATGGGTATTCGATGCCCAATTAACTTTGATCAACCGTTCAAATCGCGTGATCTTAAGGAATTTTGGAATCGATGGCATATCAGCTTATCTTTTTGGTTCCGTGATTTCGTCTTCATGCGTCTGGTTAAGACTTTGTTGAAACATAAGGTTTTCAAAAATCGAAATACGGTATCTAATGTTGCCTATCTGCTAAATATGCTCTTGATGGGCTTGTGGCATGGTGTAACATGGTATTATATTGCATATGGTCTCTTTCATGCTTTGGGGTTGATCATCAATGATGCTTGGATTCGTAAGAAGAAATCAATTAATTTAGCTCGAAAAAAAGCTGGGCAAGAACCACTGCCCGATAATCGTTGGACGAGTTTCGCTGGTATGTTTGTGACCTTCCATACGGTCATGTTCTCTTTCTTGATATTTTCAGGATTTTTAGATAAATTGTGGTTCAAGTAGACAATAGGTAACGATTGTATGAATCGTAGAAAGGAATATAAAATGGATGTAAAAGAAACAATATTGAATATTATCGAAGAATTATTTATGGAAGATGTATCTGAAATGATGGATGAAGACCTATTTGATGCGGGTGTTTTAGATAGTATGGGTACTGTAGAACTTATTGTGGAGTTAGAAAGTCGTTTTAATATTACAGTTCCAGTTTCAGAGTTTGGTCGTGAAGATTGGAATACAGCTAACAAAATCATTTCTGGTGTTGTGGAGTTGATGCATGCGTAAGCAATTGTGGCAGATTTTTGGGCCTGTGATTTGTGCAACGTTTTTAGTTATTCTCACCTTGTTGTTTTTCCCGAGTTCTTCTCGGCCAAATTTCAAAGAAGAAAAACAAGATGCAGTAGCATTGTCTTATATTAGTTTTAAGAGCAAATATAAGAAAAATAGGGCTCTGGGAGACAAAAATCATCGTTTTGTTCCTTTCTTTGGGTCAAGTGAATGGTCACGTTTTGATAGTATGCATCCGTCAGTGTTGGCAGATGCCTATCAGAGAGAGTATACTCCCTATTTGTTAGGACAACGTGGTGCAGCTTCGCTGACACAATATTTTGGCATGCAACAGATTGGGGCACATTTAAAAAATAGTCAGGCTATCTATGTTGTTTCTCCTCAATGGTTTTCACCCAAAGGGGCATCATCCAAGGCATTTGAACAATATTTTAGTAGTGATCAAGCCACTCATTTTCTGCAAACAAGTGCTGGGGATGACTATGATAGATATGTAGCAAAGCGTTTCTTAGAGCTTAAATCAGACTGTAGTTTGACAGGAATGTTTCAAAAAGTAGCTAGTGGTAAGGAATTGTCGAAATGGGATAGAGAGCAGTTGACCTGGCAAGCCTATTTATTAGAAAAGCAAGATGCCTTATTTAGTCGCTTTGCTGATTCTGGTAGTAATTTAGGATTGGTAGAAACGGAAGCGATGAAACTTCCAGAGACTTTTTCCTATGACCGCTTGAGTAAAGTGGCTAATGAGGACGGGAGTCGTTCTACTCAATCAAATGATTTCCAAATTGATGATAGGTTTTATAGAAATCGTCTTCAGTCAAAAATCAAAAAACTCAAACAATCCCAGACAAAAATATCTTATCTGCAATCACCGGAGTACAATGATTTTCAGCTGGTTTTGAATGAATTTGCTAAACATCAGACCGATGTACTATTTGTAATTCCCCCGGTTAATGAACGTTGGATGAACTACACTGGTCTCAATAAAGATATGTATCGGGCAACAGTAGCAAAGATTAAGTACCAGTTGACCAGTCAAGGTTTCAATCATATTGCTGATTTGTCGGAGCAGGGGGGGATAGATTATTTTATGCAAGATACGATCCACATCGGTTGGCAAGGCTGGCTGGAGCTCGATAAGTATATCCACCCATTCTTGACAGAACAACAGGCACCTGTTCATTATCAGTTAAAAAAAGAATTTTTGACTTCCGAATGGGCTGCATATAAGGGAGATTTAAACTTATTTTTGAAATAGTTAGATACAGTTATAATAAAAAGCAAGAAGGCTTTGAATTAGGAAGTCTCCTTGCTTTTTTTGTACGAATCCCGAGAAAAACTTGTTTTTAGTCCAGAGAGAAGTGAAAGAGGCTTAAAACGTACGAAGGCGACACGTCTACAAGATAATTACTATAGGTTACAAGAGAGTCCAGATTTGCAGGAGTTAAATAGACTTCTAGGAATTAAGTGGAATCGGAGGCTAAAGTTTGAGGAATTTAGTAAAACCTACTTGCCTTTAGTTTTCAAGTGTCCAGTCCAAGTCAGGGCCGACTGGGACAATACCTGTTGGGTTAATGGTCTTATGGCTACCGTAGTAGTGTTGTTTGATATGGTCGAAGTCCACCGTTTCTGCAATACCAGCATGATTGTAAAGACGTTTGGTATAGTTCCATAGGTTTGGATAATCAACCAAGGCCTTGATATTGCACTTAAAATGCCCAAAGTAAACTGGATCAAACCGCACTAATGTAGTAAAGAGACGAAGGTCTGCTTCCGTTAATTGATTGCCCACCAGATAGTCCTTGTCTGCCAAATGCTTTTCCAATTTATCCAAGGCGGCAAAAAGGTTCTTGACCTCTTTTTCATAGACTGCCTGGTTGGTTGAAAATCCAGCCTTGTAGACGCCATTGTTGATGTTTGGATAGACAAAGTCATTCATGGCATCAATCTCCGCTTGCAGGTTTGCTGGATAGTAGTCATCGTAATTTCCAGTAATATCATTAAAAGCAGAGTTAAACATGCGCATGATTTCAGCAGATTCATTGCTGACGATGGTATTTGTTTCTTTGTCCCAAAGGACAGGAACGGTCACACGGCCAGTGTAATTTGGGTCTGCTTTCAAGTAAACTTGATAAAGATAGTCGCTGTTAAAGAGGGAATCCTTGATAACACCAGGTCCGTCCGCGAAAGTCCAGCCATTTTCTAACATGAGGGGATGGACGACAGACAAGGAAATATGGTCTTCCAGACCCTTCAATTTTCGCATGATTAAGGTCCGACTGGCCCAAGGACAGGCCAAAGAAATGTAGAGATGGTAACGTCCAGATTCAGCCTTAAAACCACCCTCACCTGTCGGTCCTGCTTGTCCATCAGGTGTAATCCAGTTGCGAAATTGCGTGACAGTACGGACAAATTTACCGCCTGTTGACTTGGTGTCATACCATTGATCCACCCATTTACCATCTTGTAAAAGTCCCATGAATTTTCTCCCTTACTGAAAAAATAGGAAATTCCATTATGGATTTCCTTTGTAAAAAAATATATCACTAACTAGTATTGTAAAGGTTTTTTAAAAAGAGTCAAGCCATATGATTTGTGATACAATAGTCCCATGAGATTAGACAAATGTATGGAGGCGGCTCAGATTGGCTCGCGCAAGCAAGTTAAAAAACTTTTCAAAGCCCAGCAAATCAAGATTAACGGACAAGCAGCTCAAAGCCTAAGCCAGATTGTTGACCCAGAACTCCAAGAGATTCAGGTGGCAGGGCGAAAAATCGAGCTAAAAGGCTCGGTCTACTATTTACTCAACAAACCAGCAGGAGTCGTTTCTGCTGTGACAGACCAGGAGCATCAGACAGTCATCGACTTGATTTCTTCGCGAGACAGTAGGGAAGGTCTCTACCCCGTCGGTCGCCTGGACAGGGATACCGAGGGCCTAGTCCTCATTACCAACAATGGTCCGCTCGGTTATCGTATGCTCCATCCCAGCCACCATGTGGACAAGGTTTACTATGTGGAGGTTAACGGCCCCTTGGGTCCAGATGCCCCGACATTTTTTGCTTCAGGTGTTACCTTTTTGGACGGCACTCGTTGCCAGCCCGCAGATTTGACTGTCTTGGAGGCTTCTTTGGACCATAGCAGAGCGACCATCAAGCTGGCAGAAGGTAAGTTTCATCAGGTCAAAAAGATGTTTTTAGCCTACGGTGTCAAGGTCACTTATCTCAAGCGGATTTCCTTTGGAGGTTTTGAGCTGGGGGATTTGGAACGAGGTGCATACAGACAACTCACTCCAAATGAATTGGAACATTTATTCACTTATTTTGACTAGAGTAGGATATATAATGAGCATTTATAATTTTACAGTACAAAAACAAGATGGTACAGACCAGTCCATGGCTGATTATCAAGGACAGGTGCTTTTGATTGTCAATACGGCGCCAGGTTGTGGGTTGGCACCTCAATACAAGGAACTACAGGAGTTATATAATTGCTATAAAGACAAAGGTTTTGTCGTGCTCGATTTTCCTTGCAATCAATTTTTAAATCAGGCTCCCGGTTCTGCTGAAGAAATCAATCAGACCTGCAGTTTAACTTATGGAACAACTTTTCCTCGTTTTGCTAAAATTGCTGTGAATGGATCTGAAGCTAGTCCGCTATATCGCTATCTTAAGAAAGAAAAATCGACCTTATTAGGAGGTCGAATCGAGTGGAATTTTACCAAGTTTTTGGTGGATAGACAAGGGCGTGTGGTCAAACGCTATTTACCAACGACTAGTCCATTAAAACTTAAAGAGGATATTGAACTTTACCTAGAAAAGTCATAACCACCCGTGAAAACGGGTGGCTTGTACACCGGCTATAAGCCGTTTCTCTCCAGCGACGTCTAAAGACGTTCGCTGAACTTCGTTCAGGTTAGTGCTATAATTACTTGACTAATGCCCGTAACAACGGGCTTTTATCTTGTTCTAAAACTGCCATCTGAAAATGGATCTTCATACTCTTTGACACTCAATTTATCAAGTGCAATGTCATTTTTCTCCTGCTCGCGAATGTATTTCGCAACTGTCTTTTCGTTCAGCCCAACGATACTAACATAGTAGCCTCTAGCCCAAAACTTTCGATTTCCATACTTATATTTCAAATTAGCGTGTTTATCAAATATCATTAGAGCACTTTTACTTTTCAAATATCCCATAAAATCGGAAATCGAAAGTTTTGGGGGTATCAAGACAAGCATATGAACATGGTCTGGCATCATGTGTCCCTCAATGATTTCCACGCCTTTGTATCGACATAGATGACGGAAAATATCAATTAAGTCTTGCCTTATTTTATAGTAAATGGATTTTCTACGGTACTTAGGTGTGAAAACTATGTGATATTTGCACATCCATTTGGTATGTGATAAACTGTAACTGGTTTTAGCCATTTCTTTTTCCTCCTTTATCTAACCTGAACAATTAGATTATATCAGGAAAAAGAAATGGAAGCTCAAAGCCTTGTCAGCCACCAGCATAGCTGGTGGTTTTCTTGTTATGTGACTTTTAGTCCGTCACGCTCCGTAAGGTGCGTGACAAATAAACCACCCGCTATGCGGGTGCGCGACGAAGGTTATACCAAAAAACTCCAAACGCGATACAATAAAGGTGTTCAAGCCATTGTAAAGCGAGAGGAGAAAAGTATGGCACAAAAGGCACATAGTTTATCACATACAAAGTGGTTGTGTAAGTACCACATTGTCTTCACCCCTAAGTATAGACGAAAAATCATCTATAATCAATATCGAAGTAGTTTGGGAGAAATATTCCGACGTTTGTGTAGTTATAAAGGCGTAGAAATTATCGAAGGACATCTGATGCCGGATCATGTTCATATGTTAGTCAGTATTCCTCCGAGATTAAGTGTATCAAGCTTTATGGGTTATTTAAAAGGTAAGAGTGCTCTTATGATGTTTGATAAACACGCCAATCTCAAATATAAATTTGGCAATCGTCATTTCTGGGCAGAGGGATATTATGTAAGTACGGTTGGACTTAATGAAGCCACAATTAAGAAATATATACAAGAACAGGAAAAACATGATATAGCACTTGATAAATTAAGTGTAAAAGAGTATGAAGATCCCTTTAGGGATAATGGCAAGTAGTACGAATGCCTCTTTAAGAGGCTAGTGACGAGTCAAAAGCAGTGAGGCTTGAACAAAGTGAAAGCCAGCGTCTTTAGGCGCTGGCTGGTGATGTGGGCTTATAGCCCTTGTTCAAACCACCCGTTTGACGGGTGGTCATGATTTTTCTCTACGAGAAAAACTGGCTCGAAGCCATAATAATAAGAAGGCTGGAGTCATCTAGCCTTCTTGTTTTAGTAACCAAAGAAAATAGGGGGCGCCGATAAGGGAGACGATGATGCCGGTTGGGATGCCTGTTCCGACAAGTAGTACTCGTCCTATGGTATCCGCTAGAAGTAGAATGAAGCTTCCTATTATCATAGTAGCTGGAATGATGACACGATGGTCATTTCCTAACCATTTACGCACAATGTGACCAGCAATGAGACCGACGAAGGTGATATTACCAACTAAAATGACACTAAGAGAGGCTAGGGCGGTAGCCAATACCAAGGTAATCCGCCTTTCACGCTGTAAGTGGAGTCCCAAAGCCATGGCTGTCTGGTCGTTTAGATTCATAATATTGAGTGAGCGACTTCGACTAAACGTTGCCAGCCATATCAAGAGAAGAAGAGGAGTATAGATTGCGATAGTTTTCCAATCTCCACCATTTACTCGACCACTGAGCCACTGGACAATGTATTCCATCTTAAAGTCATCTAATTGGCTGATGATGCTAACCATGATACCAGATAACATGCTCGAAATTCCAACTCCCGTGATAATTAAGCGTGCAGGATGGATGCCGTACAGCTTCTTGCGTGCAATCCAGTAAACTAGAAAAATGGTTAATCCACCGCCCATCATAGCAAATAGAGGCATGAGACTCAATAAGACAGGGCTGATTTTTGAAGAGAGACCGACAAATAATGCCACAACAAGACCAGCTCCAGCGTTGATTCCTAATATTCCAGAATCTGCCAGAGGATTGCGGGTCAAAGTTTGTAGCAACAAACCAGCCAAAGCCAGAGAAGCCCCTCCGATAATGGAGGCGATTATTCTAGGTAAGCGAATTCGCCCAATGATAAGTAGAGTCGATGAACTGGCACGACCACTCATGATGTCAATGAGATCAGAAAAGGATGAATTGCTATAGCCGATAGATAAGGAAAGTAGGAAAATGACAAATAAAAGGATTAGTAGGAATGTGAATATTTTTAGAGAGTTGTGATGTCTTATCAAAAGTGTTTCTCCTTTCTAATCAACCATAGGAAGCAAGGGAGACCAATGATACTGATGACTGCGCTAATGGGAGTTTCAACAGGTGGATTGATAGAACGGCAAACCAAATCTACCCAGATGAGGAAACTAGCCCCTGCAAAGGCAGTTAATGGCAAGAGTAGCTTGTAATTTTTCCCTGTAAACATGCGGATAAAGTGAGGAATAATGAGCCCGACAAAAGAAAGTGAGCCCACAAGAGCTACCGCAGAAGCTGAGAGTAGAAGGACAATTCCCAACAAAATCAAGGTCATCAGTAAGGTTCGTTGCCCTAGATTTTTAGCAATGGTTTCGTTGAGGCCCAGGATGGTCAGCTGATGTGAAAAGAGTTGAGCAAGGATGAGACCAATGATGATAAGAGGAGCGATGATGGCCAGCATCTTCCAGTTTACCTGTACCAATCCCCCTGCTTGCCAGCCAATCACTGCAGTTGATAAACCAAAGTAGATAGTAATAGCCTGACCAATAGCAGAAAATAGACTTGCTACCATGGCACCAGATAAAATTAACCGTAGTTGATTGTAGCCTTTTTGTACCTGATAAGCTAGACCAAAGACTAGACCAGCTGCCAGACAGGAGCCCAGTAAACATATTAATAAAATTTGACTGTAGTGCAAACCACCAAATAGAGCATAGGCAACAATGAGAGCAAGTCCTGCGCCAGCATTGATTCCTAATAAGCCAGGATCAGCAATCGGATTGCGTGTAATTCCTTGCATCATTGCCCCAGCTTGAGCCATGGCAGCTCCCACCAAGATGGCGGCTACCATTCTAGGCAGGCGTAAATCGATGATAACATCCTGAGCGGAAGAATCTGTCAGTGGATGCTTTAGGGTTTCTATCAGTTGTTGGTGGCTATAAGAAATAGCTCCAAAGCGTAAACTAAGATAGACTCCAGCTATGAAAGAAAGACAGATGATGAAAAAAACAAGCCAAATATTCTTTGGCTTTGTTTTGGGATAATGAGAACTCGCTAGTTTGTTCATATATCCAGTCCTTTTACTGAAGTTTTTGAATTGCTGAGACAAAGGCGTCAATTTGTAAATCTAAAGACATCGGATCGGAGAAGTAGAAGAGGTTATAGTCTATCTCGATGACGTGACCATTCTTTACAGCAGGTAGATTTTTCCAAATATCACTTTCTTTGAGAGAGGCAGCTGCTTCTTTTGTTTTATCATTGACGTTAACAAGCACATAGTCGCCAACATATTCTGGAAGAGCTTCTTGAGATACCCCAAACCAGCCTTCTTTATTGATGATGTCTTCTTGAACCTTTGCAGGAGCGACAAAACCGAGAGCGCGATAGATTAATTCTCCACCACGACCAAAGTTATTACCATAAAGGAAGATGTTCTTATCGAAGAAGTCCATGACGGTAAATGTTGAACTTGTATCAATCAATCCTTTCAATTCCTCTTTCGCAGTAGCAACTTTCTTATCCCATTGATCTAACCAGGCTTGTGCTTCCTTTTCTTTTCCAAAAATCTGACCAATATCTGTCAGCATTTTCAAGTAGTCACTCTTTCCATAAGTGATTTCAATAACTGGAGCAATTTCTTTCAGTGTTTCTAAGTTATCATCACCAGCAAATACTAGAATGACATCTGGCTTTTGTGCGGCAATCGCTTCTGTATCTGCCGTTGTCAATTGTGGAACATCCTTTAGTTTGTCTCCAAATGCAGGACTATTTTTTTCTAAATCTAGACTATAGCTAGATACATCAATTCCTAATTGTAAGAGATAGCCTGTGTAAGAGTAAGCAAAGTTGACAACTTTTTTAGGATTTTTTGGAATGTCACCGTGGTAAGTAATTCCTTCAATCTTTGGCATGCTAGACAATTCTACGTCTGTTGAAGAGGAAGAGGTAGAACAAGCTGTTAAGAAAACCAGCCCAACAAATAAACTAAAAATAGCTAAAAACTTTTTCATTTTTTCTCCTTATTATTTTTTTAAATCGTAAGTTAGCAAAATAGGGTAATCTTGACCAGCAACCTGCATCAATTGAGGGTCAATGCTAAAAATGTCCCTCAGTATCTCAGTTGTCATAATATTGGACACAGACCCATGGTAGCGAATATCTCCCTCTTTCATGGCAATCATATAATCTGAAAATCGAGCTGATAAATTGACATCGTGAAGGACCATCACAATGGTTTTCTGTCGGCTTTGATTCAGTTCTTTTAAAAGTTCTAAGACTTCCAATTGATGATTGAGATCAAGATAGGTTGTTGGTTCATCTAAGAAAATGGTATCCGTATCTTGGGCAAGTGCCATCGCAATCCACACACGTTGCCTCTGACCACCTGATAAATCATCAACTGGTAACCTAGCGTAGGGAGCGGTCTGAGTGACCTCCAAGGCCCAGTTGATTTTCTCTCTATCCTGATCAGTGAGATGCCCCAGCCCATTTTGATGCGGAAAGCGACCATAGGAGACTAGTTCATAGACGGAAATCCCTTCAGTCGCTTCTAAGACCTGAGGGAGCAGGGCCAATTTTTTTGCGACTTCTTTGGTTGGCAGTTGTGAAATGGCTTGTCCATCTAAATAGATAGCCCCTTCTTGAACAGGGATAATCCTTGTCAACGCCTTAAGCAAGGTCGATTTTCCACAGCCATTGGCACCAATGATCGTCGTTATATTTCCTTTTGGAATACTTGTTGATAATTCATCAATAATAATCCGATTGTCGTAAGAGACTTGGATATTTTCCGCTTGAATAGAAGACACAAACTCCTCCTTTCCAGAATATGATTCATTAATAATTTGTTCCGACCAGTATTATATCAAAAAAATTTACCAAAACAAAGAGTTTTCTGAAAATTTTAATTTAATGAGAATCGTTATAAAAAAGTCCTTGTCTGTGAACAAGGACCCTATGTTACAAATATTGTTTTGCTACTTCCAAATCACCGTCATAGGCGGCCTTTTCGCCATTGACAATCTGGTAGGCGTCAGCCCCCTTGCCTGCGATGATGACAGCATCCTTAGGAGAGTTTGTCAGGCTCATGGCTGTGCGAATGGCTTCTTCCCGGTCCAAGATAAAGTCGCTTGGACGGGTCATGTGGGCACGGATTTGTTCAGCAATAGCAGCTGGATCTTCACGGTTGGGGTCATCAGCTGTCAGGATTACCTCAATCTGCGGATAGTCATTGAGTAGCAGACCGAAGTCCTTGCGGCGACTTTCTCCCTTGTTACCAGGAGCTCCCAGAATCAAGATGACCTTGCCTGTCTGGTGTTCCAAGACGACATCAATTAGCTTCTTGACACTATCACCGTTGTGGGCATAATCAACGAAGACCTTGGCCCTGTTTTGCTGGGTTAGGACTTCCATACGGCCAGGGACATTGGCTTGGGCAATCCCTGTGTGAATATCTTCCAGACTTGCCCCCAAGCGAAGACAGGCCAGTCCGGCTGCGATGGCATTTTCCTGGTTGAAGCCACCGATTAGCTGGATGTCGTAATGGCCAGCTAATTTGCCAGTCGCTGTGAAGTCAAAACCTGCTGACTGGCTAATCTGGTTTTCAGAAGTCGGCCCATAAAAGTCATGGTCTTTGGAGCTGACTTGGTCTTTCACCACCTCAAAATGATCCATTCCAGCATTGACAATAACCGCTCTGCTATTGTCCATCAAAAGCCGCTTGTGGTAGAAATA
The DNA here is from genome assembly GCF_044427405.1 of Streptococcus sp. 2020WUSS089. Classification (NCBI taxonomy): domain Bacteria; kingdom Bacillati; phylum Bacillota; class Bacilli; order Lactobacillales; family Streptococcaceae; genus Streptococcus; species Streptococcus sp. 2020WUSS089. Next base: position 245,534 of record NZ_JAOTGD010000001.1, on the reverse strand, counting down.
GTCCTCAAAGGTCGGGTGCTCGATGGGGCCAATGTGGTCGGGGCTGATGTTGAGGAAGACGCCGACATCAAAGATCAGCCCGTAAACCCGCTTGACCAGATAAGCCTGGCTGGACACCTCCATAATCAAGTGGGTCATGCCGTTTTGGACCGCCTCCGCCATCATGGCAAAGAGATCCAGGCTTTCAGGCGTGGTCAAGGTGGACTTGAAGAAAGTCTTGCCGTCCAGCGTGGTGTTCATGGTCGAAAGCATGGCAGGTTTCTTGCTCTGTTTAAGGATGTTAAAAGCAAAATAAGCCGCCGTTGTCTTACCCTTGGTGCCGGTGAAGGCTAGGAGTTTGAGCTGTTTCTGGGGATGACCATGAAAATCCATGGCAATCAGGCTCATAGCCTGCTTGATGTCGTGGACGATGATAGCAGGAATGCCGACCTCATAGTCGATTTCAGACACGTAAAAAGCCAGCCCAGCCTCGATAGCTTTTTCCAGAAATTCTTTCTTAAAAGCCAAACCCTTGGCAAAAAAGAGGGTTGTTGGGCTAACAGTCCGGCTGTCATAGCTGAGGGCATCAAACTGGACATCCGTCCACGTGCTGTCAGTCTGGTTATTTTGTTTGATATGGCGGAAGTTGTCATCCGCTTTTAAGATGTCTACTACACGTTCAATTTTAATCATGCTTCTATTGTAAACCTATCTAGTGGTTTTTACAAGTCGGGACCTTGTATCGTCATTTAGTTTTTCTTTTATTACTTCGACGAATGAAGAAACTTTGTTTCCTTATTTCCAACTTCAAACACTCCACTGGAGTGTTTGAACTCGCCTTGCCTAACTCCAGTTATGCCTGCGGCTTCTGACGCGAACTTTGTTCGCTTTATTTCCAACCTCCAACTTTCTCCCAGATAGTTGGAGCGAGTACTAAAAGTAAACTAAAAGACTATAAATACAGGCTTTTTGATTGTTAAAATGATTACATGTGACATTTCGTTCTGACGCAAATTTGTGCTATAATAGGAGGGATTGAAAAAGGAGAAGTTTATGTTTTATTCTTATCTACGAACACTATTAACATTCTTGTTGTGGGCCATCAATGGCAATATTCACTATCATGATAGAGAGAAGATTTTGCCACAGGAGGAAAATTATATTCTTATCGCTCCGCACAAAACCTTCTGGGATCCAGTCTTTCTTGGCTACGCAGCTGCTCCTAAGCAGTTCATCTTTATGGCTAAAAAAGAACTCTTCAAGGACCGTGGGTTTGGCTGGTGGATTTCAAAATGTGGAGCCTTTCCGATTGACCGTGAAAATCCTGGTATGGCAGCCATCAAGTATCCAGTTAACATGTTGAAAAAAAGTGACCGTTCGCTGGTCATGTTTCCTTCAGGAAGCCGTCATTCATCTGAGCTCAAAGGTGGTGTGGCGGTCATTGCCAAGTCAGCCAAGGTCAAACTCATGCCAGCTACCTATGTGGGTCCCATGACTATCAAGGGGCTCTTAGCTGGTGAGCGAATCGATGTGGCTTTTGGAAATCCTATCGATGTTTCGGACATCAAGCGTATGGATGATGCAGGTACAGCAGAAGTAACTAGCCGAATCGAGGCTGAGTTCAAACGCTTAGATGACCATGCGGCATCCTTCCAAACCAAGAAAAAGCCAAATATCTTGACTTATATCTATCGTATCCCAGTTCTTTTGCTGGTTGCTCTTATCTTGGGATTGACCTATGCCTTTAGCTATATCGCCAGCTTCTTCTGGCAACCAAGTACTCAGTTGGATAAAAAATAAGTAAATGAAACTCGCAGCTTGCGGGTTTTTTGTATTTTTTGCGAACTATATAGGTGGAGGTAATTTATGGATACGATTAAAACTTATATTGAAATGCTTAAAGAATACAAGTGGCAGATTGCTCTGCCAGCACTTGCAGGTTTGCTTCTGACGACATTCTTAATATTCAGCCAACCAGCCAAGTCTGATCACACAGGACTACCAGATTTTCCACAGCTAGAGCAAACTTCTAATAGCTCTGAGTTGATCGAGGAAACCAGTACAGAAGTAAGTGAGGAGCCCAGCCAGCTGGTCGTTGATGTCAAAGGAGCGGTAGCAAAGCCAGGACTCTACACTTTAGAAGCTGGTGCGCGTGTCAATGATGCGGTGGAGGCAGCTGGTGGCTTGACCAGTCAGGCAGACCCCAAGTCTATCAATCTGGCTCAGAAGCTCAGCGACGAAGCGGTGGTCTATGTGGCCAGCAAGGATGAAAATGTCTCAGTGGTTGCCAGCACGACTGCCAGCTCTGCTATGTCCCAAGAAGAAAAAAACACCAGTCTAGTCAATCTCAATGCGGCGACCGAGGCTGACCTGCAGACCATTTCGGGCATCGGTGCCAAGCGGGCAGCGGACATTATTGCCTACCGTGAGGCCAACGGTGGCTTCAAGTCGGTGGACGACCTCAACAATGTTTCGGGCATCGGCGACAAGACCATGGAAAGCATCCGGCCTTATGTCACGGTTGAGTAAGCTCCCCTGCCAGCCCATTCACCTGGCAATCTTGGCGGTGGCGGCCTACTTTGCAGTCCATTCTTTTTCCCTCTTGACAATAGGCCTGCTGAGTTTGTTGTTGCTGGTCTTTGGGTTTCGGCAAGGTAAGACAGTTTTCCTCAGAACGCTGCCGCTTCTAGCCCTGTGTGGTCTGTTTTTCGGATGCCAGAAAGTCCAATGGGAGCGGGCAGCCCAATCAGCCCCAGAGCAAGTAACGGCTGTGCAGGTCATTCCAGATACCATTGATATTAACGGGGACAGCCTGTCCTTTCGGGGTCGGGCTGATGGACAAACCTATCAGGTTTTCTACAAATTAGCCAGTCAGGAGGAGCAGGCTTATTTTCAAAAACTGACAGGTTTGGTCCAGCTAGAAGTGGAAGCAGAAGTCAGCCGGCCAGCTGGTCAGCGGAATTTCAAGGGCTTTGACTATCAGGCTTACCTGAAAACACAGGGCATTTATTGGACAGTCAAGATTACGGCAATCAAGAAGATTGTCCCAGTCCAGTCTTGGAATGTTTTTGACTGGCTGTCAAGCTGGCGGAGGCAGGCCTTGGTCTATATCAAAACCAATTTTCCAGCACCCATGAGCCACTACATGACAGGGCTCTTGTTTGGGGACTTGGACAGCGAGTTTGACCAGATGAGCGACCTCTATTCTAGTCTGGGTATCATTCATCTCTTCGCCCTGTCGGGTATGCAGGTGGGCTTTTTCATCGATAAGTTTCGTTGGATTTTGTTGCGTTTGGGCTTGACCAAGGAAACGGTGGATAAGTTGCAGATTCCCTTCTCCCTTGTCTATGCTGGTTTGACAGGCTTTTCGGTGTCAGTGGTGCGATCGCTGGTCCAGAAAATTCTGGGCAATATGGGCTTGCGGAAGTTGGATAATTTTGCGGTGACGGTCTTTGTCTGTCTGCTGATGCTGCCCCGATTTTTACTGACAGCAGGAGGAATGCTGACTTTTACCTATGCTTTCTTGCTGACGGTCTTTGATTTTGAGGACTTGGGGCAGGTCAAAAAGGCTGCGGTGGAAAGTCTTAGTATTTCTCTTGGAATTTTGCCGGTGCTTATGAGCTATTTCTATGCCTTTCAGCCCTTGTCCATTCTCCTGACCTTCGCCTTTTCTTTTGTCTTTGATGTCCTGCTTTTGCCAGGCTTGTCGGTCATTTTTCTCCTGTCGCCAGTTGTCAAGGTAACCTGGGTCAACGGATTTTTTGTCTTTATGGAAAAAATCATTGTCTGGGTGGCGGATTTGGGCTTTCGGCCTTGGATACTGGGCAAGCCGTCTGGGCTGGTTCTCTTGCTTTTGCTGGTCAGCCTGTTCTTACTTTACGATTTCCACAGGAAAAAGAAATGGTTCCTAGGACTGAGCCTGGTCCTCGCTCTGCTATTTTTCACGACCAAACACCCGCTGGAAAATGAGGTGACGGTGGTGGACATCGGGCAGGGGGACAGCATCTTTTTGCGGGATATGCGGGGGCGGACGGTTCTGATTGATGTGGGCGGTCGGGTTGATTTTGCGGCCAAGGAGGAGTGGCAGGAGCGGTCTTCACAGGCAAATGCAGAGCGGACCTTGATTCCCTATCTGCATAGTCGGGGTGTGGACAGGATTGATAGTTTGGTCCTGACCCATACCGATGCGGACCATGTGGGCGATGTGCTGGAAGTGGCTAAGCAGGTCCAGATTGGTCGGATTTACGTGTCGCCAGGAAGCCTGACGGTGCCTGACTTTGTAGCAACCTTGAAAGCAATCAATGTCCCTGTTCATGTGGTGGCGGTGGGCGACCGCTTGCCGATTTTTGACTCCTATCTGGAGGTCCTCTATCCAGACGGGACAGGCGACGGTGGCAATAATGATTCCATTGTCCTTTACGGTCGCTTGCTGGAAACCAATTTCCTCTTTACAGGGGACTTGGAGCAAGGGGAGCTGGATTTGGTAGAAAGCTATCCGCAGCTACCTGTTGATGTCCTCAAAGCTGGTCACCACGGCTCCCAAGGTTCTTCCTATCCTGAATTTCTAGACCATATCGGAGCCAAGATTGCCCTGGTATCAGCAGGAGAAAACAACCGCTACAAGCACCCTCACCAAGAAACCTTGGACCGCTTTGACAGTCGAAATATCCAAGTCTATCGCACCGACCAGCAAGGAGCTATCCGCTTCCGAGGTTGGAAGGAGTGGAGGATTGAAACGGTGAGGGAGTAGATTTTGGTAGTAAGCTATATAATTATGGTTTGTTTAGTTGAGGCTGGGCAAAAAGCCCAGGACCACTACTCAGAGTTCGTGTCAACATCTCAGCGCAGTGGTTGATTGGCAGATTTGTTCGTGTTTTGTACTCCAAATCTGGCCTAATCAACTATGCGGGGGTGGGAAGACGAACTCTTTTTATCTTGGTCGAGTTCTTTCCCACTCCCATTTTCTTGTTTTGGTGAGATTGCTAGCGTTTTCTTTGCATTTCATTCTTTTTACTTATATAATTGTAGTGTATTTTTTATTTGGCTCAAAAGGAGACTATATTTTAATGAATTTAAATTTTTTACAAAAGAAGCACCATTTTGGTATACGTAAGTTTTCCATCGGTGTCGTGTCAGTTGCTCTGGCCATTAGCTTTAGCGTCCTTGGAGGGCAGGTTGCGGCTGCGCGAGAGGTAAGTCAAGTGCCTACTAGTAGTCAACAAACTAGTCAGTCAGTAACAGATGAGCCAAGTCAAGTGCAAATTACTAATGAAACAGTTCATCAAACTGCGGAAATAGTGGGGACGGAGTTATTAGCAACAGTTCCCGCAGAGACTTTGTCTCCAGTAGCTCAGTCTACACAAACTGATTCAATCGTCTCACAGACCCCAGTTACCCAAGAAAATCAATCAACAACACTCGATCAAGAAAAGGCAAACTCAGTTCAACCCCTGTCGGAAGCGAAAGTCAGTGAACCTAGTATAGCGACAGAAAGTCCTCAAACAGTTGTTGCAAACCCAAGCCAATCAGCAGTAGAGCCAGCTACAACAGCTCAGGTAGCAGAAACAGCAACAGTAGAATCTGCTCCGACTGACCAGCTAGCAAAAGAAGTAGTCCAACCCGTACTTCGTTCAGTATCCATGGCTCGTAGTGTAGCTGCCAATGAAGTTGCTAAATTGCCACTAGATGACCAAGGGGAGCTTATGACCTCCGTCAATGGAAAAACAGTTCAGCAGTTTCAAGTGGTTTATTCGGATGGTAGTAGTCAGATAGTCCCTGCGACGACTCAGCCGACGACAAGCCAGACCAGAGAGGCAGTTGCGCAGCAGGTTGCTTCGCTGAAAAATGATTTTGCGGCTGTGACCTATGACTCACTCTATCCTTACTTGGGCCATCAAGAAAGTTTTCTTGAAAAAAATGCTCTAGAGACGGCCATTCGGAAGGAAAATGGGGGAAATGCTCTGTCAGCCGACCAGCTGCAGTCTCTCAAGCAGACAGCTTATATGGATATGCTGGATATGAGGGAGAGTTTTGAGCGAGTAAAGGCTAAGATTGAAACGAGTCTGACGGGTATTTTTGAGAAATCAAGCCAAGTCAATGTAGAGGATATCCGTCGTAATAAGGAGAAGATTTTAGCAGGTCTTTCCTATCTGGATCGTCAATATTCCTTTGAATTTGGTCAACATCAGGCCCAAGATTTAATCTTGTATCACCCTCAGGTTTTTGGTGGTGGCGGGAGTCCTCTTGGAACTCTTACTATCTTGAATACCCTGACCTATCGTGATTTGACCTTGGGACAGTCAGCGACTACTTACCAAACCAAACTAGCTCCAATTACAAATCAAGCTGATATTTTCTCCTTTGTGGAGAAGGGAGTTAGCCTTTTTGAGCCAAGTAAAACAGGGGAGCAATGGTTTAAGGAGACCAGTAAGGCTCATCTGGCAGAGTCCCAATCTCCTTACGGCGATTCTTCACTCTATCAGAAATTAAAGAGCAATGCACGTCTAAATAACCACCTCATTCCTCTCCTGACCCTACCTAGTGATCTCATATATGCCATTAGCACTTCAAACACAGTCAACTACGGTTTGACGGAATCCTATGTTCGACCAGGTGACCAGACCGGCTTGGCAATATTTAAAGCTAACTTACAATCCTATGCTGATGACCAGGAAAGCTTTTTGAAATTCTGGCATCGTATCAGTCAGAACAAGGATATTCTAGCCAATCATGAAACCATTATTGTGATTGATAGTCCGCAGAAACTAGGGACAGCTACTCAGCGCGTTCAAGAACTTTATTCACCAAAATATGGTTCAAGTGTTTTAGAAGGGGTCGAGAAATTTATCAGACCGCTCAACCTTTATGCCAACTTTTTACAAGCTGATGGTCAGGCCAATGGAAAGACTTCTATTAACCTCTTCTTGAAAAAATCCCTGTCTGAGGCAGGTCAGTCTGTCTATACCCATGAATTGACCCATATGTTTGATAAGAACGTTTGGTTAAATGGCTATGATAGACGAGCTAGCCAGTTACAAGAAGTTTTTGCCAGAGGAATGTTTGAGTCTATGGATGTTGCCAAAACACCCTATCAAGACCCGAGCTTTATTATCAATACCGCCTTTCGCATGGGAGACAATCGGACACAAAATGCTAGTCCAGACCGTTTCCAAACAAGTGATGACCTCAAGACCTATATGCAGGGTATCTTGGACGTCTTGTACACTTTAGACTACGCAGAAGCTCAGTCTATCTTGGGTCAGATACCTGAAGACAGGGCGGTCCTACTTAATCAGCTGAGCCTTGTCGCAAGTGCCAATGGTGGTCAGACAGATCAATCTCAACCGATTTCGAGAGATTTAGCAGCAGGTTTGCAATCTGTCCATGATTTTGTAGATAATCAATTGATTTCCGGTCGCTACAAGTTTGATGGTCTCAATACCACAGGAATAGCTCGAACCAATTCTTACTACACCATTCCTCTCTTTGAGCCTATCTATGCAGGTCTGCAAAACAATGCAGGAACAGTAGGTGATATTAGCTTTAGAAGAAATGCCTATGATATTCTAGGAGAATGTGGTTATGAAAAAGGAATGGTAGCCTATGTTTCTGGCCAGCATGCCAATGATCAGGCAGCTTTGAATGCCATTATGCCAGAATATGGAGGAGACCTAGCAACCTTTAAGAAAGCTATGTTTGACCGTCGCATCGCCAAGGTTACCGAACTAAAATCCACTAGTGTAGCCAGCGATTTCGCTGCTATTCAGAGTTTGATGGATGCAGCCATTGCCAAAGATTTGCAACAGATGAAACTTAATGCAACCAACAAGGCAGCCTTGTCAACCAGAGTTTCAGCTGTTCAAGAATTGAAAAAGAGCATCTTCCAGGCTTATTTGAAGGATACAGATGACTTCCGTTCAAGTATTTATCAAGAAGTTCAGGCGCGTGACCTGTATGTCACTCAGGGAGATGAGCAATCCAGAGACGGTCAAGGAACAGAAAGTAATCCATATCATAGCTTGACTTATGCACTTTCTCAAGCTAGGGATGGTGATACCATCAAATTGGTAAGTGATGTTCAACATCGTCAAGAAACGCCTTTCCTTATCAATAAGGCGGTCACAATTGATGGTCAAGGGCATCGCCTCACCTTCCGAGGTCCAAATGTAGAATTGGGTAATGATGTAACCTTTGCCAACATGACGCTGAATATGATTGTAGATGCCAGTCAACAAGCAACGCTCTATGCCAATGGTTACCATTTGACCTTTGATAGAGTTTCTACAACCATAAGTCAAGCTCAAAGCAATCTCCGTCCAAGCCTGGTTGCCGGCTCTCGTACGGGCGATCCAGCAGGAAGCCGTGGGCAAATTACTATTACCAACGGAAGTTCAGATACACGATTTAACACAATCTACGCAGGAAATGCAGATTCAGCAAGCAGCATTCCTGTGACAATTTCAATCCTGTCGGATTTTGTCAATGCCGATCAAGGTATTAAACTGTCAGGTGTTAATGGGGAGCTTGTTGAGGGACCAGTGTCTGTTATTTCAAAATCTAGTAGTTTGAAATCAATTGACGGTAATGGTAGTTTGGATAATAAGGTTACGATTGACACTGCACGCATTCACGGATTGAATGTACAAAATATCCAAACTTTAGAATTGGTCAATAAGGCAGATGTTAGTTTAGCCAGTCAGGTATCTGAGATTTCAACAGGTGTAGAACTTGCAACTGGCACGCAGTTGATCATTGCCAATGATCCAGTAACTCTGGGAAATCTATCTGGTCAAGGAAAAGTCATTGTCCCAGCTACAGCTAGCCTAGCAGTAACAGGTAGCATTGAAGGTACTGTTGAAGTTCTTGTTAGAGGATTTGAGCATAATCTAAGTCCTCATGTTGATAAGGTATTCGTGACTGCTGAAGGTGGCTTTGCAGATACTATTCGAATTGCCTTGGAAAACCAATCGGACCGTTTTAGCTTGAGCAATGAGGGAATTTCCTATCGTTTAACAGAGCCGACTCAGACACCACAGAACCTCCAAATCAACCTTCGTTTCAAAGAAGGTGAAACAGTAGTCAAAGAAGAAAACTTGACCTTGCAAGTAGGTTCCTCTGTGACAGATTTGGTAGCACGTTTGCCTCAACCAGCCCAAGGACATTATGAAATTGCATCAAGTTTTGACCAGACTCAATTGAACAACCTGCAAATATCTCAGACAATTGAGATTCCATTGGAATTAATCACCCCTGCCCTACCAGTTAAAGTATTCGATAAAACTGCGGTTACAGGTCTTGAATTGGTGACCCCACCGACTAAGACAGACTATCGTCCAGCTGAAACAGTGGAATTGGCAGGTCTTCAAGTGAAGCTAGTGGACAATCAAGGTCTATCCAAAACCATCACTCCAGACCAATTCAAGGAGTACGGTGTGGAAGTGGTGCCTGTCACCCTGACCCCACAAGTTACTAGTCTGCAACTCCGTAAGGACACTCATGAGGTGGCTATTCCAATTCAGGTTATCCCATGGAAAGCAGATGTTTATTCGGTTACTGTCGGAGATAAGTATGTCTATGAAACAGATGACGATTTGACTGCGGTGGGAACTGCTATTTTGGCCAAGGTTCAGGTTGATGCCCAGGCAGGTCCTGTTGAAAGGAGTCTTGTAAATCCTCTTCCCACAACCCTTGGTGAACATACTATTCCAGTCCTTGTTCGATTTGATGACGGCAGTCAGGAGCAGGTATTTGTTCAAGTGATTGTCCAGAAAACAGAAAATGGCAAGGGAGTCACTCATGAATTGCCAGTCGGTGTTCTTCCAAAATCCGATCTCTATCAAGCTCAGGTTACAGGTTCCGCCCAAGCCCTTCCAACTAGCACTAGTGAAGTAATCACGGCTGAAATCTTGAAGCAAATCAGTCTTCCGACCGCAGCCGGTCAAGTTGATTTTGAAGTTGTAGGCTCACTGCCACAGTCCAGCGGTGATTATTCTATTACCGTTCGAGTGGTTTATGATGATCGTAGTCAAGAAGAAGTCGCCGTTCCTCTTCATATTCTCTTTGTAGAAAATGGCAAGGGCGTCAAACATGAACTGCCAGTCGGTGTTCTTCCAAAATCCGATCTCTATCAAGCTCAGGTTACAGGAACAGCCCAAGTTCTTCCAACTAGCACTAGTGAAGCAACTGCGGCTGAAATATTGAAGCAAATCAGTCTTCCGACCGCAGCCGGTCAAGTTGATTTTGAAGTTGTAGGTTCACTACCACATTCCAGCGGTGATTATTCTATTATCGTTCGAGTGGTTTATGATGATCGTAGTCAAGAAGAAGTCGCCGTTCCTCTTCATATTCTCTTTGTAGAAAATGGCAAGGGCGTCAAACATGAACTGCCAGTCGGTGTTCTTCCCCCGCTAGAAGTAGCTAAAGGAACTTTTGTGGTTTCAGAGAAAGGGACAGGAGAAAATAGTCCAAAGCCAGCCGCAAAAGAAATGGCAGTCCCTGTGAGTGCTGTTGAACAGAAACAATTGTCTAATAGGCAGTTACCTGAAACAGGAGACAAGAATGATCTTGTCCTGGTTGGCTTAATGCTTGCACTCTTTAATCTGGTCTTTTTGAAGCATGGTAAGAAATCTCATCATTCTCTTTATAGAGGAGATGAGAAATAGTAGCAATGAATCCCAGTTTCGACTGAGTATTCATTCCCTTAAATACTACGAATCGAATTCTATCCTAATTTTGAAGGCAGAAGCTAAATGTATTAGTTTCTGCCCTTTTTTATAATTGATAGAAGAATTGATACTTTTCAAAAATCAAAAACAAACCTTGCTAGCTGAAAACAAAAGTTCTATTCGCACATGTCGAAACGAACTGTTCGTTTTAGCTCCAACTTCGAAATGATTCCCCGACCATTGAAAACGGTTTGGTTTTGATTTTAATTGAGTATGACTAATCTATTTTTATTAATGAGTTTGTTTTCTATTTTTATTTCAACATGGTATAATTTATTAAGAATTAGAGGTATACATGTTAGTTATTGAACAGATTGAAAAATTAAAAAAAGAGAAATTAGAGCTTCTGACCGTTTTATGCGGTGAAGACATCGGACAATACCAAATAGCGAAAGACTTACTTCTGAGGAAGCTTGATTTTGATGCGGCAGATTTAGGTTTTGCCTATTTTGATATGTCGGAGGCTGATTATCATCAGGTAGATTTGGACTTAGTTTCTCTTCCTTTCTTTTCAGATGAAAAAATAGTGATTCTTGATTATTTTGCAGATTTAACGACAGATAAAAAACGGCATTTGACGGATGATGAACTCAAACAGTTTGAGGCCTATTTGGAAAATCCTGTCGAAACAACACGTTTGGTCATTCTAGCACCGGGTAAGTTGGACAGTAAGCGTCGTCTGGTCAAACTCCTCAAACGAGATGGACTAGTATTAGAAGCCAATCCCCTGAAGGAGCTGGATTTGAAAAATCATTTCCAGAAAGAGATACTGCATCTTGGATTGCAGATGGGAGGAGAGGTTTTTCAATATCTTTTAGAAAAGTCCAATTTTGATTTTGCAGAAATCAGTAAGAATCTGGCCTTTCTTCAATCTTATAAGGGTAAAGAGACGATTGAAATTTCAGATATTGATGCGGCTATCCCCAAAACACTACAAGATAATATCTTTGATTTAACACAGTTAATTCTACAATCCAAGGTAGACGAGGCTCGCAACTTAGTTCGTGACTTGCGGTTACAAGGGGAGGAAGAGGTTAAGTTGATTGCCATCATGTTAACCCAATTTCGAACCTATCTACAGGTGCAAATACTACTAGAGCAAGGCCGAGGGGAACAGCAGATAGTAGCTGAGTTATCAACTATTATGGGGCGTAAGGTGAATCCATACCAAGTAAAGTATGCTTTGCGTGATTCACGCCATCTGTCCATTGGATTTTTGAAAAAAGTCGTCAAGCTCCTAATCGATACAGATTTTCAAATTAAAACAGGCCAATTTGATAAGGATTATTTATTTGATTTGGCATTATTAAAAATTGCGACCACATAGTAAAAAGAGTATTTTTAGACCGAGGGTCAACCGTAGTTTCAGACAAATAAATTGAAAAGGCTCTCACATTGGAGTAGAATAGAACTATCACTTAGTATAGGAGAAAACGAAAATGGCAATTATTTTACCAGACCTTCCATACGCATACGATGCCTTGGAACCACATATTGATGCAGAAACAATGACCCTTCACCACGATAAGCACCATGCGACTTATGTTGCAAATGCGAATGCTGCCCTTGAAAAACACCCTGAAATTGGCGAAGACTTGGTAGCTCTTTTGTCAGATGTGGAGCAAATTCCAGCTGACATCCGCCAAGCTTTGATCAACAACGGTGGTGGTCATTTGAACCATGCTCTTTTCTGGGAATTGCTTTCACCTGAAAAAACAGAAATTTCAGCAGAATTGGCAGCAGACATTGATGCAACTTTTGGTTCATTTGATGCTTTCAAAGAAGCCTTCACTGCAGCAGCAACAACTCGTTTCGGTTCAGGTTGGGCTTTCTTGGTTGTTAATAAAGAAGGCAAGTTGGAAGTTATCTCAACTGCTAACCAAGACACACCAATCATGCAAGGTTTGAAACCAATTTTGGCATTGGATGTTTGGGAACATGCTTACTACCTTAACTACCGCAATGTCCGTCCAAACTACATCAAAGCCTTCTTTGAAGTAATCAACTGGGACAAGGTTAACGAACTTTATAAGGCAGCTAAATAAGAACAGTTCTCTTCCGTTTGGAAGAGATTTTTTAGTTGCGAAGAGTACTTTGGAGAGAATTGTGTAAGGAAAGAGGGGTGATTTTTCGTATTATGGATAAAAATAACAAGATATTTTCAGAAAAATGATGTAAAAGTAAGAATAAACGAATATTTTTATAATTTTTTGTTATAAATGACTGATTTAATATTGAAAAGCCGTAAGAAAAGGATTATTATAGATATGTCAATATGACAAAAAATAGAAGGAGCATTGATTTGCTTATGAAAAAGAATATTCGGTTGAAAAGCAGTGTACTAGCTCTTGTAGCTGGTTTTAGTGTCATTACAACACAGGCTGTTTTAGCAGATGAATTAGCTGTCCAAATTATGGGAGTTAATGATTTCCATGGTGCGCTTGATACGACAGGGACAGCGCGATTGGAGGGGGAAACAGTTCGGAATGCAGGAACTGCCGCCTTGCTTGATGCTTACATGGATGATTCGCAAGCAGAATTTGAAGAAACAGCAGCAGAAACAGAAACACCTGCAGAGTCTATCCGTGTTCAAGCCGGAGATATGGTTGGTGCAAGTCCATCGAATTCTGGACTTTTACAAGATGAACCAACTGTAAAAGTCTTTAACAAAATGGATGTTGAATATGGTACTTTGGGGAACCATGAATTTGATGAGGGACTTGATGAGTATAACCGTATCATGACTGGTGAAGCTCCGAAAGAAGGTCAGTTTAATGAGATTGTAGATAATTATACTCATGAAGCTGCCAAACAGGAGATTGTTATCGCTAACGTTATTGACAAAGAGACGGGTGAAATTCCGTATGGCTGGAAACCATATGCTATTAAGACTATTCCTGTAAATGATAAAGAAGCAAATATTGGCTTTATTGGTGTAGTTACGACAGAAATTCCTAATCTTGTTTTGAAGAAAAACTATGAGCAGTACACTTTTTTGAATGAGGCAGAAACGATTGCTAAATATGCGCGTGAGTTAGCTGAAAAAGGTGTAAATGCGATAGTTGTACTGGCTCACGTCCCAGCTACAAGTAAGGATGGTGTGGCTGCTGGTGAAGCTGCAGATATGATTGCTAAGCTAAATGAAATCTATCCTGAACACTCAGTTGACCTTGTGTTTGCCGGTCACAACCATGTCTATACAAACGGTACAACAGGAAAAACCTTGATTGTACAAGCTACCTCACAAGGTAAGGCTTATGCAGATGTTAGAGCTGTTTATGATACAGATATTGCCGACTTTAAAGCTGTTCCGACTGCGAAAATTATTGCAGTGGCACCAGGGCAGAAAACACCAAGTTCAGAAATTCAGGCGATTGTAGACGAAGCAAATACCATTGTTAAAAAAGTAACAGAGCAAAAAATTGGTACGGCTAGTCAAGCGACAGATATTTCTCGCGAGGTAAATGAATTTAAAGAAAGTGCTGTGGGCAATTTAGTAACATCGGCTCAATTAGCTATTGCTAAGAAATCAGGTTATGATGTTGACTTTGCAATGACCAACAATGGCGGGATTCGGGCAGATTTGAAGGTCCAAGAGGATGGAACCGTTACTTGGGGAGCAGCACAGGCTGTTCAACCATTTGGGAATATCCTACAAGTCGTTCAAATGACAGGTGAACAGATTTATACAGCTTTAAATCAACAATACGATGAAGGCGAAAAATATTTCCTTCAAATGTCTGGAATCAAATATATCTACACGAAAGCAGATAATCCAACGGAAGAAAATCCTTACAAGGTTGTTAAAGCCTTCAAAGAAGATGGAACAGAGATTGTTCCGACAGAAACCTATACACTTGTCATCAATGACTTCCTATTTGGTGGTGGGGATGGTTTCTCGATTTTCAAAGAAGCTAAGCTGATTGGCGCTATCAATCTAGATACAGAAGTATTTGTGGAGTATTTGACTGATTTAGAAAAAGCAGGTCAAACGATTAGTGCAACTATTACAGGTAGAAAAGCATTTGTCGAGGAGTATGTAGAAGAACCAAAAGCAGAAGAAAAAGGAGATACTGCTGGGACAACTACCGATACGAAAACACCTGAAAAAGCAAGCGACGGTGGCGATAGTGTAGCAAATCAGAAAGCAAACGAGCAACCGGCACCATCTGGAAGTGTAGCTCCTATTTCAAATAAGAAAGCTGAAAAAGCATCAGGAAATCAAACACTTCCAAATACCGGTCAAGAAGCCCTAGGCTCACTTCTTATTAGCTTGGGTGGCTTAGTTTCACTCGGAATGGCTGTCTCAATGAGACGTAAGGAAGAGGAATAATTTTTAGATTAGATAACAGATTCAGTAATATTTATATGCAAAAAGTCAGGGTGGTTTGTCCTGGCTTTTTAATTTCATTCATGCTGAATAAATGATACATAAAACAAAAATGCTATATTAATATATACGATGTAAACATATTCTTATTTGATGTACGTATAATCAATTGACAAACTAGTATTTTTGGGATAGAATGGGGTGCTGAGTGTTAAAATATCTATGCTAAATATATATAGGAGTATAAAGGTGTAGCTGTTTATTCAACTTAGGAGAAGTTATATGGGGGAGCTAACATGAGTAGCAAAAAAAGGAACGATTATACAGAAGTCTCGCGCAAAAGCCGAGTAAAGATGCACAAATCTGGAAAACATTGGGTGCGTACGGTGATGTCACAAATTGGACTTATCCAATTAGGCAAACAAACTACTTCTGAAAAAACTAAGGTGAAACTGTCTCCAACACCACAACAAGTTTCTGCAACAAAAGTATTACGTGGTTTGATAGCTGCGAGTGCTGTAGTTGGTGGTGGGGTCTCTGTAGACCAAGTCCTTGCAGAGGATACGGTGATGGCAACCGAAGTAACCACCTCTGTGTTGGTTAATGAAGATACCGTGAGCATGAGCAATGTTAATGCTGATTCAGATACAACTTCACAATCGCACAGTATCTCTGAATCGACAAGCAACTCAGAATCGGTTAGTCAATCAATTTCTACAAGTGAATCTGTTTCAGAAAGTGAAGCAATTTCCACAAGTGAGTCAGTATCAGCTAGTGAATCAGCCCTAAGTTCGGAAACTGCTAGTACGACTAGCCGAACTACTGGTATTATTTATCGTGTTGAATATGTAGATGAAACAGGAAAAGTGGTTAAAAAATATCCACGTTCAGCAATGGTAACCACTACTGATTTGATTGCCAAAACAACTGTGACCGAAACAGCAACACAAATTCCATCAGGCTATCGCTTGGCTGAGAATCAGTCAAGTGTTGCAGAAAAAGAAGTTGTTGAAAAACAGACGAATGTTATTCAATTCCGCATAGAAAAAGCTGAAACTACAAGTACGGTATCATCTAGTGCATATACTGCTTTACGTGCAGCAGTTAATGGTTCCAAAGCTTCTTTAAATACTAGTGTGACATCCAAATCATTGGATGAATTAAAAAGTTTTAGTGCAACTGATTTATTGATTGTTGAATCAGGCTATAGTGCTCAACTAAACTATATTAGAGTTGGATCAAAATACGTACAAACTCTTGCTGAAGCCATTGAAAAAGGTTTGACAGGGACATATCAATTTAATTTCACGATTATTGATAATTCTACGGGTTCACATTATACAAAACCTGATGGACAGGTAGATATCGTTACAGCTAGTCTTTCAGTTACGAAGGTAGATAGCACTTCCATCTCACAAAGTATTTCAGCATCTGAAAGTGAATCGAAATCTATCTCTACTTCAGAGTCACTTTCCAATTCAATTTCAACCTCTATTTCTGAGTCGGTTATTGAATCTGTTTCAGAATCTATTTCAAATTCAGAGTCGCTTTCAGATTCGATTTCAAACTCTATTTCTGAGTCAGTGCGTGAGTCAGTAGTCGAATCGGTATCAGAATCAGTGCGCGAGTCGGTAGTTGAATCGGTATCAGAATCAGTTCGTGAGTCAGTAGTTGAATCGGTATCAGAATCAGTGAGTGAATCCGTTTCAGAATCTATCTCAGAATCTACATCTGAATCCATCTCCGAGTCGGTCAGCGAGTCCCTTTCAGAATCCACATCTGAATCAATTTCAGAATCAGTTAGCGAATCTATTTCTGAATCTACATCTGAATCAATTTCAGAATCGGTATCTGAATCCATCTCCGAGTCAGTCAGCGAGTCGATTTCAGAATCAGTTTCTGAGTCTATCTCCGAGTCAGTCAGCGAATCGATTTCCGAATCAGTCTCTGAATCCATCTCAGAGTCAGTCAGCGAATCGATTTCCGAATCAGTATCAGAATCTATCTCAGAGTCAGTAAGTGAATCGATTTCCGAATCCGTCTCTGAGTCAATTTCCGAGTCAGTAAGTGAGTCAATTTCTGAATCAGTCTCTGAGTCCATCTCCGAGTCAGTAAGTGAGTCAATTTCTGAATCAGTCTCTGAGTCCATCTCCGAGTCAGTAAGTGAGTCAATTTCTGAATCAGTCTCTGAGTCCATCTCAGAGTCAGTCAGCGAGTCGATTTCAGAATCTACATCTGAATCCCTCTCCGAGTCAGTAGTTGAATCCTTGTCGGAATCAGTCCGTGAGTCAGTAGTTGAATCGGTATCAGAATCAGTGAGTGAATCCGTTTCAGAATCAGTCTCAGAATCTATCTCAGAGTCAGTCAGCGAATCTATTTCGGAATCTACATCTGAATCAATTTCCGAATCTGTATCTGAGTCAATTTCCGAGTCGGTTAGCGAGTCAATTTCTGAATCCACGTCTGAGTCAATTTCAGAATCAGTATCAGAATCTATCTCAGAGTCAGTGAGTGAATCAATTTCAGAATCAGTCTCAGAATCTATCTCAGAGTCAGTAAGTGAATCGATTTCCGAATCCGTCTCTGAGTCAATTTCCGAGTCAGTAAGTGAATCCATCTCCGAGTCGGTAAGTGAGTCGATTTCAGAATCGGTATCTGAATCCCTCTCCGAGTCAGTCAGCGAGTCTATTTCTGAATCTACATCTGAGTCAATTTCAGAATCAGTTAGCGAGTCTATCTCCGAGTCAGTCAGCGAATCTATTTCTGAATCTACATCTGAATCAATTTCAGAATCAGTAAGTGAATCGATTTCCGAATCCGTCTCTGAATCAGTAAGCGAGTCTATCTCAGAGTCAGTTAGCGAATCTATTTCGGAATCCGTCTCAGAATCTATCTCTGAGTCAGTGAGCGAATCAATTTCAGAATCAGTAAGTGAATCTATCTCTGAATCGGTAAGCGAATCGATTTCCGAATCCGTCTCAGAATCTATCTCCGAGTCAGTAAGCGAGTCAATTTCGGAATCCACATCTGAATCTCTTTCAGAGTCAGTTTCAGAGTCAGTCAGCGAGTCTCTTTCCGAATCCGTCTCAGAATCCATCTCTGAGTCAGTCAGCGAATCGATTTCGGAATCTACATCTGAGTCAATTTCAGAATCAGTCAGCGAGTCTATCTCAGAGTCAGTTAGCGAATCTATTTCGGAATCCGTCTCAGAATCTATCTCTGAGTCAGTGAGCGAATCAATTTCAGAATCAGTAAGTGAATCTATCTCTGAATCGGTCAGCGAGTCAATTTCCGAATCCGTCTCAGAATCCATTTCCGAGTCAGTTAGCGAGTCAATTTCCGAATCCGTCTCAGAATCTATCTCAGAGTCAGTGAGTGAATCAATTTCAGAATCAGTAAGTGAATCTATCTCTGAATCGGTAAGCGAATCGATTTCCGAATCCGTCTCAGAATCTATCTCCGAGTCAGTCAGCGAGTCAATTTCGGAATCCACATCTGAATCTCTTTCAGAGTCAGTCAGCGAGTCTCTTTCAGAATCCGTCTCAGAATCCATCTCTGAGTCAGTCAGCGAATCTATTTCGGAATCTACATCTGAGTCAATTTCAGAATCAGTCAGCGAGTCTATCTCAGAGTCAGTTAGCGAATCTATTTCGGAATCCGTCTCAGAATCTATCTCTGAGTCAGTGAGCGAATCAATTTCAGAATCAGTAAGTGAATCTATCTCTGAATCGGTCAGCGAGTCAATTTCCGAATCCGTCTCAGAGTCTATCTCAGAATCAGTCAGCGAATCTATTTCGGAATCAGTCTCTGAATCCATCTCCGAGTCGGTAAGCGAATCAATTTCTGAATCTACATCTGAGTCTATCTCTGAGTCGGTTAGCGAGTCAATTTCCGAATCCGTCTCAGAATCTATCTCAGAATCAGTCAGCGAGTCAATTTCCGAATCAGTCTCAGAGTCTATCTCCGAGTCAGTCAGCGAGTCAATTTCAGAATCAGTTTCTGAGTCCATCTCAGAGTCAGTGAGCGAATCTATTTCAGAATCTACATCTGAATCAATTTCGGAATCCGTCTCAGAATCCATTTCCGAGTCAGTTAGCGAGTCAATTTCCGAATCCGTCTCAGAATCTATCTCAGAATCAGTCAGCGAGTCAATTTCCGAATCAGTCTCAGAGTCTATCTCCGAGTCAGTCAGCGAGTCAATTTCAGAATCAGTTTCTGAGTCCATCTCAGAGTCAGTGAGCGAATCTATTTCAGAATCTACATCTGAATCAATTTCCGAATCCGTCTCAGAATCCATTTCCGAGTCAGTTAGCGAGTCTCTTTCAGAATCCGTCTCAGAATCCATCTCTGAGTCAGTCAGCGAATCGATTTCGGAATCTACATCTGAGTCAATTTCAGAATCAGTCAGCGAGTCTATCTCTGAGTCAGTGAGCGAATCTATTTCAGAATCTACATCTGAATCAATTTCAGAATCCGTCTCAGAATCCATTTCCGAGTCAGTCAGCGAGTCAATTTCGGAATCCACATCTGAATCTCTTTCAGAGTCAGTTTCAGAGTCAGTCAGCGAGTCTCTTTCAGAATCCATCTCAGAGTCAGTCAGCGAATCGATTTCGGAATCTACATCTGAGTCAATTTCAGAATCAGTCAGCGAGTCTATCTCTGAGTCAGTGAGCGAATCTATTTCAGAATCTACATCTGAATCAATTTCAGAATCCGTCTCAGAATCCATTTCCGAGTCAGTTAGCGAGTCTCTTTCAGAATCCATCTCAGAATCTATCTCAGAGTCAGTAAGTGAATCTATTTCCGAATCCGTCTCTGAATCTATCTCTGAATCTACATCTGAGTCACTTTCAGAGTCAGTGAGTGAATCAATTTCCGAATCTGTCTCTGAATCGGTCAGCGAGTCGATTTCTGAATCTACATCTGAGTCAATTTCAGAATCAGTCAGCGAGTCGATTTCAGAATCAGTTTCTGAGTCTATCTCCGAGTCAGTTAGCGAATCCCTTTCAGAATCTGTATCTGAGTCCATCTCAGAGTCAGTCAGCGAGTCGATTTCAGAATCTACATCTGAGTCTATCTCCGAGTCAGTCAGCGAGTCGATTTCAGAATCCATCTCAGAATCAGTCAGCGAATCCATTTCAGAGTCAGTATCTGAGTCCATCTCAGAGTCGGTAAGTGAATCTATTTCAGAATCCGTATCTGAATCCATCTCCGAGTCTACATCAGAATCTATCTCCGAGTCAGTCAGCGAGTCGATTTCAGAATCCATCTCAGAATCAGTCAGCGAATCTCTTTCAGAATCGGTAAGCGAGTCTATCTCAGAGTCAGTCAGCGAATCCATTTCAGAGTCAGTATCTGAGTCCATCTCAGAGTCGATAAGTGAATCCATTTCAGAATCCGTATCTGAATCCATCTCAGAATCAGTAAGTGAGTCGATTTCAGAATCCGTATCTGAATCAGTGAGCGAGTCCCTTTCAGAATCCGTATCAGAGTCCCTTTCCGAGTCAGTAAGTGAATCAATTTCTGAGTCTACATCAGAGTCAATTTCCGAGTCAGTCTCAGAATCAATCTCCGAGTCAGTTAGCGAATCTCTTTCTGAATCTGTCTCAGAATCCATCTCAGAATCGGTAAGTGAATCTATCTCAGAATCAGTAAGCGAATCTATTTCCGAATCTACATCTGAATCCCTCTCCGAGTCGGTCAGCGAATCTATTTCTGAATCCGTATCTGAATCTATCTCCGAGTCAGTAAGTGAATCGATTTCCGAATCTACATCTGAGTCCCTTTCAGAATCAGTTAGCGAGTCTATCTCAGAGTCAGTGAGCGAATCTATTTCGGAATCTACATCTGAGTCAATTTCCGAGTCAGTCAGCGAGTCGATTTCAGAATCCGTCTCAGAGTCCATTTCCGAGTCGGTAAGCGAATCCCTTTCTGAATCAGTCTCTGAATCAATTTCTGAGTCAGAATCAACTCCATCTCGTCAGTCTCAAACTCCACGTAGACAAGGCGTATTGCCAAATACAGGTGAACAGTCTTCAGCTTGGGCTGGAATCCTTGGGGCAGGTCTTCTTCTTGGTGGGTTGTATAAACGCCGTAAAAAAGAAGAGGAAGAACAAGATAGTGTGAAATAATCTAGTTTATTTCGGAAAATAAATCCAAAATAGCGAAGTTTCCTTTTTGAGGAAGCTTCGCTATTTTTTTATGTGATTGAAATATGTAGTGAAAAGATTCATTGGTAAAACCAATGAAATATAGTGATAATTATAAAGAAGGTAGAGGAAGATTATTACAGAAGTAGCAAGTAGTGAACTATCATTAACTTTTTATCATGGTAGTATTGCTAGTATAATCTACTCTTGCAATCTGCTCTCTTCTGGGGTACAATAGAGAGGCAGACTTCCCTTAGTTAAATGGATATAACAAATTCCTCCTAAGAATTAGTTGCAGGTTCGATTCCTGCAGGGGAGATAAAAATACAACAAAAACCCTTGAAATATCAATGTTTTCAAGGGTTTTGTTTTTTTCTAAAATGTGAGCGAGGGGCAAGAAAGGGGCAAACTATGAATCCAATAGTTCATCTCACCTGCACCCCATAAATAGTCTGTTTTCTGTTTATAAGATAGGCTATGGCAAGTACAGGAATAGCATAGGGCAGGATATTAGCACCGAATACTTCACAACTAATGAAGAGGGGAGCCAGTAAGGTATTGGTGGCTGTTCCAAATACGGCACAATAGCCAAGGGCTGAAACAAGTTCAGTTGGTAGACCTAGTAATCCTGCTAAAACAGCCCCAGAACTTGCTCCAATCGCAAAGAGTGGAGTAACTTCGCCTCCTTGAAAACCTGCAGCCAAACAAAGACAGGTTAGTAGGAGTTTTAGTAGCCAATCGTAAGCAAACACCTGTTCCCCAGCTAGACTGGCATCAATCAAATTGGTCCCCAAACCAGCATAACGACCTTGATGGAAGAAAAATAGTAGAATGGTCAGTCCAACTCCCATGATAGCTATTTTAATGTAAGGATTTGGAAGCCATCGAGTTGAGATGCTTTTTGCTTGCGCCAGAAACCAAGCAAATAAATTACCGACAACTCCAAAGCAGATGGCAATTAGAAGCCATTTGAAGCTATCTGTAAAATGGAATGAGGTAGTCGCGATGGCATACGAAAATTTCTCCAATCCCAGTAAATGGGAAGTAGTAGAAGCCGTGAAAGCGGCAACTAGACAATAGGGGAGACTAGTCCAAGAATATTGGGCAACGATTAAAACCTCAATGGCAAAGAAACTAGCAGCCAATGGTGTTTGAAATAGCCCAGCAAAACCTGCGGCCATACCAATCTTTGTTACCATGTCTTTGGGCAAGTGTGTGAAACCATGTTTTTTTAACCAGTGTGAGAGACTGGCTCCAAGTTGGACAGCTACCCCCTCGCGACCAACGGAAGCACCAAAAAGATGACTGAGCCAAGTTGTAGAGATGATGAGCGGAACGAGAACTGGAGAAATTTGCACATTCTCACCTTGTCCAGCTTTGAAGACTAAGCCCATGCCTGCTTGGACTTCCCTCCCCCATTTTTGATAAATGAAAACAATCAACACCCCTACAAGTGGTAGAAAGGGGATTAGAAAAGTAAAATATTCAGATCGTAAGTCTCCAACTCCTAGTAGAATTTTCCCAAAAAGTGTGGTGATAATTCCTGCACCGGCTCCAATTAAGCAAGAAAAGAAAAGGAGTTGGATGGCTTGTTTCATCTTATTCCTCATGTTTCGCTAACTTGGAAGATTGATAGGCTCTTGATTGGGCCATAATATCGCTAAAGGTTGCTTGAATGGCAGAGCGGTAATCCTCCTTTTGAACTAATTTTCCAACTCTTTCAAGGACAGCATTTTCTCGGCTGGTATCCAAAACAGGCTTACCTGTTGCTCGTTTGTAGGCTGTGACTTGGTCGACCAACTCCATTCGTTTTTCAAGTAGTTCAACCAATTGGCTATCAATCGTGTTAATCTGTTCGCGGATGCAATCCAAATTCATCTTATAGACCTCCGTATATTGTTTCAGTTGTTTTTTAGTATAGCAAAAAACAAGGCAGAATACTAGCCTTGTTTGAGGAAGTTACCAACTTGCTTTTTTTACTCCAGGAAGTTGACCAAGATGGGCTAATTCACGGAAGGTAATCCGACTCACACCGAATTTTCGCATATAAGCATGCGGACGGCCATCGGTCCTGTCGCGGTATTTCAGTCGATTTGGATTTGAGTCGCGAGGCAATTTTCGAAGTGCTTGATAGTCACCTTTTTCTTTGAGACTTTTTCGCAAATCTGCATAACGTTCGATTAATTCCAATTGCCTCTGATAGCGTGCCATTTTTGATTTTTTAGCCATAAAATTCTCCTTTTTTTAAAAAAACTTAACCAGTTAATTATATATCAAAAAAATAAAGATTGCAAACAATAGGTGTACAATCTTAATAAAAGGCTAAAAGAAAACAGACTAGACCTATTGATAAGCCAGTCTGTTTGTCAGTTAATTCATTGTATCTAATTTTGCAACAAGGTCTGTCGCGAATTGCTCAAGATTAACAATATCCTCATCTTCAGCGGCAAGGTCTACCTTAACATTTTCGGCACCCTTAGTTGCACCACGTGAACCCAACATGACATCAAAGTCATCTACTGCACTACAGAAGTCATCATAGAAGGTATCGCCAGAACCACAAACACCGTAGACCTTACCAGTCAAATCTAAGTCCGCTAGGTCAGCATAGAAATCAACAATTTCATCTGGAAGCTCACCGTCTCCACCGTAAGAATAGGTGTAGCTGGCTACCACGATGAGGTCCGCATCCAAGATTTCTTCTGTTTCAATAGTCGTACATTCGTGAACCTGTACTTCCAAGCCTAATTCTTCTAGCTTACTGGCGACGATGTCAGCAATTTCTTCTGTGTTACCAGTCATACTAGCGTAAACTATTTTTGCTAGTGCCATAATTTCCTCCAAATTACATAGTAATTCCATTATACCACACTCCCATCATTTTCAAAAGGGGAAGTTTATGCTAAAATGATGAAAAGGAGTTGCTATGACAATTTACAGTAAAATTATTGAAAAAATTCACGAATACGACACGATTATTATTCATCGACATAAACGACCAGATCCGGATGCCATTGGTAGTCAAGTTGGCTTGCAGAAACTCTTGCAGAAGAATTTTCCTGAAAAAACCATCAAGGTAACTGGTTTTGAGGAACCAAATCTTGCTTGGATGGCAGGAATGGACGTAGTTGCAGACCAAGACTATCAAGGAGCCTTGGTTATCGTGACAGACACTGCCAATACGGCGCGTGTGGATGACGACCGCTATGTTCAAGGAGATTTCTTGATTAAAATCGATCATCACCCCAACGAAGAGCCTTATGGCGACCTGCTCTGGGTCAATACGGAAGCCAGTTCATGCAGTGAAATGATTGCGGAACTGGCCATCCAGAGCCAACTGGAACTAGATGGAGAGATTGCTCGTCTACTCTATGCAGGAATTGTGGGCGATACAGGCCGCTTTCTCTATCCAGCAACCAGCTCGCGCACCTTTGAGATTGTCGCTCGTCTCCGCCAAGAAGATTTTGACTTTGCAAGGATGTCTCGTCAGATGGATACCATTGATTTCAAGATTGCCAAGTTGACAGGTTACGTCTACGACAACTTGGAAGTGGATGAACATGGTGCGGCACGTGTCGTTTTGACACAGGATATTCTCGAAAAATATGGCGTGACCGATGCGGACACTTCCTTTATCGTAGGAGCACCAGGACGGATTGGAATCGTTCAATCTTGGGGGATTTTTGTGGAACAAACTGACGGAAATTACAGAGTCCGTTTGCGCAGCAAGTATCTTCCAATCAACGAGATTGCCAAACGCCACGATGGCGGTGGCCACCCACTAGCAAGTGGTGCTAATTCTTATTCACTCTCCGAAAATGAACAAATATACCAAGAAATCCAAGAGGTAGTGAGGAATGCAAGCAAGTAGTCGTTCCCTTCGTCTTATGGGAACCATCATTGAAACCAGAATATGGCATCCTCAGGCAGAACCGATTTTGGATCAGGTAGAAGAGCTTCTCTATCTCTACAAGGACCGCTTTTCTGCCAATGACTTGACTTCTGAATTGATGGAGGTCAACCTCAATGCAGGTGTTCAGGCGGTTCCTGTTGCTGATGACTTGTATGAATTGATTAAGTTGGGCAAAGAACACAGTCTGGCTCAGGGATCTTTTTTGAATATTACCATTGGTCCCCTTGTGCAAAGCTGGCGGATTGGATTTAGTGATGCCAAACTTCCAACCCAAGAAATGATCAGTGAAAAACTCCAACTCATCAATCCAAGGGACATTGAATTAGATGATGAGGAGCAGACAGTCTATTTGAAAAAAGAAGGCATGGCGATCGACTTGGGTGCTCTTGCTAAAGGATATGTGGCAGATAAGATTGTCGACTTCCTTAAAAGAATAGGTGTGGAGGCTGGACTGATTAACCTGGGTGGCAACGTCCTGACCTTTGGTCAAGCTCCTCACAATGCCGATGGCTATTGGCGAATTGGTATACAGGATCCTCAGAAACCACGTGGTGAAAATGCCCTCGTCCTCAAAATAGGAGAAGAATCGGTAGTCACCTCTGGTATTTACGAAAGAACCCTTACCGTGAATGGAAAGACCTATCATCATATTTTGAGTCCCGAGACCGGCTATCCAATCGAGTCGCAGCTGGCTAGTTTGACCATTGTGTCCAAACAATCTGTTGATGGTGAGATTTGGACGACTCGACTGTTTGGTCAGGAAATAACTCGGATTTATAAGATGGTAGAAGAAACTGATGGTATCGAGTCGGTTCTGATTGGGCTGGATGGCAGGATTCTAGTGACCTCAGGGCTTTCTGAGAAAGTTCTTGCTGGTAAAGAAAGGATTTCTGATAGCTTGGGCAGTCCTTCAAGAGGAGGATTTGGCGCCAGAGTAACTTCTGACCTTGCTTCAGGTGCTTCCGTACTATAACTTGAAAAAATATTAAAAAAATAGGTAAAAAGACTTGCCATAAGAACAAACTTTTGGTAAACTTAAATGGTTATAATCTATGGCTCGGAAAGAGTCCATGGCAGAAAGGAATTTTAAAATGAAAAAAGATATCCATCCAGAATATCGCACTGTTGTCTTCATGGACACAACTACTGGCTACAAGTTCCTTAGCGGTTCAACTAAGAAATCTAACGAAACAGTTGAATTCGAAGGTGAAACTTACCCATTGATCCGTGTGGAAATTTCATCAGACTCACACCCATTCTATACTGGACGTCAAAAGTTCACTCAAGCAGATGGACGTGTGGATCGCTTCAACAAAAAATACGGTCTCAAATAATCAGCGTTATAGAAGCGTTAGAAACGTTGATTTTAAGCCATTCCCGAGCTATGGGAATGGTTTTCTTTTTGAAAAAGTAACGGAAATGGTAACGGCCGGGCGTTACATTCCCAAAAATTGGACAAACTTTTCAGCCATTTTTTCTTTGCCTCTAGAAATTGGAGAGGGCTTTTTTGGTGCGTGATTGCCAAAATGATTGCCATTGGTTTACATACTCATGAATTGAGCAAACTTATGGGGTGTGTGAAGGTAAAGCATTATATTTCGCCTGTTCGAAGGTATGAAGATATACGTATTTTATGATTTGTGCACTAGTAATACTCTTCGAAAATCAAAATTATCCGTTGTCAACTTGCCTTGATGAACTCCAGTTCTATCTTCGACTTCGTTTCCTAGGCTACTTTTGATTTTCGTTGAGTATAAATCGTATCCCCTCAGATGTAACTAGATTTTTAGTTTCAATGAGAGATGATTTTTGCTATAATGGAACGAGTAAGAATTTGAAGTGAAAGTATGAGGAAATTGATGAAAAATAGGGGCACAATCGATAGTCGAGTAGACTACTCACTTATTTTACCGGTCTTTTTTTTATTAGTTGTGGGGATTATTTCTCTCTACATTGCGGTTAGTCAAGATTATCCGGATAATGTTGTACAGATGGTTGGTCAACAAATTGCTTGGATAGGAATTGGAACAGTGGCAGCTTTTTTGGTCATGTTCTTTTCCACTAAGTTTCTGTGGCAAATCACACCTTACTTGTACGTACTTGGGCTAGGACTTATGGTATTGCCTTTGTTTTTCTACAGTCCAGACTTAGTAGCGTCAACGGGAGCAAAAAACTGGGTAACGATTGGTGGAATGACTCTTTTCCAACCATCCGAATTTATGAAAATAGCCTACATCATTATGTTGTCAAGGGTGATTGTTACCTTTCATAAGTATTATCCAAATCGAAAAATTCGTGAGGATTTTATGTTGATTGGTTATATGACACTGTTTACTATCCCTGTCCTGATTTTGTTGGCCTTACAGAAAGATTTAGGAACTTCCTTAGTATTTGTAGCAATCTTTAGCGGAATGCTTCTATTATCAGGAGTTTCTTGGAAAATTCTATTACCGACTGCCTTAACGGGGATCGTTTTGGTTGGTGGATTTATGCTGATTTTTATTTCTCCTGGTGGAACAACATTCCTCCACAATTTGGGGATGGATACTTATAAAATCAATCGTATTGCAGCCTGGCTTGATCCCTTTAAAAATGCCCAATCAACGACCTACCAGCAAGCTCAAAGTTTGATAGCTATCGGAAGTGGTGGCTTAAAAGGACTAGGTTTCAATAAAACAAATCTTCTTATCCCTGTTCGAGAAAGTGATATGATTTTTACGGTGATTGGCGAGGATTTTGGCTTTATTGGAGGGACGGTATTGATTGGACTATACTTGTTGCTCATTTATCGAATGCTGCGGGTAACGTTGAAGTCAAACAATCGATACTACACTTACATATCAACTGGCTATATCATGATGCTGTTGTTCCATGTGTTTGAAAATGTTGGCGCTGCAACTGGTTTGTTACCTTTGACAGGTATTCCTTTGCCGTTTATCTCCCAAGGTGGTTCGTCCATGGTTTCAAATCTGATTGGTGTCGGTCTAGTGCTGTCAATGGGGTATCAGTCACGACTAGCTGATGAGAAGGAAATAAATCGATCCCGTCGCTATAGGAAAATTACGATAAAACGTTAGAAAGTTGGTTTATATGACAAGAGTTGCGGTTGTTTTAGCCGATGGTTTTGAAGAAATCGAAGCATTGGCCCCTGTAGATGTATTTCGTCGAGCTCATTTTGACTGTCAGATTGTTGGTTTAGATAGTCATGAAGTGGAGGGATCGCACGGTATTCGTGTTCAAACTGACCAAGTCTTTGATGGAGACCTGTCTTCCTTTGATCTGATTGTTTTACCAGGAGGAATGCCGGGTTCTGTTCACCTTAGAGATTCAGAGTCACTGATTACGGAATTGCAAAGAGCGGTTGCATCAGGAAAATCAGTAGCAGCAATTTGTGCGGCACCAATTGTTTTGGATAAGGCTGGTTTGTTAGATAGTCGTCACTATACATGTTTCCCAGGGAAAGAAAAAGACATTCCGTCAGGTATTCATCTGGAAGAGGATGTGGTCGTTGATGGTCCAATTATCACTAGCCGAGGCGCTGGAACAAGTTTGGATTTCGCCTATAAATTGGTTGATTTATTTGGTGGAGATGGGGAAAGCCTAGCTCAAACAATGGTTTATCATAGTTAAAGTAATGAAGAAGATGGAGCTAATGTTTCCTCTTCTTTTTTCTATCAAAATATTAGAAAATATGGTATAATAAAGGGTATTCGTTAGAATGATTTTTGCTCTAAAAATATGTCTCGCTTTTATCCAGATGGATTGGCTTTTCTATTTTTAAGGAGCAACAAATAGAAAATAAGGAAAAGAAATGACAGAAGAAATCAAAGATTTACAAGAGAAGGCTCAAGAATATGATGCCAGTCAGATTCAAGTCTTGGAAGGTCTTGAAGCTGTTCGAATGCGTCCAGGGATGTATATCGGCTCAACATCTAAAGAAGGTCTCCATCACTTGGTTTGGGAAATTGTCGACAACTCAATCGATGAGGCGCTGGCTGGTTTTGCGGATAAAATTGAAGTTTATATTGAGCCAGATAACTCCATCACGGTTATTGATAATGGACGTGGTATTCCGGTAGATATTCAGGAAAAAACTGGTCGTCCAGCGGTAGAAACTGTCTTTACAGTGCTCCATGCAGGTGGTAAATTTGGCGGAGGCGGTTATAAGGTCTCAGGGGGATTGCACGGCGTAGGTTCATCAGTCGTAAACGCCCTATCTACTCAGCTAGACGTTCATGTCTACAAAAATGGTCAGGTCTATTTCCAAGAGTATAAACGAGGTGAAGTCGTTGCAGATTTGGAGGTTATTGGAGAAACAGACCGTTCTGGTACAACTGTACATTTTACACCTGACCCAGAAATTTTTACTGAGACGACTGAGTTCGACTTTGCAAAATTAAATAAGCGGATCCAAGAATTGGCCTTCCTAAATCGTGGTTTAAATCTCTCTATTACGGACAAACGTGAGGGAGTAGAGCAAACAAAGGAATATCACTACGAAGGTGGTATTGCTTCCTACGTTGAGTATCTTAATGAGAACAAGGATGTCATTTTTGAGACTCCTATCTATACAGAAGGTGAAATGGATGATATTACCGTTGAGGTTGCCATGCAATATACAACGAGTTATCATGAAAACGTAGTTAGTTTTGCCAACAATATTCACACGCATGAAGGTGGTACCCATGAGCAAGGATTCCGTACAGCTCTGACACGTGTTATCAACGACTACGCCAAGAAAAATAAAATTCTCAAAGAAAATGAGGACAATTTGACTGGTGAAGATGTGCGTGAAGGCTTGACAGCGGTCATTTCTGTTAAGCACCCAGGTCCTCAATTTGAGGGACAAACTAAGACAAAACTTGGCAATAGTGAAGTGGTCAAAATTACCAACCGCCTTTTCTCTGATGCCTTTGCAGAATTTCTTTTGGAAAATCCACAGATTGCTAGACGGATTGTTGAAAAAGGGATCTTGGCAAGCAAGGCCCGTATTGCTGCTAAGCGTGCGCGTGAGGTAACTCGTAAGAAATCGGGTCTTGAGATCTCAAACCTCCCAGGTAAGTTAGCGGACTGTTCCTCAAATGATGCAACGAAGACAGAGCTTTTCATCGTTGAGGGGGACTCAGCCGGTGGTTCAGCTAAATCCGGTCGCGACCGTGAATTTCAGGCTATTTTACCGATTCGTGGTAAGATTTTGAACGTAGAAAAAGCCAGCATGGACAAGATTTTGGCCAACGAAGAAATCCGTAGTCTATTTACAGCTATGGGAACTGGCTTTGGTGCGGATTTCGACGTTAGCAAGGCACGTTATCAAAAATTAGTCATTATGACAGATGCCGATGTCGATGGTGCCCATATTCGGACACTCCTTCTGACATTATTTTACCGCTACATGCGTCCTGTTGTAGAAGCGGGATACGTATATATCGCTCAACCACCTATTTACGGTATCAAGGTTGGAAGTGAGATAAAAGAATATATTCAACCTGGGGTTAATCAAGAGCAAGAATTGCAAGATGCCTTAGAAAGACATAGTACGGGACGGTCCAAGCCAACGATTCAACGTTACAAAGGTTTGGGAGAAATGGATGATCATCAGTTGTGGGAAACTACGATGAATCCTGAAAATCGTCTCATGGCACGCGTTTCAGTTGATGATGCGGCAGAAGCCGATAAGATTTTTGACATGCTAATGGGGGATAAGGTTGAACCTCGTCGAGAGTTTATCGAGGAAAATGCTGTTTATTCAACATTGGATGTCTAAAAACTAAAAAAACAAGTGCATATACTAGAGATTTATGGTATAATTAAGCGATATTTTCTAGTAATTACTATGAGCTAAGGAGATTTACATGCCTACAGGAACAATCATCTTAATCGTTTCGATTGTTATTATTTTAATCATTGCCTATGTAGCTTGCCTGATTGTTCGTAAACGAAATGACAACCTTTTGGTTGCATTGGAAGAACGTAAGGAAGAGCTATTTAACCTTCCAGTTAATGAAGAAGTAGAAGCTGTCAAAGCACTTCATTTGATTGGTCAAAGTCAGGTGTCATTCCGTGAATGGAATCAAAAATGGGTTGATTTGTCGCTCAATTCATTTGCCGACATTGAAAATCATATCTTTGAGGCAGAAGGCTATAACAATGCCTTTCGCTTTGTGAGTGCAAAGAATGCTATCGACAGTATCGAAAGCCAAATTGATTTAATTGAAGAAGACATCGCCTCTATCCGTCATGGTTTGATGGAGTTGAAGGAGCAAGAAGAGAAAAACTCTGGTCGCGTAAAACATGCGTTAAACTTGTTCGATAGTTTACAGGAAGCTGTTCGTGAAAATCCAGATAGCTACGGTGAGACACTACCAGAACTTGAGAAACAATTGAAAAATATTGAAGTTGAGTTTTCTGAATTTGTGATGCTCAATTCCTCAGGTGATCCGATTGAAGCTTCTGAAATCCTTGATAAGACTGAAGAGCATATGATTGCTCTCAATCAAATCATGGATCGCATTCCAAGTTTGATTGAACGAGTTACAAAAGATTTCCCAGAGCAATTGGAAGATTTGGAGTCGGGTTATCGGAAACTGGTTGAGCAGAATTATTTGTTCACAGAAGCTAACATCGAGTCACAGTTCCAAAATATTCGCGTTTCAATTCGTGAAAATACTGCTTTGATTGTTTCCTTTGATTTGGATGCGGCAGAAGCTGAAAATGAGGGAATTCAAGCAAAAATTGATCATTTGTATAAAGTCTTTAATCGTGAAATCGAAGCGAATAAGGAAGCTGTTAAGATTAGTAAAAACTTGCCAAAATTCTTGGAGCATGTTGTCCAAAATACACAGCTCTTGGATGAGGAAAGCCAACGCCTAAACGCAACTTACTTGCTGGCAGATAGCAAACTTTCACGGATCAATCAGCTTAAAGCTCGTTTGGAATCGATTGAAATTGTTGTTACAGAAAGTGTGGAGGACATTGAAAATCCACAGGTTGCATATTCTATTTTGGAAGAGCGTTTGGACCATTCATTGGCAAGCTTGAAAGAAATCGAAGAGGAGCAGCTTGTTTTAGCTGACTATCTTAAATCACAAGAATTGTCAGAGAGCACAGCGCGTAAGAAAGCTACACTTTATATCAACAAATTGCATACCCTTAAGCGTTATATGGAAAAACGCAACCTTCCAGGAATTCCAGCTGAATTTTTAACAAACTTCTTTAGAACGAGCGATCATGTGGAAGCCTTGATTGCCGAGTTAGACTATAAACGAATCAATATCGAAGTTGTTAACCGTTTGTTGGAAAATGCAACGTATGATATGAATCAATTGGAAGAGTTAGCGTATTTGATTGTGCAAAATGCGACTTTAACAGAGCAGTTGCTACAATACTCTAACCGTTATCGTTCATTCGATGAAAGTGTGCAAAAAGCATTTAACCGTTCATTATCAATTTTTGAAAAAGATTTTGATTACCAAGCAGCATTTGAAGAAATTTCATTTGCTTTGGAAACAGTTGAACCTGGTGTAACAGAGCGTTTTGTACGTTCATACGAAAAAACACGTGAAGCTATTCGCTACTAGATAAAAAGCCATTTGGCTTTTTATTTTTATACTTTGAAAGGAATATCGGAAATGACAACTGGATTATTAGTTATGGATGTTGATTCAACATTAATTTTGGAAGAAGGAATAGATTTACTTGGAGAAGAGGCCGGCTTAGGAGCGCAAGTTGCAGCAATTACCGAACGTGCTATGCGTGGGGAATTGGATTTTGAAGAAGCCTTACGTGAACGTGTGGCGTTGTTAAAGGGACTGCCTGTTTCTGTGTTTGATCGAATTATCAAAAAAATCCACTTTACGCCTGGAGCAGCAGAATTAGTCTCAGAATTAAAAATGCGAGGCTATAAGGTAGCAGTCGTTTCAGGCGGGTTTCATGAAACAGTCGATCGACTAGCTGCACAGTTAGAGTTAGACTATGTTCGGGCTAATCGATTAGAAGTAGTAGATGGAGTATTGACGGGACAAGTATTGGGTGAAATTGTAACGAAAGATACTAAAAAAGCATGTTTAGAAGAATGGGCGACAGAAAATGGGCTGAGTCTATCTCAAACGATTGCCATGGGGGATGGAGCAAATGATCTACCAATGATTCAACGAGCAGGAATTGGAGTAGCTTTCTGTGCTAAACCGATTGTCCAAGAACAGGCGCCCTACCAAATAAATGAAAAAAATCTCTATAAACTAATAGAGATTTTAGATAGTAAATAATGGGAGCGAGAAAGAACTCGACTAGTCAAAAAAAGAGTTCGTCTTCCCGCCCCCGCACAGTTGATTAGGTCAGATTTGGAGTGTAAAACACGAACAAATCTGCCAATCAACCACTGCGCTGAGATGTTGACACGAACCCTGAGAAGAGAGGTTGGTCTTTTTGCCCAGCCTCTTTATTCTGTTGTCAGTAAAATCCTTTTCAAATCTTGGACGGTTTCGACTATCATGGTGGCCCAGCCTTTTCAAATTCCTGTTTGTTCCCATAGCCGTAAAGAACACCGATGGCGGGAAGTTGGTGTTTGCGTGCTCCTTCAATATCATGTTCCCTATCTCCAATCATTACAGCATGGTTTGGAAATGCTTCCAATTGATTTATAGCATAGCCGATGACGTCCGCCTTACTGATGCGACTACTATCCAGACTAGCACCGGCAATGACATCAAAGTAGTGAGCAATACCAAAATGTTCTAGGATCTGTTTGGCAAATATTTCTGGCTTTGAGGTAGCAATTACTAGTGTTTTTCCAGCTGTTCTCAATTCTTCAAGCAGAGGGATGATTCCAGGATAGAGTTGATTTTCAAACATTCCTTTTTCTTTAAAATAGACACGGAAAGCGTCAACTGCACTTTGTGTATCTTCAGGGCTGAGTTGGTAGAATCGTGAAAAAGATTCATAGAGTGGCGGGCCGATGAATCGGTTTAAATTGGCTGTATCTGGTTCTTCAATTCCCATTTTTTCTAGTGCGTAGGCGACGGAGTTTAAGATTCCTTGTCCAGAATCAGTAAGAGTTCCATCTAAGTCAAATAATATAGTTTGATACATACTTATCTCCTTTCTTTCAGTATAACACAGACGATGAAAAACAGAAAAGATTTATTGAAAGCTGAATAGTAGCGTGATATACTAACAATATAAAGGAGGTTAGTATCATGCATATTCTCATTGCTCCGGATTCATTTAAAGAGTCTCTTTCAGCTACAAAGGTTGCTGAAGCGATTAAAAAAGGATTTTCTAAGGTTTATCCACAAGCAGGGTATGACTTAATTCCCCTAGGAGATGGTGGCGAAGGGACAGTTGAGAGTCTAATGCAGGCCTTATCCTTGGATGTAACCCAGACTTGGGTGACAGGTCCATTTGGCGATAAAATTAAGGTTTCCTATGCGGTTAAAGATGATCTTGCGGTTTTTGAAATGGCTGAGATTGTAGGGCTGGCAAGTATCCCGCATGGAAAAAGGAGTCCTCTCTTTATTAAGACACAAGGGGTTGGGGAGCTGATTGTAGAGCTCGTTCAAAATGGTGTTAAACGCATATTTATAGGAGTAGGTGGCTCTGCCAGTCATGATGGTGGTATCGGAATGGCGGCAGGTTTAGGAGTGAAATTTTATAATCGAGAGGGAAAAGAAGTAGAGGCAATTGGAGCTCATATCGGGGAGATTGTCAGCTTTTCCACAGAGGATATGTTGGTAGATTTATCTCAGGTCAGGATTGATTTGGTAACGGATGTGGAGAATCCGCTTTGTGGACCAGCGGGAGCCACATTTGTTTTTGCAGGTCAGAAAGGTCTTGCCTCTGCTGAATTTGAACTAGTAGACAAGAAAATGGAGTCCTTTTATAAATTGGTTAATCCAATGCTACTCGATTTAGCTGGAGCGGGTGCTGGAGGAGGTATGGCAGCAGGTTTAGTCCAATTTGCTGGTGCTCGCATTCAAAAAGGCATCGACTTTGTCTTGGACCAGTTGGACTTTGATCATCGTGTTGCTAAAGCGGATCTGGTTGTGGTCGGAGAAGGGCGGATGGATGCTCAAAGCTTATCAGGGAAGACTCCGATAGGAGTAGCTAGACGTACGCCGACTGGGATTCCCATCATTGCAATTTGTGGTAGCCTCAAAGACGATCTTCCCGAGTTTCCTTTTGAAAATATCTGCGCCGCTTTTCCGATCATTGCAAGCGTTGAAAGTTTGGAGGACACGCTTCAAAAAGCAGAAAAAAACCTGGTCCGCACGGCAGAACAGGTGGCAAGAATTCTTCAGTTAGGAGGCCAACAAAGATGGCATTAGTAAAATATATGGCTATTATCTTATTTATTTTTATTGGTCTTGCAAAACTAGTATCCGTTTTGAGACTTTCCGAAAAAGAAAGAGGAATGGAAACGGATGTAATAAAGGCAAATAGAGCAATGTTCTTTTTCAATGAAAAAAATGAAAGAGGCAGATTGCTGGGAATCCTTTGTCTAACCTGTATTATTTTTACTTTAATATTTATACTGCTTTATTGATAAATAAGTCTAACCAAATAATTTTTTCCAGAAGGAAGGTTTTGCATCTTCCTTTTTTTCTTCTGGTTTTGAGATAAGATTTGGAAATATAGATTCTAAGCTAACTTCTTCATTATCCACAGCGTGATTTGTGTGAAAGACAAGTGCGTAGGGAGACTGTCCTATTTTTTCATCGATGATAGCGGTAGTAATG
The DNA here is from genome assembly GCF_044427405.1 of Streptococcus sp. 2020WUSS089. Classification (NCBI taxonomy): domain Bacteria; kingdom Bacillati; phylum Bacillota; class Bacilli; order Lactobacillales; family Streptococcaceae; genus Streptococcus; species Streptococcus sp. 2020WUSS089. The sequence continues at coordinate 209,706 of NZ_JAOTGD010000001.1, read as the reverse complement.
CCGAAGTTCTGAGCAATTTTTAGTAGTGAAATTTGTTGCTTGTCAGACAGGGCTGGCGAGAGTTTGAGGAATAGAGGAGAGTAGCTGTTTGCTAGTTTTTGGCAAATTGTATCGAACTTATTTCCGACGACTTCACTACTCAAATCGTCAAAGGAAACGAGCAGGACAACCCGTTCGCGATAGGTTCCCATGTATAGACGTTGTTCATCTGGATTCAATCGTGTTTCGCCAGAGGCTTTCTGTAGTATGGTAGTATTTAAATCGTTCATGGTTTCAGTATAACATACTCAGTTAACTTTGAAAAGGAAGGCGTTTACATTATTTCTTTCAGTAAAATAACCTGTTTTTTCTTGAAAAATCCCTTCTTTTAGGGTATGATAGCTATGTAACAATTTTAAACTCAAAGGAGAGTAATATAATGTCAATTATTACTGATGTTTACGCTCGCGAAGTCCTTGACTCACGCGGTAACCCTACACTTGAAGTTGAAGTTTATACTGAATCAGGTGCTTTCGGACGTGGTATGGTTCCTTCAGGAGCTTCTACTGGTGAGCACGAAGCAGTTGAGCTTCGCGACGGTGACAAATCTCGTTACCTTGGTCTTGGTACTCAAAAAGCTGTTGACAACGTGAACAACGTGATTGCTGACGCTATCATCGGTTTTGACGTTCGTGATCAACAAGCTATCGACCGCGCTATGATCGCTCTTGACGGTACTCCTAACAAAGGTAAATTGGGTGCAAACGCAATCCTCGGTGTTTCTATCGCTGTTGCGCGTGCTGCTGCTGACTACCTTGAAGTGCCACTTTACACTTACCTTGGTGGATTCAACACTAAAGTATTGCCAACTCCAATGATGAACATCATCAACGGTGGTTCTCACTCAGACGCTCCAATCGCTTTCCAAGAATTCATGATCTTGCCAGTTGGCGCTCCTTCATTCAAAGAAGGTCTTCGTTGGGGTGCTGAAGTATTCCACGCTTTGAAGAAAATCTTGAAAGCTCGTGGTTTGGTAACAGCTGTTGGTGACGAAGGTGGTTTCGCTCCTAAGTTCGAAGGAACTGAAGACGGTGTTGAAACAATCATCGAAGCTATCGAAGCTGCTGGTTACGAAGCTGGCGAAAACGGCATCATGATCGGTTTCGACTGTGCGTCATCTGAATTCTACGACAAAGAGCGTAAAGTTTACGACTACACTAAATTCGAAGGTGAAGGCGCTGCTGTTCGTACATCTGCAGAACAAATCGACTACCTTGAAGAATTGGTTAACAAATACCCAATCATCACTATCGAAGATGGTATGGATGAAAACGACTGGGATGGCTGGAAAGCTCTTACTGAGCGTCTTGGCAAACGCGTTCAATTGGTTGGTGACGACTTCTTCGTAACAAACACTGACTACCTTGCACGTGGTATCAAAGAAGGTGCTGCTAACTCAATCCTTATCAAAGTTAACCAAATCGGTACTCTTACTGAAACATTTGAAGCTATCGAAATGGCTAAAGAAGCTGGCTACACTGCCGTTGTATCACACCGTTCAGGTGAAACTGAAGATTCAACAATCGCTGACATCGCAGTTGCAACTAACGCTGGCCAAATCAAGACTGGTTCATTGTCACGTACAGACCGTATCGCTAAATACAACCAATTGCTTCGTATCGAAGATCAACTTGGTGAAGTTGCAGTCTACAAAGGCTTGAACTCATTCTACAACTTGAAAAAATAAATTAGTACAGTGTACTAATTTATCCCCGAGCTAGCATAGCGAGGGTTATAGTAAGAACAAGTCCGAAAATTTTCGGACTTGTTTTTCAATGTCTGGGAGACTGTTTTATCCCCGAGCTAGTATAGCGAGGGCTATAGTAAGAACAAGTCTGGAAAGCTCCAGACTTGTTTTTTCGTCGTACAGTGTGCTAATTTATTTTCGGGCTAACAAAGTGAGGGACAGCAAAACTCTCTAGGGAGTTTTCTTTGTCTTGATATTGATAAAATGATATTCTAAAAAGGCATATCAACTTAAGTATTCTCATTTTGAAAAGAGATGGAGAGTGGGATGATAGAGTGGATATTTTTTGATTTGGGTTCGACGCTTTTAGATGAAGAGGCTGCTTATGGTTATTATATAGACAAGTGTGTGAAGAAGTTAGAGTCTCTGGATATAGAGGTTTCATCAGATTCTTATAAAAAGAAAATGGTGGAGTATGCTCATAAGTCACTGGACCCCATTCGTGCGACCTGGCAATATTTTGCACCGACTGAGCCACGTCCTTTGTGGACAAATAAGGGTGTGAGCCTGTATCCTGAAACAATAGATGCTCTAGAGAAGTTATCACAAAACTATCGTTTGGGGATTATTGCCAATCAGTCTAGTAGTATTAGAGAACTGCTTAAAGAGTGGGGAATTGAGTCGTATTTTCAACTCATCATCCTCTCTGAAGAGGTTGGGCTATCTAAACCAGATACAACTATTTTCACACTTGCCTTGCAAAAAGCAAATATCCCTACAGATAGAGTTGCCTATGTCGGGGATAGGTATGATAATGATATTCTACCTGCTAAATCTTTGGGAATGTGGACTGTACGGATACTGACAGGTTTTGGGAAGCATGCCAGTGAAAATGAAAAATTGAAGAGTGATTGGGTAATTCCTTCATTGCAAGAGATAACAAATATTTTTGAACAAACAAAAAACTAGACTGAACATTCTCAGCCTAGTTTTTACATGTATTAGAACAAGCCTTTAACTTTATCTAAAAGACCGTTAACACCTTCAGAACCTGATAACAAGCCTTTTGCTTGTTCCAAGTATTCACCGAATTGGTCCTTGTTTTCTTCGATAAATTGTTTTGCACCATCAAAGTCTTTGTTTGCAATCAATTCTTTTACTTGGTTAAAAAGATCTACTGGATTCATGTTGAAATCACCTCCTATGAGACTATTAAACCAAAACTGGACGGATTTCACAACTGAAACGACTTATAAAAATGTAACGCAAACTGCTTCAGGAACATAGAAATCGTGTGAAAGCTCAGTCAAACAGCCATTTTCGGCATCTCTTTCGAATACAGTTGCATTGTCAGAATCTTGATGGACAACAATCAAATGCTTTTCATCAGGACTAAGCGTGAAATCGCGAGGAGTTTTTCCATTTGTTGGGACGATTTCAACTAATTCTAAGCTGGCATCAGCAAGCGTTTTGTAGACTGCGATAGAGTCGTTTCCGCGGTTGGATCCATAAATAAATTTACCATCCTTTGTGATGCGAATAGCGGCAGTACCGTTGAAACCAGTATGGTCTTCTGGGAGAGTAGAGACAGTTTGTAGGTGTTCAAATTGTCCCCAGCCGTCATAGATAAGCACCTCAATAGTTGAATTGAGTTCACAGATGAGATAGGCGATTTTTGCGACAGGATGGAAGACAATGTGACGTGGACCACTTCCTGGTGCAGCCTGATAGGTTGCGATTTTCTCTACTTTTCCTTGGTCAGATACCTTATAGGTTACCACTTGATCACATCCTAAATCACAGGTTACTAAAAATTTATCGGGCGTCAAATCAGAAAAGTGAACGTGAGCGGAAGCTTGGTTTTCGTGCGGCCCAGATCCTTCGTGTTGAGCGATATCAGCTAATTCTAGTGAACCATCCGCCAAACGTTTATAAACAAGTAGTTGCCCTTTGTGGAAATTGGAGCCATAAACTAAATCTCTTGCTTCATCTACAGCGACATAGCAAAGTGGTGCGCCCTCTGATACAACATGGTTGAGTAGGGTATAGTCAGCATTAAAGGCAGCGATACCTCCTAGACCATTTTCAGCGCCGACGGAGTATAGATGTCCGGCCTTATCAAAGGCAAGGTAGGTAGGGTTAGGTTCTTCAGTGACCAATTCTAGATTCCTAAGTTGTCCTGTTTCAGAGTCAAAATTTGCTTTATAAATTCCTTTTGATTCACGTTTTGTGTAGGTACCGAAATAGATAGTCATAGGATTCTCCTTTTTGGAAATGATTGATAAAATTATACCATGTTTTTCTGAGAAAGTCGTATAAATTCTGTAGTTGATTTTTACAAAAATCCTTTCTCCATGTTACAATAGAAAAAAAGACTAGGAGTGTATTAGATGGAGGATAAGCATCAAAAATTTAGTCTGACTTGGTTTTTCCGCTTGTTTTTGAATAGCCAAGCGGTGACATTTTTATTAGTAACCTTGCTGACTTTTTTGACCATATTTATTTTTAGTAAAATTAGTTTCTTATTCAGACCAATAGGAAGCTTTTTAGAAATTGTATTGTTACCGATGATTTTAACAGGTCTTTTGTATTACCTATTAAATCCGATGGTTGACTGGATGGAAAAGCATAAAATTTCTCGTACAGTTGGTATTTCCATTCTCTTTGTTTTAATCAGTCTTCTCATTATCTGGGGACTGGCGGTGGCAATTCCGAGTATTCAAGAGCAAGTGACATCTTTTGCGCAAAATCTTCCTTCGAATATCCAGAAAATCGAAGGACAGGTAACTGGGCTCCTACAGGATCAGCGCTTTGAACAATTTAGACCAACAGCTCTGGAGATGTTAAATAAGGTCAATGATCAGATCGTTGCCTATGCTCAGAAGTTTTCTTCAAGCGCTGTGAATTGGGCAAGTAATTTGATTTCAACCGCCTCACAGATTATTGTTGCTATTTTGATTATGCCTTTTATTCTCTTTTATCTGTTACGGGATGGTCAGTATTTGAATAAACACATCACCCAATATCTACCAACCAAGTGGAGAGAACCGATTGGAACAGTACTATCAGATGTGAATGGGCAATTATCAAACTATGTTCGTGGTCAGGTGACCGTTGCGATTATTGTTGCCCTGATGTTCTCAGTGATGTTCTCAATCATTGGTCTTAGCTATCCAATAACCTTGGGGGTGATGGCTGGTTTCCTCAATCTAATTCCGTATTTGGGTTCTTTCTTGGCCATGATTCCAGCTGTTATTTTAGGATTGATTGCTGGTCCAATCATGCTGATAAAGGTTTTAGTAGTCTTTATGATTGAGCAGACTATAGAAGGTCGTTTTGTGACACCATTGATTATCGGAAGCTCCCTAAGTATTCATCCGATTACCATCTTATTTGTATTATTGACAGCTGGTCAGATGTACGGTGTCCTAGGAGTTCTTCTGGGAATTCCAATATATGCCTCTATTAAGGTTTTAGTGAAAGCGGCATTTGAGTGGTACAAGGCACACAGTAGTTTGTATGAAGATGAAGAAAATGAGGTTGTGAATGAACAATAGTGAAAAAATGTTGGTTTGTTTGGACCAACAGGATTTAGATAAGGCAGATAAGTATTTCAAGCGCGCCTTGGCGCAAGATGATAGTGAAACGCTTTTGTCCTTGGCAGCCTACTTAGAAGGCATTGGTTTTTTCCCACAGGCTAGACAAATCTATGAACAGGTCAAAGAAGAATTTCCCGAAGTACTGATCAATCTGGCTCAGATTGCTTTTGAAGATGGCTTGGTTGAAGAAGCTTTCGGATACTTGGAGGAAATTTCGGAAGACAGTCCTGTCTATGTGGAAGCCTTGTTGGTCAAGGCGGACCTGTATCAGGCAGAAGGCTTGTCGGATGTGGCGCGTGAAAAATTGTTGGAAGCAAGTCACTTATCAGATGAACCCATCATCCTTTTTGGCTTAGCAGAATTGGATATGGAACTGGAGCTTTTTAATGAGGCTATTTCCTATTATGCCCAGTTAGACAATCGTGAAATCTACGAATTAACGGGAGTTTCCACCTATCAGAGAATTGGTATTGCCTATGCAAGTTTAGGGAAATTTGAAGCGGCCATTGAATTTTTGGAAAAAGCTGTTGAGTTGGAATACGATGATCAGACGGTCTTTGAATTGGCAGCTCTGCTATTTGAACGAGAAGAATACCAAAAAGCCAATCTCTATTTCAAGCAGTTGGATACCATCAATCCTGATTTTGAGGGCTATGAATATGCCTATGCTCAGTCGCTTCATGCCGAGCATAAGATTGATGAAGCCTTGGTTATGACACAAAAAGGCTTGGCTAAAAATGACTTTGATGCCAATCTCTTGCTCCAGGCTTCTCAGTATGCCTATGAATTGCATGACGAGGCGGTGGCAGAAGATTATCTTCTACGGGCAAAAGAGGTGGCAGATGATAGTAACGAACTAGCTCTACGTTTGTCCAATCTGTATCTTGAACAGGAGCGATTTGAAGAGGTTATGGCTTTATTTGATGAAGAGGTAGATAACGTTCTAGCTCGCTGGAATGTGGCCAAAGCCTATCAAGCTCTAGAAAGAGATGATGAAGCTATTGAGCTTTACGATGAATTGGCCGGAGAATTGGCTGAGAATCCTGAATTTTTAGCTGATTACGTAGCGGTTTTACGTCAACTTGGTCGCTTGGATGAGGCAAAAGAGCAAGCTAGTCGCTATATCCAATTGGTGCCAGACGATTTAGCCATGCAAGAATTTTTGAATGAAGAGTAGGTTATGCAAGTAAATCGATTATTTCAATACAATACACTCGGTGCCTTGATGGCTGGACTGTATGGCGGCTCCTTGACGGTTGGTGAATTGTTGGAACATGGTGATTTGGGCTTGGGAACCCTGGATTCCATTGACGGCGAGCTGATTGTCTTGGATGGAAAGGCCTATCAGGCCAAGGGAGCAGGGGAAAAACCAGAAGTGGTTGAAGTTCCTGCTGATATGAAGGTCCCCTATGCGGCGGTCATTTTCCATGAGGCAGAAGTCATTTTCAAACAACGCTTTGAAATGACTCATGAGGAATTGCATCAGCGAATTGAATCCTATTATGATGGGGAAAATCTCTTTCGCTCCATCAAAATCAAGGGGACTTTCGCTCGGATGCATGTCCGCATGATTCCCAAATCGGCTTCGGATGTCCGTTTTGCGGAAGTGGCTAGTCGCCAGCCTGAGTATACCGCTGAGAACATTTCGGGAACCATAGTTGGTATTTGGACGCCAGAAATTTTCCACGGGGTCAGCGTGGCGGGCTATCATTTGCATTTTATCTCAGATGATTTGACCTTTGGGGGTCATGTCATGGACTATATTATTTCAGAAGGAATGGTGGAAGTGGGACCAGTCGATCAGCTGGATCAACGCTTTCCAGTCCAAGACCGCCAGTATCTTTTCGCTAAGTTCAATGCCAAGGAAGTCAGAGAAGATATTGATAAGGCGGAGTAGATTTCAATACAGAAAAATCCATGAACTAGATTTTCATGGATTTTATTTTGTCTTCAGTTGGGGTGACGCGGAGGGTCTTCTGACCGCGGTAGGTCACAAATCCTGGCTTGCCACCTGTTGGCTTATGCAGTTTCTTAGCTTCTATCATATCGACTTGAACCAAGTTGGAATGTCTAGCCTTGGAGAAGTAGGCGGCCAATTCAGCCGCATCTGTCTTGACTTCGTCACTTGGGTCCAAGTTATCTGTGATGACCACATGACTGCCTGGAATGTCTTTGGCATGGAACCAGAGTTCGCCTTTCCTTGCCATTTTGAAGGTCAACTCATCATTTTGCAGGTTATTTTTTCCTACCAGAATAATGGTCTTCCCGTCCGTCGCCAAGTATCGCTCAGGCTTCTGACGCTTATGGATTTTCTCACGGTGGCGACGCTTGAGGTAACCTGTTTCAATCAATTCCTCGCGAATCTCATCGATTTCTGCCAGACTAGCCTGTCCCAGCATGGTATCAACGGACTCCAGATAGATGATGGTTGCCTTGGTTTCTTCAATCAAGTTGGTCAGGTGCTTGACCGCCTCCTTGAGTTTCTGGTACTTCTTGAAGTAACGCTGGGCATTTTGGCTAGGAGTCAAAGCCACATCCAACTCAATCTCCAGCTCCTGGCCTGTATAGTAGTTGTCCAAAATCACGCTCGGCTGATCATTGGGCACCTGATGCAGATAGGTGGTCAAGAGCTCGCCCTTTTGCCGCACCAACTCCGCCGTCTCCGTATCCGCCAATTCCTGCTCCTGCTTGACCAGCTTCTTGCGATTCTTCTCTAACTCACTGGCCACCCGCTTGATCAGCTCATTGGCCTGTTGGGCCACCCGATCCCGCTCCGCCTTGTCCTGATAGTAGAAGTCCAGCAGACTGCTCAGGCTCTCAAAGTGTGGCTGGTTTTCAGGGCTATTGGCAAATGGCAGAGCAGCATAGGACTTGTCTGTCAGGCTAGGCTGTGTTGCCTGGTCAAAAAAGGCACGGAAGTTCTTCAGACGGTCTGACTGCAAATGACTGGCCAGTTCAGAAGCTGTGTCCCGACCCAAACCTTGAAAGGCCTGTTGGAGATTTTTTGGACTCAGTTCCTGAGTCGATAGGATTTCAAATAATTTCTCGTCAGATACCGTGTAAGGATTGAGAGAATGCGTCTCCGGTGGACGAATGTAGGTCGAGCCTGGCAAGATGGTCCGGTAGGAATTTTGCGAGAAACCAATGTGCTTGATAGCCTCGATAATCTTCTGTTCAGACTTATCCACCAAGATGATATTGCTGTGCTTGCCCATGATTTCCACAATCAAGGTAGCTTGGATATGGTCGCCAATCTCGTCCTTGTTGGATACCGAAAATTCTAGGATGCGGTCATTGTCCAACTGACGAATGTCCTCGATAATGGCACCTTGCAAATATTTCCGCAGAATCATGGTAAAGGTATTGGGAACCTTGGGATTGGTAAAGTCTGACTGGGTCAGCTGAACCCGACCGAAGACCGAGTGGGCGGATAGGAGCAACTTGTGGCTCTGACGGTTGCTGCGGATATTGAGGACAATTTCCTGTTCAAAGGGCTGGTTGATTTTCTGAATCCGCCCGCCTTCTAAATTGGCCCTTAACTCAGCCGTCATGTGATGTAAAAAAAATCCGTCAAAAGACATGGTTTTCCTCTTTCTAATCGCTATAACTCAGTCTAGTATATCATATTTCATAGATTTTTTGATGAGACCCAGCACGGAGCCGGAAGAAAAATTTTCTGAAAATTTAATCAAAAGTATTGACAAAGATTGATGGATGCCGTATAATCGTCTGTAATCAGAAGAAGTAGTAAAGCAGAAGTCTTCAGGGAGCCTGTGGTACTGGGAACGGGTGGCGGAGTTTTATGAAATGGGCTGATGTGTATTTATGTTTATTTTATGACGTCGTTAGTCGGTCTTGCCGTACCACCAGTACTGCCTTCACCCGACTGCCTAGTCCTAAAATGACCTAAATTCACAAGGATTGTTTGGCATAGCATACTTTGCGTAGACTGTTTTGGCTGAGTACGAGGCAGGTCGACGCAGCTTATACTAGCGGTATAGCAAGGAGAGCTAACGAAGGTTTCAGCCGAAACAGTCACGCAAATGAACTTAAAACAATGATAGTTCGGTCCGCACACCTTACAGTGCAACTCCTTGTTAGAGGAGATGAGATATGGGAGGATTCTAGACAATTCCCATAAGTGAGGTGGCACCGTGTCATTGACGCCCTCGCGTATTGTTTTTCAATATGCGGGGGCTTTTCCATTGTCTTCGTAGATTACTTTTATATTGCGTCACGTTCGGCTTGCCTAACTCAAGTTATGTCTGCGCCTCCGTTCCTAATCTAAAAGCAATCTACTTTGACAATTATTAACAAAACGAGGTAATCATGATGAAACGATGGCGATGGTGGGATAATATATTGATGATATAGAGATTGAATATTGTGTATTTTTAAAGGAGAATGAATATGTTGAAAAATAAAAATTTACTTGCTACAATTGTTGCTCTCACTGTTATGGTAGTTGCTGCCCTGTTTTTGACGCAAAAAGAACAGAACAATTCATCTAATAGCACAGAAAAAGTTAAAATTGGAGTTCTGCAGTTTGTGACGCATGATTCACTAGATGAGATTTACAAGGGAATTAAGGCTGGACTAGAAGAAGGTGGGTATTCTACAACAGACAATCTGGAGATTGATTTTATGAATGCTGAGGGTGATCAATCCCAAGTTCAAACCATGAGTAAAAAATTGGTGGACAATGGCAATGAATTATTGATTGGTATCGCAACACCTGCTGCACAAGGTCTTGCCAATGCAACCACAGAATTACCCATTATCATGGGAGCTGTGACAGATCCAGTCGGAGCCAACCTGGTGACGGATTTGAAAAATCCTGGTGGAAATATCACAGGGGTATCTGACCAGACACCAGTAGCAGATGCAGTTTCTCTCATTAAAGAAATTACACCAGACGCTAAAACTATCGGTGTCCTCTATTCTTCAAATGAGGACAATTCAAAAATTCAAGTAGCGGAATTTAAGGCAGCAGCAGAAGAGGCTGGCTATACTGTTCTTGAATATGCAGTTGCTTCTAGTAATGAAATTGCAGCGACAGTAGAGGTCGCAAGTAGTAAAGCAGATGTTCTCTTTACACCAGTAGACAACACAGTTGCTTCAGCATTTTCAACTGTCGTATCTGTGGCAAATAAAACCAAAACTCCAATTTTCACCAGCGTAGAAGACATGGTAGAAGGTGGAGGTATTGCATCTGTTACCCTTAGCCAATATGACTTGGGTGTGGCAACTGGTAAGATGGCTGCAAAAATTCTTGATGGTGCCAATCCATCGGATACACCTGTACAAATCTTTAACGAAGGAACCGTTGTCGTTAACCAAAAAGTTGCTAAAGAATTAGGAATTACCTTGTCAGATGATGTGATTAGTAAAGCAAGCAAGGTTATCGAATAAGAGATAAGAGAAAAGGAAAAATATGATTGTATCAACAGTTTCACAGGCTCTTTTATGGGCTGTACTAGGTTTGGGAATATTCGTTACCTTTCGGATTCTGAATTTTCCTGATATGACGACAGAGGGCTCTTTCCCACTTGGAGGAGCGGTTGCTGTTACCTTATTGACGCAAGGAGTTCATCCTATCTTGGCTACTCTAGCAGCAGTTCTTGTTGGCTGTTTGGCGGGCTTTGTCACAGGCTTGCTTTATACCAAGGGGAAAATTCCCACTCTCCTGGCTGGTATCTTGGTCATGTCTTCCTGTCACTCTGTTATTCTATTTATCATGGGTAGGGCAAATCTAGGATTACTGAATACCAAACGTTTACAAGATTTCCTTCCTTTTTCTGAGCAAATTAATGGTCTCTTGCTAGGTCTAGGTAGCCTAGTGGTGGTGATTGGTGCCTTGATGTTCTTCCTCTATACTCGCCTTGGACAGGCCTTTATTGCAACAGGGGATAATCCAGATATGGCACGCAGTTTTGGTATCAATACAAGTCGAATGGAGTTGCTAGGTCTTGTTCTTTCAAATGGGATCATCGCTCTTGCAGGTGCCTTGATTGCACAACAAGAAGGCTATGCGGATGTGTCGCGTGGCATTGGTGTCATTGTAGTCGGTATGGCTAGTCTGATTATCGGTGAGGTAATTTATGGTAACCTTACTATGTTAGAACGATTCTTAGCAATTGTTGTCGGAGCGATTTTCTATCAGTTCTTAATTTTGGTGGTTATTTCCTTCGGTATCAATACCAGCTACCTCCGTATCTTCTCAGCCATGATTTTGGCGGTCTGCCTCATGGTTCCTGAGTTGAAAAATAAACTTCTGAAAGGAGCCAGTCTCTCACGATGAAAGCAATTGTTGAATTAAAAAATGCCACCAAGGTGGTGACAAACGGTTTTGATGAAGAACGTGTGATTTTGGACAATGTCAATCTGACCATCTACCAGGGTGATTTTATTACTATTTTGGGTGGAAATGGGGCTGGGAAGTCAACCCTCTTTAATGTCATTGCTGGAACCCTACCCTTGACCAGTGGTTCAGTCTATATTCTTGGTGAGGATGTGACCAATTGGCCTGCAGAAAAGCGTGCCAAGTATCTGGCACGTGTTTTCCAAGATCCCAAAATGGGAACAGCTCCGCGGATGACGGTGGCAGAAAACCTGCTTATCGCTAAGTATCGTGGCGAGGGACGGGGCTTAGTGCCACGCAGATTGGCCCAACAGACGGAAGAATTTACCCAGCTTTTGCCGAGAGTGGGAAATGGTCTAGAAAAACATCTGGACACGCCAGCAGGGCTCTTATCAGGTGGTCAACGCCAGGCATTGAGTTTGTTGATGGCGAGTTTGAAACAGCCTGAACTCCTGCTCTTGGATGAGCATACCGCAGCCCTTGACCCCAAAACCAGTCAATCCTTGATGCAGTTAACAGACGAATTGATTGAGACCAAGGGAATGACGGCCCTCATGGTCACTCATCAGATGGAAGATGCGCTGCGTCACGGTAATCGCTTGATTGTCATGAAAAATGGTCAGATTATTCAGGACCAAACGGCTGAAGAAAAATCCAAGATGAAACTGGAAGATTATTATAAGTTGTTTGATTAAGAACCTGTGTGTATAGTTCGCAACCTCCAACCAAGTTTGGTTTTGGCTAAAACTGAATCTTATATCAAACACATCTCTTGTGAATACAGGTCTAAAGTCTGGAGTAATCCAGGCTTTTCTTATCCTTTGAATTTTTAGTTAAAAAGAAGTATAATATACTAAATATATCAAGAGGTGCTGCCATGGATAAATTGGTTTTTGAAAGCTTAGCTGACTTAGGAATGGACTACACCATTGTAGAGCATCCACCAGCTCTGACAACTGAGCAAGCAGACCGTTACATTGAAGGGTTAGAAGGAGTACGGACCAAGTCCATGTTTCTGACTAATAAGAAAAAGACTGCATTTTATTTACTAATCATGGATGACCAGAAGCAGCTGGATATGGACCAGTTTTGTGATTTGGTGGGAGCCAACCGCATTCGCATGGCCTCAAGTGATAGCTTGATGGAAAAAATGCACTTGCCTGCGGGTGTGGTATCTGTTTTTGGCTTGTTACATAATGTTGATAAGGATATTCAAGTCTTTTTTGATAAAGAAATCCTTTCTGAACCCATTCTAACCTTCCACCCCAATGTTAATACGAAAACAATTTTTGTAAAGACAGAGGATATTTTACGTTTCGTCGAAGAGATTGGCTTTTCAGCAACGATTGTTGACTTGGGGGAACAAAGATGAGAAAATGTTTAGCTATTTGTAGTCTGTTGTGTTGTCTCTTTTTGGTAGGATGTCGGACAGGAGCAGCTTATCAGGCAGAGATTGAACCGATGGAACAATCAGAATTGTATACGGAAAAAGAGATTGAAGCGGCTATTCTTGTAGTTGAAGATTACTTTGATCACCATTTTAAAAGTTGTAAATTGTTGACTATCGGTTATAGTGGTGATAATGAAAAGGAATTTGATGAGTGGGCGGAGCACTATGGTGCAGAGGAAGCTATTATCCTAACTTCGTCTTTTAAGGTAGCAGCTGAGGGGGCAGAGCCCACCTTAGAACCTAATAGTACTCATACGGATTGGAAATGGATTTTAGTGCGGAATGTTGGTGGTAAGTGGGAACATAAGGGACATGGTTACTAATGTATATGTAGAACTTCGTTGATTTTCAGCGGAGTTTTTTGTAAATTTTCTTGAAAAAATGTATAATAGAAGCGATAGCTATTTAGGAATTTCTATTTAAAAGTTGCTTTGATGGTTGAATATAATGTTGAACCAAAGTGTGTCTTTTGCAAATAGAGCTCCGACATAGCAGACTGTAATTCGACTTGGAATTCCCAAGGACCGTTGGTAAGAAAAATAAAATGGACACCTGTGGGATGTCCAAAAGGAGTAAAGATGAGTACAATTAAAATTATGGCCCTTGGAGGTGTGCGGGAAAACGGAAAAAACCTGTACATTGCCGAAGTGAATGAACATATTTTTGTTTTGGATGCAGGGGCAAAGTATCCTGAGAATGAACAGTTAGGTGTGGATGTAGTCGTCCCTAATTTCGATTATTTGGAAGAAAATAAGCACCGTGTAGCAGGGGTCTTTTTATCTCACGGGCATGCGGATGCTATCGGAGCGCTTCCTTATCTCTTGGAGAAAGTGAAAGTGCCAGTATTTGGTTCGCACTTGACTATCGAATTGGCTAAGCTACTTGTCAAGGGGAATAATGCTACTAAGAAATTTAATGATTTCCATGTTATCAATGCTGACACTGAAATTGATTTCGGGGATTCAGTGGTATCTTTCTTTCAGACGACCCACTCTATTCCAGAGAGTTTAGGAATTGTCGTTAAGACGGATGAAGGAAATATTGTCTACACAGGTGACTTTAAGTTTGACCAGGCGGCAGATAAGTTTTATCGTACGGATTTTGGGCGATTGGCTGAAATCGGTAACGAAGGTGTGTTGGCCCTCTTGTCAGACTCAGCTAACGCAGATAGCAATGTTCAAGTAGCGAGCATGCATGAGGCTGGGGAGGAAATTCTCAATACGATTGCTGACTGTGATGGGCGTGTTATTGTGGCAGCAGTTGCCAGCAATATTGTACGTATTCAACAGATTTTTGATGCGGCAGAAGCAACTGGTCGTCGTGTCGTATTGACAGGACATGATGTGGAAAACATTGTCCGAACAGCGATTCAATTGAAAAAACTTCGTTTGGTCAGCGAACGCCTGTTGGTAAAACCAAAGGATATGAACAAGTATGAAGACCATGAATTGATTATTTTAGAAACTGGTCGTATGGGCGAGCCGTTAAATGGATTGCGTAAAATGTCTATCGGTAGACATCGCTACGTTGAAATCAAAGAAGGTGATCTAGTTTATATTGTTACCACTCCAAGTATTTCAAAAGAAGCGGTTGTTGCTCGTGTGGAGAACTTGATTTACAAGGCTGGTGGTACCGTAAAATCTATCACAAAGAATCTTCGCGTATCTGGGCATGGGAATGCGCGTGATTTGCAGCTCATGCTCAACATCATGAAGCCTAAATATCTTTTCCCAGTTCAAGGGGAGTATCGTCAATTGGATGCTCACGCTAAGGCTGCGCTTGAAATCGGTATGTATCCAGAAAACATTATCATCGTTAAGCGTGGGGATGTCATGGCTTTTGAAGAGGGAGATTTTGTCCATAGCGGAGCGGTTCCTGCTGGTGATGTCATGATTGACGGAAATGCCATGGGCGATGTTGGAAATATCGTCCTTCGTGACCGTAAGATCCTCTCAGAAGACGGTATCTTTATCGTGGCTATCACTGTCAACCGCCGTGAGAAAAAAATCATTTCTAAAGCCAAGGTCAATACTCGTGGTTTTGTCTACGTGAAAAAGAGCAAGGACATCTTGCGTGAGGCATCAGAATTGGTGAATACAACGGTGGAAAATTACTTTACAAAGGATAGCTTTGACTGGACAGAGCTTAAGAGTGCTGTTCGCGATGATTTAGCAAAATTCCTCTTTGACCAAACCAAACGTCGCCCAGCTATTTTACCGGTAATTATGGAAGTTAAGTAAGCTGATTTATATACATAAGAAGAGCCGAGGGAAACTCAGGCTCTTTACCATAAGGAGAAGATTTATGGCAATAATGAAAATTGAATACCACTCAGAAGCTCTAGATATGTCTAGACAGGTTACGGTTTTATATCCAGATCGCAATCGTGTGGAAAATCCTGATGACAACGACATTCCTGTCCTATACCTTTTGCACGGTATGGGAGGAAATCAGGATTCCTGGCTGAATCGTTCTACAGTGGAACGGTTGGTTCGTTATACCAATCTTATCGTGGTTATGGTCAATACAGATAAAGGCTGGTATACCAATACCACCTATGGCATGAATTATTATGATGCCATTGCAGTAGAGTTGCCTCAAATTCTCAAACGATTTTTCCCAAATATGTCTGACAAGCGGGAGAAGAATTTTATCGCTGGTTTGTCTATGGGTGGTTATGGGACCTTCAAGATTGCTATGATGACCAATCGTTTTTCACACGCAGCTTCGCTTTCAGGCGCATTGTATTTTGATTTTGATAATCCAGCGGCAGCAGAATTGGGAAGTCTTTCGTATTGGCGAGGAGTATTTGGTGATATTTCTGATAAACAGAATCCAAATAATTTGTTAGAAATTGCTAAACAATCCGATAAAAAGACCAAATTTTATGCCTGGTGTGGTGAGGAAGATTTTCTCTTTGAGGGGCATCAAAAGGCAGTTGAGGAGTTAAAAGAGCTGGGATTTGATATAGAGGCAAGTTTCGGACCTGGTAAACATGAGTGGTACTACTGGAATCAGCAGATTGAGAAAGTATTGGCTTGGTTGCCAATTGATTTCAAATTGGAAGAAAGACTGTCCTAGTTTTTAAGAAAAGTTTCAGAAATTATGGCTATACTAAAAGCTATTTCTAGAAAGAGGTATAGTCTATGAAACTTATTGGAAATATTCTATGGTGGATTTGGCGGACATTTTGGGGTCTGATTTGGTTATCAATGGTGTTATTTGCTTGTGGTCTAGGTCTGTTATTCTATTTTCAACAGGAAGCAGCGCCTCAGATGTTACAAACTCTAGCTCAAGAAGTGCAATTGATGGTCAAAGGGCAGTCTGAAGTGACGATTGAAGAAGGTGTTAATACCATTAAACACCTGACTACTGATACGGTTAATACAGCCGATCATGGTCGATGGGAAAGCAATACTGCGACTGTTTACCTTGAAACCCAGAATCCAACATTTGTAGCTGCCTATGAAACAGCCATTGCAAATTGGAATGCGACAGGGGCCTTCACTTTTGTGATGACAAGTGATCCAAATCAGGCTGATATTATTGCTACTGAGATGAATGATGGAAATACTCAGGCAGCAGGCGAGGCCAATTCAACGACTAATTTATTGACAAATTATTATAGCTCTGTAACGGTGCGTCTGAATAGTTTTTATTTATTAAACGACCAATATGGCTATGATATGGATAGAATTATCCATACAGCTGAGCATGAATTGGGTCATGCTATTGGCCTAGATCATGAAGATAGTCAGACCTCCGTTATGGAATCGGCAGGTTCTAATCATGGTATTCAGCAGGCAGATATTGATGCGGTCATTGCCTTGTATTCAGAATAGAGGAGAAAATATGCTTCGAACAATTACAAACACAATAAAACGTTATCCTGAGCAAGCTCTGCTCTTTCTCTATAATGCTGGGATTTTTGCATGGATGCAGTCTACCAGCCATTCGATTATGGAACAAATCGGTATAGATAGTACTTGGTTTGATAAAATCCCCGAACCTATCAAGGCCTGGACAGGTGCAAGTCTAGAGAGTATGCAAACCTTACTCAATTCTTCCGCTTGGGGATGGCTGATTGTATCTATGATATTGATGCTGGTCATCCGCTTTGTCAAGGGCTTGATTAAGTTTGTCATCATGCTGATTATTATCGGCGGTGGTCTTTACCTGCTCTGGCAGAATAAGGAATTGCTTAGCGGTTTGGTCTAAATATTTTGTGAGAAGGACAGTGACGGTAAAGTCGCTGTTTTTTGTTGAAATCAGAAAAAGGATTCCGCACTGTTACCCTAAATTATGGTACAATATTTTTATGATTATTCTAAGTGGAAACAAGATTGAACGCTCTTTTGCGGGCGAGGTTTTATTTAACAATATCAACATTCAGGTCGACGAGCGAGATCGGATTGCCCTTGTCGGAAAAAATGGAGCAGGCAAGTCTACTCTGCTCAAAATCCTTGTCGGAGAAGAAGCTGCGACCAGCGGTGACATTTCAACCAAGCGTGATTTGTCCCTTTCTTATCTGGCACAGGACAGCCGTTTTGAGTCGGAAAATACCATTTATGATGAAATGCTCCATGTCTTTGATGACCTGCGGATGACGGAGAAACGCCTGCGGTCTATGGAAGAGCAAATGGGCAGTTTGTCTGGTAATGAACTCGACCAGCTCATGAAGACCTACGATAGTCTGTCGGAAGAATTTCGTCTGGCAGGTGGTTTTAACTATGAGGCAGATATCCGTGCTATTTTGAACGGCTTTAAGTTTGACCAGACCATGTGGGACATGAAAATCTCCGAACTTTCTGGCGGTCAAAACACTCGACTTGCTCTGGCAAAAATGCTTCTTGAAAGCCCAGAACTCTTGGTCCTCGACGAGCCGACCAACCACCTGGACATTGACACGATTGCCTGGCTGGAAAACTACCTCGTGCATTACAAGGGAGCCTTGATTATCGTCAGCCATGACCGCTATTTCTTGGACAAGGTGGCGACACTGACACTGGATTTGACCAAGCATTCCTTGGACCGTTATGTGGGCAATTATTCTCAGTTTGTCGAGCTCAAAGAGCAGAAGTTGCAAACGGAATTGCAAAACTATGAAAAGCAGCAGAAGGAAATTGCCAAACTAGAAGACTTTGTCCAGAAAAATATTGTCCGTGCTTCGACCACCAAGCGTGCTCAGGCTAGACGCAAGCAGTTGGAAAAGATGGAGCGACTGGACAAGCCAACAACTGGTCAGAAGTCTGCCAACATGACTTTCCAGTCGGACAAGACTTCTGGCAATATCGTCTTGACAGTGGAAAATGCTGCGGTGGGTTACGATGGAGACATTCTCTCTCGGCCTATTTCCATTGACCAACGAAAGCTGGATGCCATTGCCATTGTCGGTCCGAATGGAATCGGAAAAACTACCCTGCTCAAATCAATCATCGGAGCTCTGCCATTTATCAAAGGGGAAGCCAAACTAGGTGCCAATGTGGAAGTGGGTTACTACGACCAGACCCAGTCAGCCCTAACACCTTCCAATACAGTCTTGGAGGAGCTCTGGTCAGCCTTTCCGACTACGCCTGAAGTGGAGATCCGCAACCGCCTTGGAGCCTTTCTCTTCTCAGGAGATGATGTCAAAAAGTCCGTGTCCATGCTATCGGGTGGGGAAAAAGCTCGTCTGCTCTTGGCCAAGCTGTCCATGGAAAACAACAACTTCCTCATTCTTGACGAGCCGACCAACCACCTGGACATCGACAGTAAGGAGGTCCTGGAAAATGCCCTCATTGACTTTGACGGCACCCTGCTCTTTGTCAGCCACGACCGCTATTTCATCAACCGCGTCGCCACTAAGGTGCTGGAAATCTCGGAAACTGGCTCCACGCTCTATCTGGGCGACTATGATTATTATCTGGAGAAAAAGGCAGAGCTGGAAGTAGAAGTCCAGCCTGACCAGCTAGAAAGTACCAGCCAATCAGCCGGAGCTATGGACTACCAAGCCCAAAAGGAAAACCAAAAAGAGCAACGCAAATTGGCCCGCCGCATCGAGCAAATCGAGGCAGAAATTGAGAACATCGAAAACCGCCTGAGCGAGCTCAACCAAGCCATGCTAGAAACCAACGACATCGGCCAGCTGACCGATTACCAGAAAGAAATCGACCAACTGACAGCCCAACAAGAAAGCCTCATGGAAGAATGGGAAGCATTATCTGAGCAGATGGGCTAGGTTGACAGGGAGTTGACAGTCTGTCAGAAACGCTATCAAATCAAGCCTGCAAGCAGGTCTTGCGAGGGAAAAACTCTGCTGCAACATGACCTTGCGGTCAAAAGTTCTATTGCAAGTTAGACTTTCTTGGCAAACATCGACCGACGAGCTAAGATAAAGTTAGGACCTGCCAGACAGGGCCTAGTGAGGAGAATGAAATGAACTTTGGACAACAAATCAAAGACTTACGTAAGAAGGAAGGCTTGACCCAGGAACAGTTTGCCCTCAAGCTAAATGTGACACGGCAGGCTGTTTCCAACTGGGAAAATGACAAAAACCTACCCGACTTGGAACTCTTGATTCTCATGTCCTCTGTCTTTTCAATCTCCCTAGATCAACTTATCTTAGGAGGAACTGACATGAACAACATGACAGAAAAACTTGTCAAGGACGGTCGCGAAGGTCGCCGTACCCAGATGCACCTGACCATTACCATTATCGGAAGCTTTCTCATGGTCTTAGGCCTTGTCTGCTTTATCATCAAGGCCAATTCCGTCGAATATGTCGATTCCAATGGCATTCTACACGAAAACTTCTACCTGCTCCCAGTCGGCTACTTGCTAGTCTTTACAGGAGCCCTTGCCACGCTCCTATCAGGACTAGCCCTGCACCGCTTTAGAAAAGAAAATAAGTAAAATGACCAAACACCCACGTTTCCTTAATAGCGACCAATTTTTCGCCTGTCCACATTGTGGGCAGGCTCTTGGTCTTGATCTCAACAGCCTCCGCTGCCCCAACCGCCACACCTTCGACATTGCCAAGCAGGGCTATGTCAATCTGGCACCCCAGGTCAAGCAGTCCGCCAACTACCACAAGTCTAGCTTTGAAAATCGCCAGGCCTTTTTAGAGGCGGGCTATTACGATCATCTCTACGAGGTTTTGGAGGGGAAAATAGCAGAGCTGGGCTTACGGTCTGTCTTGGACATCGGCTGTGGGGAAGGTTTTTATTCCCGCAAATTAGCCGAGAAAATGGACTTGGACATTCTTGCTTTTGATATTTCTAAGCATTCCATTCTCTTGGCAGCAAAGACAGACAGCACCAAGTCGGTCAAGTGGTTTGTCGGTGACTTGACCAAGTTGCCCATTCAAGACAAGACCATTGACGGCATCTTGGACATCTTTTCCCCAGCCAATTATCATGAGTTTGCCAGAGTACTGAAAACTGGTGGGGCTATTCTCAAGCTGGTCCCAGGACCCAATCACCTCAAGGAGCTCCGCCATTTGGCCAAAGACCAACTCCGTAAGGAAGCCTATGATAACCAGGATATCGTGGACCATTTCAGGTCTTACGTGGGGCAGGTGGAGCAAGTGCTGGTCAGCCGGACCCTGCCGATTACAGCCGCTCATGCCCAAGTCTTGGCAGACATGACGCCCCTCTTTTTCCAAGTGGACCAGTCCAAGTTGGATTTGAGCCAGTTGACCGAGATTACGGTTGAGGGAGTGCTTTTGGTAGGAACGATATAAAAAATGAAACCGCCTCTGATTTCAGAAGCGGTTTTGCTTTATTTCTCATACTCTTCGAAAATCAAAGTCAGACGTTGTTGACTTGATTTGATGAACTTCAGTTCTATCTGCATCTGCGTCGCCTAGTCTAATTCTGATTTTCATTGAGTATCAAATTCTGCCTTGCTTTTTACATCGCCGTATTCTTCAGCGACTTCTTTGCTGAGGATGTCAGCGTAGCTGGCAAGTTGGATGTCTTGTCCGTATTTTTTGCGGAGGGCAGTAGTGACTAGGCGGTAGGCTAGGTTGGCATTGCGGGACAGGATTGGTCCGTGGAAGTAGCTGCCGAAGGTGTTTTTGTAGTGCAGGCCTTCGCCACCGTCTTCCTTGTTGTTACCATTACCATAGACAACCTTGCCCAGCGGTTTTTGGTTGTCAGCTAGGAAGGTACGGCCTTGGTGATTTTCAAACCCATAGTAGGTTTCGTTAAATTCATCATTGTGAATTTTGATGTCACCGATGTAACGGTTATTGGTCTGGTTGAGGGTGTAGTGACCCATGATACCTAGACCGTCAATCTTGCGGCCGCCAGCTTCGATGTAGTATTGACCGAGCAATTGGAAGCCACCGCAGATAGCCAGCATGACACCGTCATTTTCGATGAAGTCTGCCAAGCTGTCTTTTTTAGTTGGTAAATCCTTAGCTAGAATGGATTGTTCATAGTCCTGTCCACCGCCGAAAAAGGCGATGTCGTAGAAATTTTTATCAAATTCATCTGTCAGTGAAACGATGTCCACCTGAACACGAGCCCCCAGCTTTTCAGCTACATACTTGAGCATGAGGATATTGCCATTGTCACCGTAGGTATTCATCAAATCACCGTAGAGGTGAGCGATGTGGAGATCATAAGTGTAGTCTTTTTCAGGACTTTTTAATGACGTATAGACCATTATTTCATCTCCTTTCCAACAGCTTGGCGTTGAGCCAGCAAGTCACGGAATTCCAGCATAGCCGTATAGGTTGCGAGGATATAGGCATGCTGACTGCTGGACTGCTCAATCAAGGTCATGATGTCTTCCAGTTTTGGTGTTTCAGTAATCTGGTCCTCTGGATAGCCAGTCACACGGAGGCGACGGGCAATTTCAGACGAGCGAACACCGCCTGCAAAGACTTGTGGAATGTCCATTTGAGTGATTTGTTCAAAGTCGGCGTCCCAAATCCAGCTGGTATCAATTCCGTCAGCGTAGTTGGCATTGAGAAGGACGGACAGGCTAAAATCGTAAGGAGCCAGTTTCATCATTTCAATAGCCTGGGTTGCACCGACAGGATTTTTAATCAAGACCAGAGTACAATCTTTATCGCCCAATTTAAAGGTTTCTTGGCGACCAAAGACTGCCTTAGACTTGTCAAAACCAGCCTTGATTTTCTCAGGAGATACGCCGAAAAATTCTGCCACGCTGACAGCTGCTAGGGCATTGTAGATATTGTAAAGCCCACCGATGTTGATTTTGTAATCCTGACCGTCAATGGCAAAGGTAGAAGAAGTATTAGTAATTTCCTTCAACTCTGTTAACTTGTAGTCCAGCTCAGGTCGGCTAAAGCCACAGTTGTTACAGATATAGCTACCCAAGTTAGCGTAGGTATTGAGCTTGTACTGGATAATCTGGTGGCAA
Source organism: Streptococcus sp. 2020WUSS089 (assembly GCF_044427405.1). Taxonomy (NCBI): domain Bacteria; kingdom Bacillati; phylum Bacillota; class Bacilli; order Lactobacillales; family Streptococcaceae; genus Streptococcus; species Streptococcus sp. 2020WUSS089. Next base: position 187,198 of record NZ_JAOTGD010000001.1, on the reverse strand, counting down.
TGCGGGCAGAGAACGCCTTCGGTATTGTAATGGGCCAGACGTGGCTCATGCTCGTCCGTCGCAAAACCGTAGTATTTTACTGGATTGATAACGGTGGTCGAGTTGAAAAGCGGGCTGTCACCATTGGCGAGAATGGTTGCCTGAGGTGCCTTGGCAGCCCCGTCCAAAATCATCTGGTAGGTGGTATAAATCTCACCATAGCGGTCCATTTGGTCGCGGAAGATATTGGTGAAGACAATCAGGCTAGGCTTGATAAAGTCGGTGACACGGGCCAGACTGGCTTCATCAATCTCCAAGACGGCAATCTTCTTGCCATTTTTATTTTTCTTGGCAGATAAAAAGGTGGCTGTAATCCCTGTAATCATATTGGCGCCGCTGGTATTGGTCGTAATTTCTCCAAAGGCTTCTTGGAGGATGCCAACTGTCAGGGCGGTGGTCAGGGTCTTACCGTTAGTACCTGTCACAACAACGACTTCATAATCCTTAGCCAAACTATCTAAAATATGTTTATCGAATTTGAGGGCAATTTTTCCAGGCAGGGTAGTACCACGTCCTAGTTTTTTCAAAATGAACTGGGAACTTTTTCCTGCTAGAATACCCAAAGCTGTATTTATTTTCATGGGACTATTTTATCATAAAGGTCACTGATTTTCTAGAATGGAGTGTGTTGGAATGTGATATATTCCTGCAGTAAATCTGTAATATTTTTAACAGGAAGGTCACTATTTTCTAAAGAAAAGGGGAAAAAATATGGTATAATGAGTACATTACTATGTATGAGTTAGAAAGTATGAGAATGATATGTTAAACCTAAACCAGTTACTGGATACAGGGTATTGGTCGAGTTTGATAGCCAGTCCTTGGACCGCACTGTTGCACCTAATTGATATTAGTATAGTTGTTTATTTGATTTATAATTTTAGTAAGGCTATTGCAGGTACTAAAATTATGACATTGATTCGAGGGGTTTTTCTCTTCATTATTGTCCAGATTATAGCTAGTTTATTCGGTCTGCAGACGATTGCTTGGCTGATTAATCAAGTAATCACGTATGGAGTTATTGCAGCAGTAGTTATTTTTGCACCAGAGTTGCGTGCCATGCTTGAAAAACTCGGCAGGACAACTCAGATTTTTGGGGCAAATACTGTGAGTGCAGAAGAAAAGCTAATTGTTGCTTTTCTCAAATCTGTTGCTTATATGTCTCCGCGTAAAATTGGTGCACTTGTGGCAGTAGAACAAGCCCAAACATTACAAGAATATAGAGCAACGGGGATTCCTCTTAATGCGGAGATATCTCAGGAATTGTTAATAAATATTTTCATCCCGAATACACCGCTACACGATGGGGCCGTAATTGTCAAGGAAGACAAGGTAGCTGTTGCTTGTGCTTATTTGCCCCTGTCAGAGAGCGCAGGAATTTCAAAGGAATTTGGAACACGACACCGTGCAGCCATTGGCTTATCGGAGGTATCTGATGCGTTTGTGTTTATTGTTTCTGAAGAAACTGGCAGTATCTCTATTGCACGAAACGGGATATTCAAACATGACTTGACTTTGGATGAGTTTGAAGCAGAGTTGCGAGCGACTTTTATTTCTGAAAATGTAGAGAAAAAGTCCATCTGGAAGCGATTAGGAGGTGGCAAACATGAACGATAAGTTTAAAGCTGTAGGTCACTTAGCCCTATCTATTTTCCTAGCATTGTTGCTCTTTTTCTATGCAACAACCACCAACTATAAAAATTCAGAATCAGCTGCACAGAACACGGAGTCAGAAACCTATGTTCACACATTGAGCAATGTACCGATTGAGATTGAATATGATACAAACAAGTATTTTATTTCCGGATTTTCTTCGACGGTGGCAGTTGAATTAAGGGGCTCTAATCGTGTTCTCCTACAGAGAGAATCAGATGAGTCAACTCGGACTTTTCAAGTGACAGCGGATTTGAGAGAGTTGAGTGATGGGACACAAACTGTCAAGCTACAATTGACCAATTTGCCGGCAGGAGTGAGTGCGACACTGGCACCTGATGCGATTACCGTCAAGATTGGTAAAAAAGTTAGCAAGGCATTCCCAGTAGCAGGTCGAGTCTATAGTAATCAATTGGCAGAAGGTTACAGTCTGTCTAAGGTCTCAGTCAACGTAGATACCGTTAAAGTGACAACGGATGAAGAAACAATGGCTAAGATTGATCGGGTCGAAGCTGTTGCGATGGATGTGAGCAATCTGTCTGAGAACTATAGTGGCACAGCTAAATTACAGGCTGTAGACAGCGATGGCAATGTCTTGCCAGTTGTACTGTCTCAGACGGAAGCAAATATGCAAATTATACTTACAAAAACAAAATAAGAGGTTATGAAAATGGGTAAATATTTTGGGACAGATGGTGTCCGTGGAGAAGCAAACGTAGAATTAACGCCAGAATTAGCATTCAAATTGGGTCGTTTTGGTGGTTATGTCCTTAGCCAGCATGAGACGGATGTTCCTCGTGTCTTTGTGGCGCGTGACACACGTATCTCAGGTCAAATGTTAGAGGCTGCCTTGATTGCAGGACTTCTATCAGTAGGGATTCATGTGTATAAATTGGGAGTTTTAGCGACACCGGGTGTTGCTCACCTAGTCAAAACTGAAAAAGCAAGTGCAGGTGTCATGATTTCTGCAAGTCATAACCCAGCGCAAGATAACGGTATCAAATTCTTTGCTGGTGATGGTTTCAAATTGGATGATGCATTGGAAGCGGAAATTGAGGCTCTTCTTGACGCTGAGGAAGACACATTGCCACGCCTATCTGCTCAAGGTTTAGGAGATGTGGTAGAATATCCAGAAGGTCTACGTAAATACCAGCAATTCTTGGTGTCAACTGGTACAGATTTGGACGGTATGAAAGTTGCACTCGATACAGCCAATGGTGCTGCAGCAACATCTGCACGTCAAATTTTTGTAGATTTGGGAGCAGATTTGACAGTAATGGCTGAAAAGCCAGACGGCTTGAATATCAATGAGGGCGTTGGTTCAACTCATCCTGAAAAATTGCAAGAACTGGTCAAGGAAACAGGTAGTCAAATTGGACTTGCCTTTGATGGTGACAGCGACCGCTTGATTGCTGTCGATGAAAATGGTGACTTGGTAGACGGTGACCGTATCATGTACATCGTTGGTAAATACCTTGCTGATCGAGGTCTATTGGCCAAAAATACAATTGTGACCACAGTTATGTCCAACCTTGGTTTCCATAAGGCTTTGGATCGTGAAGGTATTGAAAAAGCTGTGACCGCAGTTGGTGACCGTTATGTGGTTGAAGAAATGCGCAAGGAAGGCTACAATGTCGGTGGTGAGCAGTCAGGACATGTGATTCTGATGGATTATAACACCACAGGCGACGGCCAGTTGACCGCTGTGCAATTGACCAAAATCATAAAAGAAACTGGTAAGAAGTTGTCAGAATTGGCAGCAGAAGTGACCATTTACCCACAAAAATTGGTCAATATCCGTGTGGAAAACAGCATGAAAGACAAGGCAATGGAAGTGCCTGCTATTGCAGCTATCATTGAAAAAATGGAAGCAGAAATGGCTGGCAACGGTCGTATCTTGGTTCGCCCAAGTGGCACTGAGCCCCTCTTGCGTGTCATGGCAGAAGCGCCAACGGATGCTGAAGTCGATTACTACGTGGACACCATTGCCGATGTGGTCCGTGCGGAAATCGGATTAGATTAAGAAGAATGAAACAGAGACTGGAAGGATTTCCAGCCTCTTTTGTGAGGAAATTATGAGTATTTTAGAAGTAAAGAATTTGAGTCATGGTTTTGGTGATCGTGCGATTTTTGAGAATGTCTCCTTCCGTCTCTTGAAAGGGGAACATATCGGTCTTGTCGGTGCCAATGGAGAAGGGAAATCGACCTTTATGTCCATCGTGACAGGTCAGCTGCAGCCAGACGAAGGCAAGGTTGAATGGTCACGTTATGTAACGGCAGGTTATTTAGACCAGCATGCTAAACTAGAAAAAGGTCAATCAGTCCGTGATGTCTTGCGGACAGCATTTGATGAACTTTTCAAGACAGAAGCTCGTATCAATGATATTTATATGTCTATGGCAGAAGAGGGTGCCGATATGGATGCCCTCATGGAAGAGGTTGGTGAGCTGCAAGACCGTCTGGAAAGCCGTGATTTCTATACACTTGATGCCAAGATTGACGAAGTAGCGCGTGCGCTTGGTGTCATGGACTATGGCATGGACAAGGATGTGACGGAGTTATCGGGTGGTCAACGGACTAAGGTTCTTTTGGCAAAATTGCTCTTGGAAAAACCTGACATCTTGCTTCTGGATGAGCCGACCAACTATCTAGATGCCGAGCATATTGACTGGCTCAAACGTTACTTGCAGAACTATGAAAATGCCTTTGTCTTGATTTCGCACGATATTCCTTTCTTGAATGATGTGATTAACATTGTCTACCATGTGGAAAATCAGCTTTTGACTCGCTACACAGGTGATTACTACCAATTCCAAGAAGTCCATGCTATGAAGCGGGCTCAGTTGGAGGCTGCCTATGAGCGCCAGCAGAAGGAGATCGCAGATTTGCAGGACTTCGTTAACCGTAACAAGGCCCGAGTTGCAACTCGAAACATGGCCATGTCTCGTCAGAAGAAGCTGGACAAGATGGAGATTATTGAGCTTCAAGCAGAGAAACCAAAGCCATCATTTGATTTCAAAATGGCTCGAACTCCAAGTCGCTTTATCTTCCAAACGACTGATTTGGAAATTGGTTATGACCGTGTATTGACACGTAAACCGCTCAATTTGACCTTTGAACGCAACCAGAAGATTGCCATTGTCGGTGCCAACGGTATCGGTAAATCTACTCTTCTTAAAAGTTTGCTGGGGATTATTCCACCGCTGGGCGGTTCTGTGGAGCGCGGGGAGTATCTGGAACTAGGCTATTTCGAGCAAGAAGTAGCTGGCGGCAATCGTCAGACCCCGCTGGAAGCCGTTTGGGATGCCTTTCCAGCCCTTAACCAGGCGGAAGTACGGGCTGCCTTGGCTCGTTGTGGTCTGACTTCCAAACATATAGAAAGCCAAATTCAAGTTCTTTCAGGTGGTGAGCAGGCCAAAGTTCGTTTCTGTTTGCTTATGAACCGTGAAAACAATGTCTTGGTTCTCGACGAGCCGACCAACCACTTGGATGTGGATGCCAAGGATGAACTCAAACGTGCCCTTCAAGCCTATAAGGGCTCAATTCTCATGGTCTGCCACGAGCCTGATTTCTATGAAGGCTGGGTGGACGATGTATGGGATTTTAATGAATTGACTTAAGGAACAAGCTATCGAAAGGTAGCTTTTTCTTTGTGCTTATACTATAATAGAATGAGCATAGTAAAGGAGGTAAAAATATGAAAAGAATAGAACGAGGTCAGATTTGCTAGGCCTCTCTAGAGGAAATAAGAATGACAGATTATGTAAACTACAATCAAGAACGTTGGAATCGAGTTTCAGCTAGACAGGGAAATGCCTATACGGTTCCGCTCAGTCATGAGGAATTTCTTGTTGCCAAAGACAAGCCCTTATCTGTTTCCCTGACGGTTGGAAAGACGGTGCCGCTTGACTGGTTTGAAAAGGCCCAAGGCAAGAAATTGTTGGGGCTGGCCTGTGGTGGTGGTCAACAGGGGCCGATGTTTGCGGCTCATGGTTACCAAACGACCATTATGGACTTCTCCAAGGAACAGTTGGACAAGGATAGGCTAGTTGCTGAGCGAGAAAATCTGGATTTGCAAACGGTACAGGCAGATATGACACAGCCTTTTCCTTTTGAAGACGAGAGTTTTGACATCATTTTTTGCCCTGTTTCAAATGTCTATATCGAAGACTTGGAAAATATGTGGCAGGAGTCTTATCGGGTTTTGAAAAAAGGTGGACTGCTCATGGTTGGTTACATGAACCCTTGGATTTATGTCTTTGATGCTGATGATGTTTGGGAGCATCCAGACAGAGCATTGGTTCCAATGTACAGCCTACCTTTCAATGCACGACAATTAGAAGAAACAGGACAAATTACAATTGACCCAGAATATGGCTATGAATTTAGCCACACCTTAGAAGAGCAGATTGCTGGGCAATTACGAGCTGGTTTTGCCATGATTGATTTTTATGAATCCAAAGATAGTCGCAATCGCTTGACTCAATTTGCCTCAGATTATATAGCGAATTTATCGATAAAGTGGTAGGCAAATCTTCTGACAGAAAGTATTTTAACAGGGCTAGTTAGAGAAGTACTAGTCCTATTTTTGAGCTATTGTCAATGGATGAGATGAGCCTAAATCGTTGAATAAAAAACTTGAAAACGCTTGCATTTTGTAATTAGGATTGATATAATGAAAGAAAAACAGGAGGTTTTCAAATGAAAACGAAATTACTGCTTGGCGTAGCCCTTCTTAGTGTCGGTCTATCGGTGGCTCCTCCTACAATAGTAGAGGTTGAAGCACAGACGACTCACGTTTCAGATCCAGCTCTACGCAATAGTTATCCATATAATTTATCTCATTATTTGGAAGTAAATGTTGGTTCCGGTCAAATCAAAAAAGGTTCAGCCATTCTGATAGCTCCGAATACTTTATTAACCGCAGCTCACGTAGTGGCTGATGATGGGACTGGACGTGTGACCAGCCAAACTTGGTCTGGAAATGCTGTTTGGGGTGATGCTTCACCATACTATGAACTGTCAGAAATTAAGAGAACCAATACCTTTAATCCCTTCATTCCGATGCCAGGATATGGTGGAACATGGGATGCTAGTCGTGACGTAGCCCTTGTGAAAATCACCACTCCTAGCAGAAAAACACAGACAGCCAATACGGCAAATGCTCGGCTAGGAATTTACCGTAACACCTATGACCTAGTTGGCCGCCAATTTCTAATGGTCAGCAACAGCATTAATCTCTACGGACGTTGGGAATACGAATATGGAACCATTACGGAAGTCCGTTATGACGGTTTGCTTCAAACCAATATCACAGGTGTTAAGGGGCAATCCGGCTCTCCTGTTGTTGTAGACGGTCGCATTATTGGTGTCGTATCCAATATTGATTCTAATTCAAAAATCGTTATTACTCCATTGACTATGGAGATGAAAACACAATTATTTGATAAGAATGGTATCAAAAATATTGATATTTACTAGTGATATTCTTGAGCTGTCAAAGTCCTGCTTTACTGACAAGGCAGGGCTTTTAATTGCAATCCTAACACATTTTTCGCACATAAAAAAATGATAGGTCAATGTTACCTAGCTGTCATTTGAAATAAAAGTAAGTAGTGGAGTCATCTGTTTAGGTAAAAAAATGATTGCGTAAATCGTTGAGGTCTGGGCAGTAAGTAGATAAAGCTTATAAAGTATTTTGTTTTGATTACAGATGTATATTTATTCGTAAAAATATGGGCGCCACACATAGATTACATCATGCAGAAAATAGATTTTAGAAGCGAAGGCTATTGACCTGACTGGATTTTTCTGCTATGATTGAAAAATGTTTGTTTGGAGGTAAATGAGTGAATAAAATAATATCTGTATGGAAAAAAATGAATTTAATCCGAAAAATCGGAATTGGTGTTGTTTTGGGAGTGTTACTAGGCTTAATTGCTCCAAAAATAACGGTCATTGCTCTATTTGGTAGTCTATTTGTAGGAGCATTGAAAGCTATAGCCCCTCTTTTGGTTCTGACACTAGTTGCACATGCTCTATCACAAGCTCCTGCTGGTCAAAAATCGAATATGAGGACAGTTATCTGCTTGTATCTATTTGGCACTTTTGCTGCGGCCTTCATTGCTGTAGGAGCAAGCTATTTATTCCCTATTAAATTGGTTCTTTCTACTACAACGACTACGGACATTACTCCTCCACAAGGGATTGCTGAAGTATTCCAAGACCTCTTGTTGAAGGTCGTTGACAATCCAATCAATGCACTTGCAACGGCTAATTATATTGGTGTTTTGACATGGGCGGCAGTGTTTGGCTTGGCCTTTCGTCATGCAAGCAAGACAACCAAAGATTTATTGCAATCTGCTGCGGAAGTAACTTCTAAAGTTGTAGGCTGGATTATTGGTCTGGCACCATTTGGTATCATGGGCTTGGTTTTCGATACCATTGCAAATAATGGTCTGACAGCTTTAAAAGACTATGGTTTACTGCTCTTACTCTTGGTTGGAAGCATGGTTTTTGTCGCGCTTGTTGTCAATCCCTTAATTGCTTTTCTTGTAATGAAGAAAAATCCTTACCCGCTGGTGTTTGAATGTCTTCGGGTTAGTGGGGTTACGGCATTTTTTACAAGAAGTTCAGCAGCTAATATTCCTGTCAATATGCAGCTCTGCAAACGTTTAGGAGTGGATCCAGATACATACTCAGTATCCATTCCGCTCGGTGCCACAATTAATATGGCTGGCGCGGCTATTACGATTAATATTTTAACAATGGCAGCTGTTCATACACTTGGCATCAGTGTTGATTTCAGCTCAGCTCTTCTTTTATCCGTTGTTGCATCACTATCAGCAGCAGGAGCATCTGGGGTAGCAGGTGGCTCGCTTCTCCTCATCCCAGTAGCATGTAGTCTTTTTGGCATTCCAAATGAGTTAGCCATGCAAGTAGTTGGAGTCGGATTTGTGGTCGGAGTGATTCAGGACTCTTGTGAAACAGCCCTCAACTCATCAACCGATGTTTTGTTTACAGTTGTAGCAGAACGATCTGCCTGGAAAAAATAGAAAGAAGTTGGGAGACCAACTTTTTTTCTTCGCTTTACTTCTGAAATCTCTTTCATTTTGTGATAAAATAGACTTACTTTAATCTAGTCTTTTGGTTTACTTTTATTACTAGCTTCAAAGGTTCGGGGAACCTTTGAAGGTCGGAGATGAAACAAACGAAGTTTGTGTCAACAGCCGCAGGCATAACTGAAGTACGGCAAAACGAGTTCAAATAATGATGAAATTATTTGAAGTTGGAAATAGGGAAACGAACTTTCCACTTGCGTCGACGTAATAAAAGATAAAACAAATGACGATACTGAAAAGGAGAAATTATGACAGTAGATTTTAGAGCAGAGTTTGACAAACGCAAAGATGAGTTTCTAGCGGACCTCTTTGACCTCTTACGCATCAATTCTGAGCGTGACGACAGCCAGGCAGATGCCCAACACCCATTTGGGCCAGGACCAGTGCGTGCCTTGGACAAGTTTCTAGAAATTGCTCAGCGTGATGGCTATCCGACCAAGAACGTTGACAACTACGCAGGTCACTTTGAGTTTGGTGAAGGCGACGAAGTCCTTGGTATTTTCGGTCACTTGGACGTGGTGCCAGCAGGAAGCGGTTGGAACACTGACCCATATGAGCCGCAAATCATTGACGGCAAGCTCTTTGCCCGTGGATCTTCTGACGATAAGGGACCGACCATGGCCTGCTACTACGGCTTGAAAATTATCAAGGAACTGGGTCTTCCGACCTCTAAAAAAGTCCGCTTCATCGTCGGTACCGACGAAGAGTCAGGCTGGGCGGACATGGATTACTACTTCGAGCACGTCGGCCTTCCCCTGCCAGATTTCGGATTTTCTCCAGACGCCGAGTTCCCGATTATCAACGGAGAAAAGGGCAATATCACAGCTTATCTTCATTTTGCGGGGGAAAATAGCGGAGCTGCTAAACTGCATTCCTTCGCAGGCGGTTTGCGTGAGAACATGGTGCCTGAGTCTGCGACAGCTATTATCTCTGGCGACCTGGCAGACCTAGACAGCAAGTTGGTAGATTTCACAGCAGCCTATGGCCTAAAAGCTGACGCGGAAAACCTTGAAAACGGTCAAGTTCAAGTCACCGTCATCGGAAAATCAGCCCACGGTTCAACCCCAGAAGAAGGTGTCAATGGAGCAACCTACTTGGCTAAATTCCTCAGCCAATTCGCCTTTGACGGAGCAGCCAAATCCTATCTTGACTTGGCAGGACAAGTCCTCCTAGAAGATCATGACGCTAAAAAACTCGGTGTAGCCATTTACGATGAGCAGATGGGAGCTCTTTCTATGAACGCAGGTGTCTTCAAGTTTGATGAAACCTCATCTGACAACACCATTGCCCTCAACTTCCGTTATCCAAAAAATACTAACCCTGAAGCTATCAAGGCTGGTTTGGAAAAACTTGGCGTAGAAGCTGTTAGCCTGTCTGAGCATGGTCACACTCCACATTATTGCCCAATCGATGACCCAATGGTTGCGACCCTCTTATCTGTTTATGAAAAACACACAGGTTTGAAAGGTCACGAACAAGTAATCGGTGGCGGAACATTCGGACGCTTGCTCAAACGTGGTGTTGCCTACGGAGCTATGTTCCCAGACGATGTCAATACCATGCATCAAGCCAACGAATTTATCGAAGTGAAGCAACTCTACCGCGCAGCTGCCATTTACGCAGAAGCTATTTATGAATTGATCAAATAATACGAACCCATATTTACAGTACAGCACTTTTATCTAAGGCTAGTTTTTCAGCTACTCATTGTTCGTTTTTTTCAAAATACAGTCGGTATTCCTTCAAAAAACTGCCTTGATTAGCGAAAAATTATCTCTTATATCAAAGTACTTTACTTGTGAATACGGGTTCATATCAAGACGGGTTCGCCCGTCTTTTTTAGGAGGGAAAATGGAACTGAAAGAACTCACACTTGCAGATATAGAAATGGTCAAACAGCTCTTCTTATCTGTATTTAGTCAGGAGCCATGGAATGACGATTGGTCTGACGAGGAACAATTAGACCGCTATCTAGGCGATTTGCTGTCACACCCAAGAGCACTTTGCTTTGGATTGCTTGACCAAGGTAGCCTCATTGCCCTTTCTCTAGGGCACATTCGCTACTGGTATGAGGGGACCGAATACCGTATTGAAGAGCTCTGTATTGCTCGCAACTACCAAGGACGAGGAATTGGTAAGGACTTTCTAAAAAGAATTGAGGAGCAGCTGGTCGAGAGAAAGATTGTTCATATTCTCCTGCAAACAGAACGCACTCTTCCAGCCTTTTTCTTTTATAAAAAATGCGGTTTTCGTGCCTTAGAAGAAGATGTGACCATGGTCAAGAAAGTAGGACATCATGGAACTTGCTGATATTCGTCAGGCGATTATGGAAGATTTACCCAATCAAGCTTTTACGAAAAATGGGATAAAGCCGCTTTTCCAAGCATCTTCTACCGCAAAAATCCTCATTATTGGACAGGCGCCGGGATTAAAAACACAAGAAAAAGGTCGCCTCTTTGATGATGCTAGTGGAGATAATCTTCGTAAATGGTTGGGAGTAGATAGGGAATTCTTCTATGAATCTGGCTATTTTGCTATTCTTCCTATGGATTTCTATTATCCAGGAAAGGGGAAGTCTGGAGATTTGCCACCTCGAAAGGATTTTGCGTCCAAATGGCACCCACTCATTATGAAGCAACTACCCCAGATTGAGCTGACCTTGTTGATTGGTAAGTATGCCCAGGACTATTATTTAGGAGAATCCCATAGGACTGTGACCGAGAGAGTGGAGAATGCAGCTGATTACCTACCCACCTATTTTCCCCTACCTCATCCATCGCCAAGGAACAATATCTGGCAAGCTAAACATCCTTGGTTTGTTGAACAGACTCTACCGTTACTGAAAAACAACATAAATATATTGTTGGGAAAATGATAATATGATATAATTGTATATATATACCTAATAAATTTTTCTTATCTTTGTTCATCGAAGGAGGTGTTCTGATGAGAAAATGGAAAAAAATTGTCATTGGCTGTTTCGCTATTCTAACGGTTTGCTTGCTATTTGCACCCACACTAGCTAGAGCAAATCAGATCCCAGACCGACCCACAGGTACAACGGTAGTGGATGAGACGCAGTTACTCTCGAGTGAGACCATTGCAGAAATTGATCAACTCAATCGAAGTTGGGCAAGCACCGAGCAAGCTTTACAGGTTGGTGTTTATGTAACAGAAAGTCTGTCCAGTGATATTGAAAGTTTGGCTAATGAAACCTTTCGTCACTGGCAGGTCGGTTTTGCAGGAACGGACAACGGAGTTCTTTTAGTGGTTGCCATAGCTGACAGGGAATTTCGGATAGAAACCTCAGACAATGCTGCCACAGTCATCACGGATGTAGAAGCCAAGGATATTCTAGAGAATGCAAGGGAATTCTTTCGACAGGAAGACTACAGTAGAGGAATTTCCTATATCGTCAACTCCATTGGGGATAGATTTTATGGTACAAGCATCGGTAAAAATCAGTTAGCTACTATAGAAGAAGGTACAAGTGAGGAGGATGATGGCTTCTGGCTGTTTCTCGTAGTTATTCTGATCGCTATCCTATTTGGTATCATTGACAAATCTAGTCGTGGTGGTGGCGGACCAGGTAATCTACTCTGGATGTTGGTTGATGACCATCATCACTATCACAATCATCACTCGTCTAATTCCTCATCGTCTAGTTTTGGCGGAGGTAGTTGGTCAGGTGGTGGAGGCGGCGGTGGCGGAGCCTCTTCTGGATGGTAAGGCATCGTATAGGGCTTCTGATAGTTGTTTGCTTTTTTACGAATATTTAATTGTAGTTAGAAAGGAAATCTTATGAAAAAGAAATGGTTGGTCATCCTCATACCAGTCCTAGCTCTGCTGTTTTTAGGAATGGGAGCAGTTGGGCAATACAATGGCTTAGTTGACAGTTATGCTGAGGTTGAAAATGCACAAGCCAATGTAGACACACAGTTGCAACGTCGCTATGACTTGATACCCAATGTAGTCGCAGCTGTCAAAGGCGCCATGGAACACGAGGAAGAAATATTTACTGCTATTGCAGAAGCGCGTGCTAAAATCGGCTCCAGTCAACAGGGAACGAGTGACTATAATCAAGCTCAAAGTCAGCTAGATTCTGCAGTATCTAGATTGTTGGTAGTGGCTGAGAATTATCCTCAATTGACAGCCAACCAACAGGTATCAGACCTGATTACAGAGCTTGAAGGTACGGAAAATCGGATACTGGTAGCCCGTAAAGATTATAATGCGGTGGCAACTACCTACAATAAAAAAATTAAGCGGTTCCCGACCTCCATCTATGCAGGTCTATTCGGATATGAAAAAGTAGAGCTCTTCCAGGCAACAAATGATGCAGCGACAACCGTGCCAAGTGTGGATTTGAGCGATAAGGAATAAAGGAGATAAATATGGACTTTGGATTTGATATATTGGCAATTATGATACCAATTATTGTTGTTGTACTATTTGTTTTATTGTTTGTATTTGGTTATGTGTCCGCTAAGCCTAACGAAGCGATTGTCATTACCGGCTTGGGCAAACCTCGGACCTTAATTGGTCGTTCTGGTTTTATGATTCCCTTTATCGAAAAACGCTCCTATATCTCTATTGAGCAGTTTTCAACAGATGTGCAGACCACAGATTTTGTACCGACTCTTGATTTTATCAACGTAAAAGCTGATGCGGTCGTAAAAGTAAAGGTTGGGGTGTCCGATGAATTGCTCAATGCGGCAGCTCAAAACTTCCTTAACTGGAAAACTGCAGATATTTCTGCCTCTATTCAAGATGTCTTGGAAGGAAATCTGCGTGAAATCATTGGTCAGATGGAACTGCGTGACATGGTCAATAACCGCCAGGCTTTTGCAGAAAAAGTCCAATCCAACGCGGCTCCTGACTTGGCTAAAATGGGGCTGGAAATCATCGCATTTACGGTTCAGTCTTTCACAGATGACAACGATGTCATTAAAAACCTAGGTATTGACAATATTGTGACCATCCAGAAGGATGCTGCAAATGCTCGTGCCAAAGCAGAGCGGGAACAAGCAGAAGTCCGTGCTCGTGAGGATAAGGCGGCTAATGATGCGCGTGTTGCTGCAGACTTAGAAATCGCCAAGAAACAGAATGAACTAGCTATTGAGCAAGCTAATCTAAAACGCCAGTCAGATGTCCAACTGGCACAGGCAAACGCAGCCTATGGCATTGAGGAGCAAGCTCAACGGAAAGAAATCGAGCGTGCAACCGCTGAAGCCAATATCGTCAAGCAACAAAAAGAAGCAGAAGTAAAAGCAGAGGAAGTTAAGGTCCGTGAACAAGAGCTCTCAGCTACTATCCGCAAACAGGCAGAGGCAGAAAAATATGCTCGCCAGCAAGCTGCAGAAGCAGATTTGATTGAACGTCAACGCAAGGCAGAAGCAGAACTCTACGAAACGCAGCGTGAAGCGGAAGCTCAAAAAGCGCGTGCAGAAGCTGCCAAGTATGCTGCGGAGCAAGAAGCGGCAGGTATTGAGGCCAAAGGACGTGCCGAAGCAGAAGCCATCCGTTTGAAACTCGAAGCCGAGGCAGAAGGTCTTAGCAAGAAAGCGGATGCCATGGCCAAGTTCAACGATGCAGCCGTGACTGAAATGGTGGTCAATGTCCTTCCAGAAATCGCCAAGAATATTGCAGCACCACTTGGAAATGTTGATAAGATTACCATGTACGGCGAAGGGAATGCCTCAAAAATGGTGGGAGACCTGATGACGACCATGGACAAGACAACAGAAGGTCTAGGCCTCAATGTCCGTGATTTAATCAGCGCAACCCTAACTGGTCGTGCCATGTCAACAGGTTTACTGACTGCACAAGAAACAAAAGAAGCGGAAGAGGACAAAGAAAAATAATAAGCAGTTGGAAGAGATGGGTGACTGAGTAGGTTTACACCATCATTTCCATCGCATGATTGTCTTTAAAAATGAAAATGTTTAGAAACAGTAAAAAAAGTAAGTTGTTTATACAAAAAATAAATGAACTATTATCTGATTCAGAATTAAAGTTGAGCAAAGCATTGAAATTCCAGTTGTTGGAAGCGATGGAGTTGTGTGAAAAAGGTAGTAAGATTAGCTATCTTTCCTATAAAGTATATCCATATGTATTGGAAGAACTAGCTTTGAATAGGATTCAATCGGATAAATTAAAGATGTTTAAGCGCTATTTAGAGCAAGAAAGGTGGAAATATTATTTTGGTTCTGCTTTGGGAATGGCGTTTACTTCGATTAGATAGTGGTTCCGAGGATTTGTAAGTACATTGATTGTGCTATGCAACTTCGATAGAATATGCGAAAGTCCCAAGAAAGAGCAATCTTGGGACTTTTACAATCTTTATTGAGATTCGTTTTTGTTTATCAGTCATTTACCCACACCCCGCTGACATAATCCTCAGATAGAATGGTTTGACTTAAAACTTTTTTTGCTTGCCAGTCATAGATGAGTGCCTTACCAGCCAGAATCAATAATAATCTATTACCGTCTAGTTGACGGACGTGGTCAATATAATAAGGACGAGGATTAAGCTCGTCTAGACGATGGTAGCTCTCTTGACCTGTTTGGGTATTATAAATGGTGAAAGAGATTGCAGATAGCCAATCGCTTTCGTGCTCAATGAATAATAGGTTATCTTCCTTGAGTGGTTGGATGCTTCCTGGTGCAGGCTGTGATAAGGTTATGGAGGAAAATGTACGTGTCTTTGTATTGAAGGTCAAAATATCATAGGAAGTCTCAATATCCTTGTAATCTAAAGCATGGTGACTAGTGATTGGAAGATAGAGTGTATCCTTTGCAAGGAGTCCTTCATGAGTTACTAGATTTTTGTCATATTCGACTATATCTGATGTTGTAAAGCTTGTTTTATCGATGATATAGAGAACATTTTTTTGAGAATCTGATTGACCAGTGGTTATTTGATTGCCGTTTAAATAAATGAATGTATCATCTGCATAGACATATGGAAGTGGGAAAAAATCATCATCTAGTTTTAATTGATTTTTTAATTTGAACATATTATCAAACTGCGATAAGGCATGGAAAGGACCTGCTGTATAAAAATGTTGTCCATCAGTTCCGCTGATGTAGGTAGCGTATTTGCTTGGCTTACGAAGAATTTCTCCTGTTTTGAAATCAATAGAAACCAAATTGTCATTGGTAAATTTCTGCTGGTCATTGGCAAAAACTAAATATTGATTGTCTAGAATGTGGTTTTTTCCAGAGCCGAAATAGTTGTCCGAATTCATTTTTTGAGTGTGAATGAGCTTGGGTTGGTCATTAGATAATTGAAAGGCTTCGATTTTACCTGGATAAACGAGATAGAAGTCAGCATTTGAATCGAGTTCTACTTTGGCGTGCTGATAGGTTGCCAATTTCCAAGCGATAAAGGAAAAAATAAGGCAAAAAGCGGCAAGTAAAGCGATTATCATTTTTTTCATAGGGTAAGCCTTCTTTCTATTCATAGTATAGTTTATTTTTTAGAGAAGGACAAGTTTTAATCTGTTAATATACAAAAAGTGTGCAAAAACTGAACCTTTCATCTTCAATCACAATTTGAATCATTAAAAATAGCTTAGAATCACGGTTTCTTACGACGTAATTCTAAGCTATTTTCTATTTTTAAGACTTACTTAGCCTCTTCTTATTTTCCAAGACAGAATTGGCTAAAGAGTTGGGTAATGAGTTCATCTGGAGCAGCATCACCTGTGATTTCTCCTAAAATCTGCCAACAGCGTGTCAGGTCAACCTGTAACAAGTCTACGGGCATGCCCATTTCCAGACCGTCGTTGACAGCTTGCAGGCTTTGGACGGCTTGCTCAATCAGGGAAATATGACGAGAATTGGAGAGGTAGGTGGCATCTTGCTCTACCAGACCAGCATTTTCAAAGAAGAGCTGGTTGATTTTTTCTTCGATTTGGTCGATATTCTGGTTTTTCAAGACGGAAATGCGAATGACATCCTCAGGCAGTTGGTCTGCTTCAATCTTCTCTTCCAAATCGGTCTTGTTGAGCAGGACGATACGGTTTGCCAAATCTGAAATGGCTAGGAGGTTGCGGTCTTGTTCGGTCAGTGGCTCGGATGCGTTGAGGACTAGCAGGATCAGGTCGGCCTCCTCAAGGGCTTTTTTAGACCGTTCCACACCGATTTTTTCAACGATGTCATCTGTTTCACGGATACCTGCGGTATCAATCAGCTTGAGGGGGACACCTTTGATGTTGACGTATTCTTCGATAACGTCGCGTGTTGTTCCTGCGATGTCTGTAACGATGGCTTTTTCTTCGCGGAGGAGGTTATTGAGCAGGCTGGATTTTCCCACATTGGGACGACCGATAATAGCGGTCGCGATGCCTTCACGCAGGATTTTTCCACGGCGGGCAGTACGGAGGAGATTTTCCAAAAGGGCTTGGAACTGGAGGGTCTTTTCACGCACCAGCTCTGTCGTCGCCTCCTCGACGTCGTCGTACTCAGGGTAGTCGATATTGACCTCGACCTGTGCCAACGTGTTGAGAATCTCCTGGCGGGTGTCGTTGATGAGCTGGGAGAGGGAGCCGTCAAGCTGGCGGACGGCATTGTGCATGGCCTTGTCGGTCTTGGCACGTATAACATCCATGACGGCCTCTGCCTGAGTCAAATCCACACGGCCGTTGAGAAAGGCACGCTTGGTAAACTCGCCTGGTTCAGCCATTCGAGCACCTTGGCGAATCAGGAGCTGGAGAATTCCGTTGGTAACGGCGATGCCTCCGTGGGTGTTAATCTCGATGACATCTTCGCGGGTGAAGGTGCGTGGGGAACGCATGACACCCAGCATGACCTCGTCAAGCACTTGCCCTGTCGCAGGGTCAATAATGTGGCCATAGTTGAGGCTGTGGCTAGGAACAGTCGCCAAATCCTTTCCCTTGAAAACCTTGCTGGAAATAGCAAATGCATCCGTCCCAGACAGGCGGACAATCCCGATAGCCCCCTCACCGAGAGGAGTTGAAATGGCAGTTATTGTATCGAATTCTTTGGTGATCATAGAAATGGTCTTTCTGTAGTTTAGTAATAGTACTATTATAGCACTTTGTTTTAAAACCGATGAAAAAATAGAGGTTAAAAAATCAGTAAACGCTTTCTATACATATCAGAAAATGGTAAAATAATACTATAAAACAGGAGGCATGAGAATGAATTTAGCGCATATTGAAAATAGAGAAAAAGAAAGTCGATTTCAATATCTAGAGGACCACCTGTTCAACGTTGCGATGGGGGCGAGAGCGCTTGCGGAAGCGATTGGCCAAGGGGATATTTTGTTCTTACTAGGACTTTATCATGATTTGGGTAAGAGTGATAGGCTTTTTCAGAAAAAAATGAAATCGGAGCCAAGTCTGCACGTAGATCACTCATATGCGGGAGCACGTTACCTATTTCAAGAGATTGTACAAGTCTTCCAACGCTCGGGGAGAAACCCAAACGATGCACAGCTTTTTCGTGAAATAATAGCCTATATTATATCAGCCCACCACGGTGTTTATGACGTCCCTCTACCTGAAGATATGGAAGGAGCAGGTAGATATCGGTATAGTAAGTTATTTTATCGGATTGGCCAGCCACGAGCAGACTATCATTATGAAGAAGATATAAAGGCCTATGCCAAGTTACTGGAAGAACAACTGCCTAGCTTTGGTTATCAAAATGTAGATGATTTGGTGACAAAATCATTTGAAAATTTTCAAACCGCTTGGGCGAAATTATGTATCAACGATGATAGCGAATCAGCTTTTTATAGCTCTTGTTTTG
Organism: Streptococcus sp. 2020WUSS089; assembly: GCF_044427405.1. Lineage (NCBI taxonomy): Bacteria > Bacillati > Bacillota > Bacilli > Lactobacillales > Streptococcaceae > Streptococcus > Streptococcus sp. 2020WUSS089. Next base: position 168,605 of record NZ_JAOTGD010000001.1, on the reverse strand, counting down.
TCCGACTCTACCTGTCTTATTTGAAGAATGCGGATATTTTGGATACGATCAATGCCTATGACCTTGTTATCGAGCCAAAAACTACTGAGGAAAATAGTGAACTCGTTCAGAAGTATTTTCAATCAGTAGAAGACGTTTATGCAGGATTTGGAAATCCAACCACTGAACTAAACCGTATTCGAACAGCCTTGGGAGAGCGGGTTAAACAACGTGGAGCTACTGATTCTTCAGGTATTTATCGCCTCAATCTTCCGACGGGTGCAGGAAAAACCAACCTGTCCCTCCGTTACGCAGTTCATCAACTGACACAGAAAGGTAAAGAACGTTTCTTCTACATGACGCCTTTTTTGTCTGTTTTAGAACAAAATGCAGCAGCGATTCAGGAAATTATTGGTAAGGAGGGTGTCTTAGAGCACCATTCTAATCTAGTCAGAGAACAACAAGATGCCACACCTCAGGATGAAGAGTATGGAGAGGAAACGGTCAATAGTCTAATGACAGATTACTTGATTGATACCTGGGATAGCCCGGTGGTTTTGACCACCATGGTTCAGTTCTTTCAAACCCTCTTTAAGACCAAGTCAGCTAATATCAGACGCTTCTCCAGCTTAGCAAACAGCATCTTGATTTTAGATGAAGTCCAATCCCTTCCCATTGAGGTCACCACGCTCTTTAATCTGACCATGAATTTTTTGAGTCGTGTCATGGGTGCTACACTTGTCCTCTGTACAGCGACTCAACCTGCCTATGATTCGGTTTCCATAAGCCACCGACTTTTATATGGAGGGGAAATAGCAGAGCAGGCAGATATTGTCACCTTAACCGCTGAAGAGCAAGAGGTGTTTAAGAGGACAGAACTCCGCAAGTTCGATGAAAGCAATGCGGTTTCCCGATTGTCTGACTTAGCCAGTTTTATCTTGGAAGAAGATACTTCCACGCTTGTCATTCTCAATACCAAACCAGCAGTAGAAAAACTGTATAGTCTATTAGAATTCCAAACAGACAGACCACTTTATCATCTCTCGACCAATATGTGTGCCCAGCACCGTCTCGACGTTATCCAAGAAATCAAAGAGCAGTTGAAAGAAGATGTCCCCCTAATTTGTATCAGTACGCAATTGATTGAAGCAGGGGTAGATGTTGATTTTGAACGAGTAGTTCGATCTTATGCAGGACTAGATTCAATTGTCCAAGCAGCTGGCCGTTGTAACCGTGAAGGAAAACGTGATGTCGGTCAGGTAACATTGATAAATTTATCCAAGGAAGAAGAAAGCCTCACCTATCTTAAAGAAATTAAGCATAAGAAGGAGGCGACAGAGACTATTTTGATAAAAGAAAGGTCACCTATTGATGCAGGAGCCTTAAATCGCCTATTTTTTGAACGTTACTATGCCGACAATAGCAAACAATTTGATTATCCACTATCTACCAATGAATCTGTCTATGATTATCTCAGCCTAAGTCGCTTCAAAGGAAGTCCGAACTGCAAAGTCAGACAGTCATTCAAGACGGCAGGGCAGAAAATGGATTTAATCAAAGACGATAGTATTGGCGTCCTAGTTCCATATGGTGATGGAGCGGATATAATCGCTGACTTGGAAGAACGTTTGGTAGATAATCCTTATCCAAGGGGGCAAGACTTAGTTGAAATTAAACAAACTCTCAAGAGTTTACAGCCTTTCACAGTCAATCTGGGAAAATATGACAGTCGGCTACAAGCTGTCCGATATTATTTAGAGGGACAGGTCTTAATACTGCAAGAAGAGTATTATGATGATGAAAAGCTTGGATTAAAAAAAGAGGCAAACCTTCCTATCTTGTAAGGTAAGATAGAAAGCTCTGCCAGCTTTTATTACATAAAATAAAAACATAATTTCAATCCGCATAGTCTACTATGATGAATTGATTTTATCACGATAAGAACTATAAATCAAAAAAGTTCTTCGGAAGAACTAAAATCAGTGCAAGTTACTCATAAAATAAAAAGATAGAAATGAAAAATTGTCAAATAGCAGAGTTTTTGCTATAATGATTACTACTAAGGAGGTGAAGGGGCATAACGGAAAATGTTTTTCAACTAATAGATAAATTGTTGGAGCGATTACCAGCTATTCTAACGGCCGTAGCTTATCTGGTTGTTGCCTTCCAATCAGGAAATAAGAATAAGTAGTTTTTGTTATTAAAAAATTACTTTTACGAGTTAGTCAGTGGTTACTGTAGTTGAAGGCTATAGTGACCACCGCTGGCTATCCTGTTAGTTAGGTTGTACATTTCTGTTGTAGTCTATCTTTGCTATGATAAAAAAAGAAAAGGAGGAACTCGATTTTGTATCGTTCACGGAATTTTTACCTGCGGGTGAAGGGTGATCTGGCTCTCTTTACGAATCCTGCGACCAAGGGTGGTGGAGAGAGGTCAAGCTATGCCGTTCCTACTCGACAGGCCTTAAAAGGTGTGGTGGATGCGATTTACTATAAACCAACCATCACAAATGTTGTAACAGAAGTGAAGGTTGTCAATCAAATTCAAACGGAGCTTCACGGAGTCCGAGCCTTGCTGGCTAATTATGGAGCTGACCTAAGTTATGTCTCTTACCTCAGCAATGTGGAATACCTGGTCAAATTTCACTTTATCTGGAATGAACATCGCCCAGATTTAGTGCATGATCGTTTGCCCAACAAACATGAGGCAATTATGGAAAGGTCTATCAAAAAAGGTGGACGGCGAGATGTCTTTCTTGGAACCAGGGAATGTCTTGGTTTAGTTGAAGTCATTAGCCAGGAAGAATATGAAACAGCTAAATTAGAGTATGCAGATAAGACAATTGATTTTGGAATTATGTTTCATTCATTTGCCTATCCAACAGAATCTAATCAACCGCTTCGTTCCTATTTTACAAGGACCGTCATGGAAAACGGTGTCATACGGTTTAAGGAGCAAGAAGACTGCGAGATTGTAAACACACTTTCAAATTATGTTTTCAAGACCTCGGGGAACATCAAGTCAGTAGAAGAAGAATTTGAGATATACTCACGAGATCAAGAAAATGAGGAAGGAGGTCGCTAATGGATTTCTTTACAGCACTTTTACGGGCTTATGAAGCAGCTGAGGACACAGGCTGGGTAGACAATGCTCAAAAATCAACCAGCCCCCTCCTACCGATTTACCATACCAGTCGTCGTTCAAATGGGAAGGACACGATAGCTGTTCTACTAGACAATGAAGGAAACTTCATGAAGGCAGATTTTATGGCTGATGGCGAGAGCATCATCTTTCCTGTGACTTCTGACTCGGTGGCTCGTTCAGGGAAAAATCCAGCTCCGCACCCCTTGGTTGATAAATTAACTTACTATCTTTCAGAGATAGAACAAGGACAGTATGATACCTATCATCATCAGCTGGATGAATGGATTTCTCAGTGTCAGGAACCAGAAGTTAAAAGATTTTTGAGTCATATCCAGCATTTTCTGTTACAGGATGATTTTATAGATAAAATTGTTCAGTCCCTCTATGGTAGAGTAACCGGTAGAGAGGGATTAAAAGTAACTTTTCTGAACAGTGATGATAGTGAAAAGACTACTGACCTATCGACTGCTTTTATAGAATTTAAAATTGATCAATTCAATGGCTATCAAACAGTTTCTGTTACCAATTATGTAGACTTGCATAAGGCTTACATTTCGTATGTGGAATCGAATCAGCAAGCAGATATCATCTGTAATATTAGTGGGAAGCAAGAAGTGCTGGCTGCCAAGCACCGCGGATTGATAGGAAATGCCAAACTGATTTCAGTCAGCAATAACATTGAAACCTATAAAGGACGCTTCAAGGAACGAGAGGATGTCTTTACAGTTGGGAATCAGACTTCGGAAAAGATTCATTTAATGGCAAAATTTTTGTTGGAGAATGAACATACCCACGCATGGCTAGGGTCAGGACAGCATTTAATCAACTGGTTTAGTGATGATTTGACCAATGAGACACAATTAGATATCACCACTCCAAAAGTGGAAGACACTGGAATGTTTGATTTTGGAGAAACGTCTTCAGATGATAGCCCAAAATTTCAAGTAACAGAGGCAAATAAGAAAATCCGCTCTGCATTTATCCACGGTAAAAAAGAATTTGGTGATGGGGCGACCTACTATATCGCTATCGTTAACAAGACCAATGATGGTCGTGTTGCCCTTAAATACTTTAGACAACTAGCTGTCTCACAATTACTAGATAATCTCAACAAATGGCAGGACAAGTATTCTTGGCCGTTTAAAAAGAAAAACGGGGGGTATGCTGAGTGTCCGCCGAGTTATATAGATATTATTTTGGCAGCCTATGGGGTAGACAGAGGTCGATTCTTGGAACTGGATAACGACAAGTTCAAAAGTGATCAGTTCCAAAAGTTGGCTACTAGTATGATTGACGGGAAAGATGTTCCTGAAACGATTCTTGGTAAATTGAGAGACAATATCAAGCAACGTCAGAGATATGGTAACACATGGAAAAAGGTATTATTTGTTTCCTTGGCTCTTTTACATAAAAATAATAAGGAGGAATTTACACCAATGTTAGACCACGAGAATAAGAATCGTTCCTATTTGTTTGGACGATTGTTGGCGATTTTTGAATTGTTAGAACTTCAACGGTATCAGTTAGATGGTTCAAAAAATGATCGCATCACCAATGCAGAACGCTACTGGACTGCTTATACCAGTCAGCCAGCTAAGTTGATGATGAATTTGACCAATAAAATCAAACCTTATGAAGAGGCAGTCAAGTTAAACAGTCCTGGCATCTTTAAGAAATTGGACAAAGAGAGGGAAGAAATCATGGATTTACTGAGTCCCTTGATGCAAGACCGTGGTATCAATGATCCATTAGACTATCGCTTTATATTTGGTTATTATGCTGAGAAGCAATACTTCTACACAAAACAAGAAAAAATTGAAAGTGAGGAATAAAGAATGTTGGAACAGAAAATTGATTTTATGGTAACCATTGAGGTGCGTGAGGCCAATGCTAATGGTGATCCTTTATCAGGAAATATGCCACGTACGAATGCAAATAACCAGGGGATTATTAGTGATGTTGCGATTAAGCGGAAAATTCGCAATCGTATGCAAGACATGGGACATTCTATTTTTGTCCAAGCAAATGATCGGATTGAAGATGAATTCAAATCTTTGGAAAAACGTTTCTCCAATCATTTTACTGCAAAAACTCCTGACAGTGAGATTGAAGAAACTGCTAATAAATTATGGCTGGATGTCCGTTCATTTGGTCAAGTCTTCACTTACTTGAAAAAATCAATTGGTGTTCGTGGACCGGTGTCTATTAGTATGGCCAAATCGTTAGAACCCATCGTAATTTCAAGTTTGCAAATTACTCGTAGTACTAACGGTATGGAAGCTAAAAATGAGAGCGGTCGTTCTTCTGATACCATGGGAACCAAGCATTTTGTAGACTATGGTGTGTATGTTATCAAGGGGTCTATCAATGCTTATTTTGCAGAGAAGACAGGCTTTACGGTAAAAGATGCTGAGGTCTTGAAAGAAACCCTGATTACCTTATTTGAAAACGATGCATCATCAGCTCGTCCAGAAGGTTCAATGCGTGTTCGTGAAGTTTTCTGGTTCACTCATTCCAATAAACTGGGCAATGTTTCTAGTGCACGCATCTTTGACTTGTTAGAATTTGATAAGGAAAAACAAGACAAGTCAAGCTATGAAGAGTATGCGATTGGACTGAATCAGAAAGAGCTGGCTGAGTTTCAGGCTAAGGGATTGAAAGTTGAGATTTTAGAAGGATTGTAAGATGGCCTATGCAGAAGATGATTATTTGATGTTGTCTGGTATTCAACATTTTCAGTTCTGCAAACGTCAATGGGCCTTGATCCATATTTATCAAGAATGGGCTGAAAATGAAGCAACCACTCACGGTCAGTTTCTTCATCAAAAAGCTGACAATCCCTATATCAAAGAAAAACGTAAGGATTTCTTGATTTCTAGGGCGATGCAGGTATCGTCTAAGGAGTTAGGGCTTTACGGGATTTTGGATGTTGTGGAATTCCATAAAGATGAGGCAGGCATTTCACTGAGTGGAAAACGTGGCAAATGGATTCCAACTATCGTTGAATACAAGCGTGGTAAGCCGAAAAAAGATGAACGGGATATTGTTCAATTGGTCGCACAGACCATGTGTTTGGAGGAAGCACTTGGTTGCAAAATTGATAAGGGCTATCTGTACTATCATAGTGTCAATAAAAAAGTAGAAATTAGCATTAGTGCTGAATTGAGGCATATGGTTGTTGAATTAGCCAGACAAATGCATGAACTTTATCAGAAACGAGATTTGCCAAAGGCTGAGTATTTTAAGAATTGCCAACTTTGCTCACTGGTAGATATTTGTATGCCTAGATTGAGTAAAAAAACGTGTAGTGTTGCTCATTATATCCAACAATCCATGGCAAGCGAGGAGGGGTTATGAAGAAACTGCTGAATACACTCTATCTGACTCAGGAAGATTTTTATTTGACTAGAGAGCGGGACAATATTGTCATTAAGCAAAATGGCGTTGCTGTTCATCGCTTTCCCTATCGCATTATAGACGGTATTGTGTGTTTTTCTTATCTTGGAGCCTCTCCGTCCTTGATTGAACTGTGTGCGGAACATCAAATTAACCTTTCCTTCCATACACCTCAAGGTCGATTTTGTGGCCGGTTTGTAGGTCCGACGAATGGAAATGTTCTGTTAAGACGGCAACAGTATCGCTTAGCTGATGATGCTTTGTCTCTGGAATTTGCCAAACGTTTTATTCTGTCTAAAATCTCTAATTCCAGAAAATACCTGTTGCGATTTCGTAGAGATCATAAAGATAGGGTGGATGGGAATCTATTTGAAGAGGTCAATACAGAGCTGACTTGGGCAGTGGAAATGGTTCAAACCGCTCTGGATAAGGAGACACTGCTTGGAATTGAGGGGCAGGCAGCGAATCACTATTTCCGCCTATTCAACGAAATGGTTTTGACTGATAAGGAGACGTTTCAATTCAATGGTCGCAGCAGAAGGCCGCCATTGGACTGTGTGAATGCCTTACTTTCCTTCGGCTACAGTCTGTTGACCTATGAATGCCAATCAGCACTTGAAGCGGTTGGTCTGGATAGTTATGTTGGATTTTTCCACACAGACCGTCCTGGTCGTGCGAGTCTGGCTTTGGATTTGGTTGAGGAATTTCGTTCCTTCATTGTTGATCGGTTTGTATTTTCCTTAATCAATAGAGGGCAGCTAACGAAAAAACATTTTGATATCAAAGAAAATGGGAGTGTTTTATTGACTGAAAAAGGCAGAGCAGTTTTCATTGAAGCCTGGCAAAAGCGGAAACATACAGAAGTCGAGCATCCATTTACGCAGGAAAAAGTCAAATTGATGTTACTGCCCTACGTTCAGGCACAATTGCTTGCAAAGGCTATTCGAGGCGAGTTGGACAGTTATCCTCCCTTTATGATATAGGAGCTATATTATGATGGTATTAGTGACTTATGATGTCAATACAGAAACAGCAGCTGGACGAAAGCGGTTGAGAAAAGTAGCCAATCTGTGCATTGACTTTGGACAACGTGTGCAACATTCTGTTTTCGAATGTTCAGTCACTCCAGCAGAATTCGTTGAAGTAAAGAATAGATTATTGGAAATCATTGACAAGGAACAGGACAGTATCCGCTTTTATATGCTAGGAAAAAACTGGCAAAATCGTGTGGAAACGATTGGGCGAGATACTAGTTATGATCCAGATCAAGGAGTCCTTCTGTTATAGATTATCTCTGCGAATCGGGCTCACTCATTAAATGTGGGGAGATTCGCGTGAAAAGCATATGAAAAACAGTGAAAATAGAGTGAATTTATGGTATATTCTATATCTGTAGAAACTTTATTTTTACAAAATAGTGTCAAATGGCACTGTCGCACCCCATACGGGTGCGTGGATTGAAATTATGTACCCTGCAACCATGTTAAATAACCCTTTAGTCGCACCCCATACGGGTGCGTGGATTGAAATATAGATAACCTCAACGATCTGCTTGGACTTGCTGGTCGCACCCCATACGGGTGCGTGGATTGAAATCAACCTACTTTATTGTTGAGTTTAAGGGATAAAGTCGCACCCCATACGGGTGCGTGGATTGAAATTACAATACGACCAGATAATTTTGAAAAGTCTTTTGTCGCACCCCATACGGGTGCGTGGATTGAAATAAATGCACCAACTGCTGTGATTTCCAAGTCATAGCGTCGCACCCCATACGGGTGCGTGGATTGAAATTATTTCCAAGAATGACCGAGATGCTGAACTTGCTGTCGCACCCCATACGGGTGCGTGGATTGAAATAGGAACAGGTAGATAAATTACCAGACAATCTTTTAGTCGCACCCCATACGGGTGCGTGGATTGAAATTTTCCAGTTATATACTTCCAGCTCGTGGATATGTTGTCGCACCCCATACGGGTGCGTGGATTGAAATAAGCCCCATTGCTCGAATTTCAGGCGTGATACTGTCGCACCCCATACGGGTGCGTGGATTGAAATTCATCTCAAAAATTACCTTCACGGAGTTATTCGTCGCACCCCATACGGGTGCGTGGATTGAAATTAAATTCATCCAGGCTGACATCCAGAGCGTCAGGTCGCACCCCATACGGGTGCGTGGATTGAAATTTCATAATCTAAAATTTGATGGCTCTTTCCTACTGTCGCACCCCATACGGGTGCGTGGATTGAAATGTTTGGGACTGGAACTATTGGAAGCCCTCTGGCAAGTCGCACCCCATACGGGTGCGTGGATTGAAATCACTCCTAGCCATTTTAGGATATTATAGGTATCGTCGCACCCCATACGGGTGCGTGGATTGAAATTCTGTTGTCCGTGCTAACCTATCCGAATGACGCGTCGCACCCCATACGGGTGCGTGGATTGAAATGATTAATACCTTCAGCAACGCCCTGGCCAATATGTCGCACCCCATACGGGTGCGTGGATTGAAATTTTTTGACCTTGGAGATATACTGAGGGGGCTTGAGTCGCACCCCATACGGGTGCGTGGATTGAAATAAGGCAGGACTGTCAGAGCTTGGTTTTGAACACAAGTCGCACCCCATACGGGTGCGTGGATTGAAATTATGTACCCTGCTACAATGTTAAATAACCCCTTGTCGCACCCCATACGGGTGCGTGGATTGAAATTATCACAAACTAAACAACGAAAAAATGTACACACGTCGCACCCCATACGGGTGCGTGGATTGAAATTGTTCGACTGTCAAATCACGAATAACAAACATTTGTCGCACCCCATACGGGTGCGTGGATTGAAATAAATATTCAGGGATTGGGTCACCAACCTTGATAACGTCGCACCCCATACGGGTGCGTGGATTGAAATACATTAAGTTTGAGAATTGCTATCAAAATTCCGTCGCACCCCATACGGGTGCGTGGATTGAAATAACTGGTGTAGCGTTAGGAACACCGACTGGATTGTGTCGCACCCCATACGGGTGCGTGGATTGAAATTTATTGGCACGTTACCAATACGACAGACACCAAGTCGCACCCCATACGGGTGCGTGGATTGAAATAAAGTCCCTAGCGGAAGGTCGACTATTAGGATTGGTCGCACCCCATACGGGTGCGTGGATTGAAATCATATTTCCCTGCAAGAGTTTCCTGAACCAGCTGGGTCGCACCCCATACGGGTGCGTGGATTGAAATTTATTAGGAATAGCATTAGTCTGTGCGATAAATCGTCGCACCCCATACGGGTGCGTGGATTGAAATCGATAGACCAAGAGCAAGGCAGAAGTAGACAATGTCGCACCCCATACGGGTGCGTGGATTGAAATACCACCGCCCCAGAAAATTTCTGGACGGCTAGGTCGCACCCCATACGGGTGCGTGGATTGAAATCATAATTGAAAGCACATAATACAGATTGATAATAGTCGCACCCCATACGGGTGCGTGGATTGAAATGTTTAATTGGTCAATCGTGCCATCAATAGTAAGGTCGCACCCCATACGGGTGCGTGGATTGAAATAAAATTTTGGACAAGTCCAATAAACTGAAAAACGTCGCACCCCATACGGGTGCGTGGATTGAAATCAAGATTGCCACTGCTTGCCTGTGCCACTCCAGCAGTCGCACCCCATACGGGTGCGTGGATTGAAATTGGTGATTGTCTGTCATAAATGCAAATGTAAAACCGTCGCACCCCATACGGGTGCGTGGATTGAAATCATATTGGCATTGCCGTTAGCCGTTGCATCGTCAGTCGCACCCCATACGGGTGCGTGGATTGAAATTGGTTTGACAAGAATGAAAGTCATACAACTTTCAGTCGCACCCCATACGGGTGCGTGGATTGAAATTTAAATCGTTTAATCGGGTAATTAGTTGAGCAAAGGTCGCACCCCATACGGGTGCGTGGATTGAAATCGAAAGGAGAATAGCCTATGTCAGTATTTTTAACGTCGCACCCCATACGGGTGCGTGGATTGAAATATGACTTAGCTCTCTAATTTTCAACATAGCTGCAAGTCGCACCCCATACGGGTGCGTGGATTGAAATTTTTCTTGGTTTAAACTCTAGCGGTATGGTAAAGTCGCACCCCATACGGGTGCGTGGATTGAAATTGAATAAGCCCACCACACCGAGTCAGCCCAAGCGTCGCACCCCATACGGGTGCGTGGATTGAAATATAAATAAAGTCACTTGAAAAATTAATTACATTGTCGCACCCCATACGGGTGCGTGGATTGAAATTATTTTTGATAAAAATGATGATATGGACGAAAAGTCGCACCCCATACGGGTGCGTGGATTGAAATCTCGGTGGGAAGCAATCTGTTCTACAAATAAATCGTCGCACCCCATACGGGTGCGTGGATTGAAATTTGGATTTGAAATTATAACATTTTTCGATTCTTCGTCGCACCCCATACGGGTGCGTGGATTGAAATTAACACACCATGGCTTTATTTTAGGTAAAATTAAGTCGCACCCCATACGGGTGCGTGGATTGAAATAAATCCAATACCTCTAGCATTATTTGAAGAATGGTCGCACCCCATACGGGTGCGTGGATTGAAATAAGGTCAGCTAGTGCCTCTTTACCTGCGATTGTGTCGCACCCCATACGGGTGCGTGGATTGAAATATTAAAATTTACCCAACTAGCCCCGTTGAACATTGTCGCACCCCATACGGGTGCGTGGATTGAAATTTTGAAGATGAAAAACTAGGCTATCTGTTACAATCGTCGCACCCCATACGGGTGCGTGGATTGAAATGAATCGGCGATACGGTAACGGTCAGTCATGATGAGTCGCACCCCATACGGGTGCGTGGATTGAAATGTGGTTGATTGGGTTTAACAGTCCAGTGGACTGTTGTCGCACCCCATACGGGTGCGTGGATTGAAATTCAGCTAAAATTACAAAGCAAGAGAATCGTATCACGTCGCACCCCATACGGGTGCGTGGATTGAAATTAATCAAGGAGCAATTTCCGCAAATATCGAAGTAGTCGCACCCCATACGGGTGCGTGGATTGAAATACCTCGCTATTATGTTTGTGGAAGGTGGCGACGTCGCACCCCATACGGGTGCGTGGATTGAAATAGGACTTAGGTGGTAAATTTCAAGAGTTTGAGCCGTCGCACCCCATACGGGTGCGTGGATTGAAATATTCTCAGACTTAGGTGGTGTGTATAAAACTACGTCGCACCCCATACGGGTGCGTGGATTGAAATTAAAACGGTTGCGTTGTTAGCTTCTTCCGCATTCTGTCGCACCCCATACGGGTGCGTGGATTGAAATCACTTGATAGACTTTGACCTCTTGGTTGAAGATGGTCGCACCCCATACGGGTGCGTGGATTGAAATAAAAAGTCAAACAACACACCAACTGACCCTATCGTCGCACCCCATACGGGTGCGTGGATTGAAATTACACCAATACTATTGAAATTTGTGATAGCACCAGGTCGCACCCCATACGGGTGCGTGGATTGAAATTGGTACTAAGATTGATACAACTGTTTCTGACTACAGTCGCACCCCATACGGGTGCGTGGATTGAAATATGTGTGACTGGTTCGCTTGCAAGTTTCCCATATTGTCGCACCCCATACGGGTGCGTGGATTGAAATAAACCAAACATAATGGCTAAACCGTTATCAACCAGTCGCACCCCATACGGGTGCGTGGATTGAAATATGATACCCAACGTACCACCGTTCACGTTGGTTGGTCGCACCCCATACGGGTGCGTGGATTGAAATCACCATTTCGGACTGCTGAAGCGCTAGCCGTCAGTCGCACCCCATACGGGTGCGTGGATTGAAATAATAAAATCCAATCATTTGAACCCGTGGTGCATTGTCGCACCCCATACGGGTGCGTGGATTGAAATCTGTCCAAGGCTTGGCAGACTTCACATGCTCCAGTCGCACCCCATACGGGTGCGTGGATTGAAATTAAGATAACGTCGTTGAATAAAGAATTTAGATTGCAAGTCGCACCCCATACGGGTGCGTGGATTGAAATATCTTCATCGAGCCCAATCCATGCTATTTACAAGTCGCACCCCATACGGGTGCGTGGATTGAAATAAAATAATTTAATTACACACATCAATAGGGTAGGGTCGCACCCCATACGGGTGCGTGGATTGAAATTTGATAGTGTGGTAGGTCGCATTGGTAACGATGAAGTCGCACCCCATACGGGTGCGTGGATTGAAATGGATAAGTCGTGGGATGTCATAGGAATACTTGAGTCGCACCCCATACGGGTGCGTGGATTGAAATATTATGTCTCCTACCGTTTTGTTTCCTTGCGTTGGTCGCACCCCATACGGGTGCGTGGATTGAAATTAGTTCGGTATCGGTAGGCATAGGAACTATCGGCAGTCGCACCCCATACGGGTGCGTGGATTGAAATAAAACCAAATCACGAACTTTTATTTTTGTCAAGCGTCGCACCCCATACGGGTGCGTGGATTGAAATATCAGTCTCAAAATAAACAGGCAAGGATTTTGAGTCGCACTCTTCACGAGTGCGTGGGTTGAAATATGTAGGTCAGCGCAGTCGCAAGGTCAAATGGTTGTCGCACTCTTCACGAGTGCGTGGGTTGAAGTAACGTATCGACAGACTAGCTGCTCGGACGGACCGGTCGTACTCTTTGCGTATGCGTAGGTTGAAACTGTTTTTGCTTAACACAGTATATCTGGTATGGACGTGTTCGAAGTTTTCCTCCTTTAACTCATCTCCCCCACAATTTTCGAAAATTCTTGTTTTGTCTTGCTTGCTTCATGCTATAATAGTTGTATCAGTTTTTTAAAAGGAGACAAAGATGACAAACCTAAAAGAGCAGGTTGGGATTAAGGCGGCGGAATTTGTGACGGACGGGATGATTGTTGGGCTGGGAACTGGTTCGACGGCATACTATTTCGTGCAGGAGATTGGTCGCCGGGTTGCGGAAGAGGGCTTGCAGATCACAGGCGTAACGACCTCTCATGCTACGGCAGAACATGCTGCGTCCCTTGGGATTCCACTAAAAAATATCGACGAAGTCGAGTATGTGGACTTGACGGTGGATGGAGCAGATGAGGTTGATGGAGACTTCAATGGGATTAAAGGCGGTGGTGCAGCGCTTCTCATGGAGAAGGTGGTCGCGGTCAACAGTAAGGACTGCATCTGGATTGTGGATGAGTCTAAGGTGGTTCAAACCCTAGGAGCTTTCAAGTTGCCGGTAGAAGTTGTACAGTACGGTGCGGAAAATCTTTTCCGACTATTTGAGAAAAAAGGGTATCGTCCAAGTTTCCGTATGCGTAATGGAGAAAAACATATCACGGATATGCAGAACTTTATCATTGACCTTGATTTGCGCAGAATAGAAGACACATATGCATTGGCGGAAGAATTGGATCGGACCGTCGGTGTTGTAGAACACGGTCTCTTTATTGGATTGATTTCCAAGGTAATTGTTGGTACACCAGAAGGACCGAACATCATCGAAAAGAAATAAATTGAAAACGCTTCTCATTTTGCTACAATGAGAGGCTTTTTTATGGTATAATGAAAACACGAACGTTTAGACTCTTCAAAAATCTATCCCCTTACCTCGTAGCAGTCAGACGATAGGTACTGAAAAAGCGATAGCTGAACAGCAGGCAGTGAAGCGAGTAACAGTATCTAGTTTTGATGGTTAGGAAGTTTGATGCCGAGAGCTGTGACTGTATAAGTATTGCACCCCATTAAAATGTTTAGATGTGGTAACGATAATTTCCAGTCTAGCAACTTGGTTGGACGTTGATTTTGGTTGAATCTAACTATTCAAATAAAGGAGACAATTATGCCTAAATTTAAACGTGTTCACTTGGTAGTTATGGACTCTGTCGGAATCGGCGCAGCACCAGACTCAGATAAATTTTTCAATGCGGGTGTAGCAGATACAGAATCTGATACTCTCGGTCACATTTCTGAAAAAGCTGGGCTTGAGGTGCCTAATATGACCAAGATTGGTCTTGGAAATATCCCTCGAGATACAGCGCTTGCGACAGTTCCTGCTGAAAGTCATCCAACTGGTTACGTGACCAAGTTGGAAGAAGTATCGCTCGGCAAGGATACCATGACTGGACACTGGGAAATTATGGGTCTCAATATTACTGAGCCATTTGATACATTCTGGGATGGTTTCCCTGAAGAGATTTTGACAAAAATCGAAGAATTCTCAGGTCGTAAAATCATCCGCGAAGCAAACAAGCCGTATTCAGGTACAGCTGTCATTGATGACTTTGGCCCTCGCCAAATGGAAACAGGAGAGTTGATCGTCTATACCTCCGCAGACCCTGTGCTTCAGATTGCAGCCCATGAAGACATTATTCCACTTGATGAGTTGTATCGTATCTGTGAATACGCTCGTTCCATTACCCTTGAACGCCCAGCTCTTCTAGGCCGTATCATCGCCCGTCCATACGTTGGTGAGCCAGGCAATTTCTCACGAACTGCCAACCGTCACGACTATGCAGTATCACCGTTTGAAGCAACAGTACTCAACAAACTGGCAGATGCGGGTGTACCAACTTACTCAGTTGGTAAAATCAGTGATATTTTCAATGGTTCAGGTATTACAAATGATATGGGGCACACCAAGTCCAACATGCACGGTGTCGATGTGTTGATTGATACTCTGAAGTTATCAGACTTCGAGAAAGGCTTCTCATTTACCAACTTGGTTGACTTTGATGCCGTTTATGGTCACCGTCGCAATATCGAAGGATACCGCGATTGTTTGCAAGAGTTTGATGCACGTATTCCAGAGATTATTGACAATATGCGTGAAGATGACCTACTCTTGATTACTGCAGACCACGGCAATGATCCATCCTATGCTGGAACAGACCATACACGTGAATATGTGCCACTCTTGGCATACAGCAAGGCTTTCAAAGGTAGTGGTGTCTTGCCAGTAGGTCATTTTGCGGACATTTCAGCAACCGTTGCGGAAAACTTCGGAGTGGATACAGCCATGATTGGCGAAAGCTTCTTGTCACAATTGGTTTAATGGAGAAGCTAACGGTCTATTACAATCCTGACTGTAGCAAGTGTAAAAAATTAAGAATATTGCTGTCCAGTCAGGATATGGAAGTCAATTGGGTTAATTATCTAGAAAATCCACTGACAGCAGAGGAATTGACAGCTCTCTTGGAAAAAATGGGCAGTCAACCTTCAGCAGTTATTCGGTTGACAGAAGAAGAGCGAGCAGGTTTGTCAGAAGAACAACTCTTTGAGCGTTTAGTTAAAGAGCCTGCTCTTCTCAACCGTCCCATTATCGAGCGAGAACAGACAGCCTTCCTCTGTCGTCCGCTTGAAATCATTAAAGAAAAAATGCCAGAATATGACTGGTCGGATTATTTATAAAAGGAGAAAATATGAGTTTACTTGCAAAAATCAATGAAACAAAAACGTTCTTGGAAGAAAAAGGTTTGGTAAAACCTGAATTCGGTTTGATTCTGGGTTCTGGCTTGGGTGAATTGGCCCAAGAAGTTGAAAACGCCATTGTCATCGACTATGCAGATATTCCAAACTGGGGTAAGTCAACAGTTGTAGGCCACGCTGGTAAGTTGGTTTACGGTGATTTGGCAGGACGTAAGGTCTTAGCTCTTCAAGGTCGTTTCCATTTCTACGAAGGAAATCCGATGGAAGTTGTGACCTTCCCAGTCCGTGTTATGAAAGCCCTTGGTTGTGAAGGCGTGATTGTAACCAATGCTGCAGGTGGTATCGGCTACGGTCCAGGTACCCTTATGGCCATTACAGACCACATCAACATGACTGGTCAAAATCCATTGATTGGTGAAAACTTGGAAGAATTTGGTCCACGTTTCCCAGATATGTCAAATGCTTACACTAAAGAATACCGTGAAAAAGCCCATGCCATTGCGGAAAAATTGGGTATCAAGTTGGACGATGGTGTCTATCTCGGTGTGACAGGTCCTACCTATGAAACACCTGCAGAAATCTTGGCCTTCAAGACTATGGGTGCCCATGCAGTCGGTATGTCAACTGTGCCAGAAGTTATCGTGGCAGCTCACTCAGGTATGAAAGTCTTGGGTATTTCTGCTATCACAAACTTTGCGGCTGGTTTCCAATCTGAACTCAACCACGAAGAAGTTGTAGAAGTAACCGAGCAAATCAAGGGCAACTTCAAAGGCTTGGTCAAAGCTATCTTGGCTGAGTTGTAGGCATTCGAAAATAGAACAAAGAGGTACATTACATGTCTATCCATATTTCCGCAAAACTAGGCGAAATTGCTGATAAGATTTTGCTTCCTGGTGATCCACTCCGTGCTAAATTTATTGCTGAAAATTTCCTTGAAGATGCAGTTTGCTTCAACGAAGTTCGCAATATGTTCGGCTACACAGGTACCTATAAGGGTCATCGTGTCTCTGTCATGGGAACAGGTATGGGAATGCCATCCATATCTATCTATGCCCATGAATTGATTAACGAATATGGTGTGAAAAAACTAATTCGTGTGGGAACAGCAGGTTCTTTGAACGAGGATGTCCATGTCCGTGAATTGGTCTTGGCTCAGGCAGCTGCGACCAACTCTCGTATGATTAATATTGACTGGCCAGAGTACGATTTGCCACAAATCGCTGATTTTGATCTTTTAGATAAGGCTTATCATATCGCCAAAGAACTCAACATGACAACGCATGTTGGCAATGTTTTATCATCAGATAGTTTCTATTCTCCAAAATTGTTTAGTCGCAACTTAGAATTAGGTCAACTAGGTGTCAAGGCTGTAGAAATGGAAGCAGCTGCACTTTATTACCTAGGTGCTAAGTTTGGCGTTCAAACGCTTGCCATTATGACGATTTCAGATAGCTTGGTTAATCCAGAGGAAGACACCACAGCAGAAGAGCGTCAAAATACTTTCACGGATATGATGAAAGTTGGTTTGGAAACTCTGATTGCAGAATAATTAAGAATAATTCTGATTGTAGTAAACTGCAATCGTTTAAAAGACGAACCAATTTCTATTTGTACGGAAGTTGGCTTGTCTTTTTTTTATAAATAGGGTATAATTAAGAAAACGTTTACAAAGGTAGAGCGAAACCTTTCTGAATGATTACGTTAATATATCCAGGAGAAGCCTTATGATTAATTTACAAAATTTTGTTCAGTCTATGTATGCCAAACGCATTGAAGATTGTACAGACCAAGAACTCTATTACGCCTTGCTTGCTTTTACAAAACAGCAGAGTGAAGCTAAGTATACAAATGACCAAAAGAAAAAGGTCTACTATATTTCAGCAGAGTTCTTAATTGGTAAGCTCTTGTCTAATAACTTGATCAACTTGGGTGTTTATGATGAGGTGAAGAGCCAGCTTGCAGCAGCAGGTAAAGACTTAATTGCTATTGAAGATGTGGAGATGGAGCCATCACTAGGAAATGGTGGTTTGGGTCGTTTGGCTGCCTGCTTCCTTGATTCAATTGCTAGTCTAGGTCTTAATGGTGATGGGGTTGGTTTGAATTATCACTTTGGACTGTTTAGACAATTATTTGAATACCATCAGCAGTCTGCTGTGCCAAACGAGTGGATTACACCACGTTCATGGTTAACGGAGTCACCGATTTCTTATCAGGTGCCATTTGCTAACTTTACCTTGACATCTAAGTTGTATGACATCGATGTACCTGGTTATAAAATGGAACGCAAGAATCGTCTTCGCTTGTTTGACCTTGGTTCAGTTGATGACAATATTATTTATGACGGAATAGAGTTTGACAAGGAAGACATTTTCCGAAACTTGACTCTCTTCCTCTATCCAGATGATTCGACCGATGAAGGAAAAGTTCTCCGCATCTTCCAGCAGTATTTCATGGTCTCTAACGCTGCGCAACTATTGATTGACGAAGCGGTTGCTAAGGGATCAAACTTACATGACCTGCCTGATTATGCTGTTGTTCAAATCAACGATACTCACCCATCACTTGTTATTCCAGAATTGATTCGCCTTTTGGAGCTTCGTGGTATTTCGTTTGATGAGGCAGTTGAAATTGCTAAGAAAATGACTGCTTATACCAACCATACCATCTTGTCAGAGGCGCTGGAAAAATGGCCGCTTGATTTTCTGAACTATGTGGTTCCGCACTTGGTACCGTTCATCGTAGAATTGGATCGTCGTGCCAAAGAAGTGAAGGATGATCCTGCTGTCAATATCATCGATGAACATGGCCGTGTTCACATGGCACACATGGATATTCATTATGGTTATTCTATTAATGGGGTGGCGGCACTTCATACAGAGATCTTGAAAACTTCAGAGTTGAAAGCTTTCTATGAGCTATATCCTGAAAAATTCAATAATAAGACAAATGGGATTACCTTCCGTCGCTGGCTCATGCATGCTAATCCAAGTCTAGCAAGCTACCTGGACGGCCTACTTGGACATGGCTACCATCACGATGCAAGTGAACTCGAAAAGCTATTGGATTACAAAAATGATAAGGAATTGAAATCTTGGTTGGAAAAGACAAAGCAGCATAATAAACGCAAATTGCAGCGTCATATTGCCAAGACACAAGGTGTTCATGTTAATCCAGAATCCATCTTTGATGTACAAATCAAGCGCATGCACGAGTACAAGCGTCAGCAGATGAATGTTCTCTATGTTATCCATAAGTATCTGGATATTAAAGCAGGTAACATTCCTACCCGCCCATTGACGGTATTCTTTGGAGGAAAGGCTGCACCTGCCTACACAACCGCACAGGACATCATTCATTTGATTTTAGTTCTATCACAGGTGATTAAAAATGATCCTGATGTGGCACCGCACTTGCAACTCGTTATGATTGAAAACTATAACGTAACTGAGGCGAGTTATATTATTCCAGCGGCAGATATTTCAGAGCAAATTTCCCTTGCATCCAAAGAAGCTTCTGGTACAGGTAACATGAAATTCATGCTCAACGGAGCCTTGACCATCGGTACAGATGACGGTGCCAATGTGGAAATTCATGAGTTGGTAGGTGATGAAAATATCTATATCTTTGGCCAAGATAGCCAAACAGTTATCGACCACTATGCAAATGGGACCTACCATCCATATTCCTTCTACGAACGTGATGCCATTCGTCCATTGATTGACTTCATTACATCGGATACCATTCGTCATGCTGGTGGGATCGATGAGCGTCTCTGGCGTTTGCAGGACAACCTTAAGCACAATGACCACTTCATGACCTTGCTTGATTTGGAAGATTATATCTCGACTAAAGAGCAGATGTTAGCAGACTACGAAAATCGCGACAGCTGGTTGGAAAAAGTCATCGTCAATATCGCTAAAGCAGGTTTCTTCTCGTCAGACCGTACTATTCAACAGTACAACGAAGACATCTGGCATTTGGAAGCGTAGCATATAAAAATGACCTTTCGGGGTCATTTTTTCTGTATTCTATTTTTGAAAGAGTGGGCGATTGCGGATTGTCCCAAGAAGTTTCCAAGGGCAAAGCCAGAGGTGTTAAGTAAGATGTCGCCAAGGTCAAAGAAGCCCAGTGAAAAGAAGAATTGACAGGCTTCAACTAGCAATATGGCCCCTACAAAGAGAGAAAGTTTTTTCCAAGAAAATGAAAAAAGCAACCCAAGTGGTAAAAAGAGTAAGAGGTTAAAGACCAATATAGCAGGATTGAGAAGTAGGTCTTGAGAGAAGGTGCTAAGGAGATCCCAGTTGACACCTCTGACGCCCATGCTTTTGAAAAAGAGGAGGTAAAGCAGCAGAAAGCCATAGCATCCATAGAAAAACAAAATAGTCAGTCGGGAAATACCTGGCTGATAGACCAGTCGAAAGAGAGTAAAGCAAACCCCAGTCATCAATAGTATTGCTGTAAGACTAGGTAAAAAATCAACCGTCATAAAAATGGTCGAGAACTGGTAAAAAAGAAAGGTCATAAAGAGCCAGCGGCAGAATAAGAATGATAAGATAGCGTTGATGACATCATAGAATCGTTTTTTGTTCATGACTTAATTCCTTTTGTAGATTTTGTAAGTTTACTATATTATATCATTGTTTTGAGGGGAAGTGATGGCTGTAAAAAATATTTTTATAGACAGTGTGCTATAATAGTTCTTATGAAAAAACGACCGACATCTGCCTATATCCACATTCCATTTTGCACCCAGATTTGTTACTACTGTGACTTTTCCAAGGTCTTTATTAAGAACCAGCCTGTTGACGAGTATTTGGCAGCCCTCATGGAAGAGGTCAAGTTTTACGACCTGCCAGCCCTCCGCACGCTTTATATCGGAGGCGGAACACCATCGGCTCTTTCGGCAGACCAGCTAGATTATCTCCTGACCAATCTAGAGGACTTGCTGGACTTGTCACAGCTGGAAGAATTCACTATCGAGGCCAATCCAGGTGACTTGACGGCGGATAAGATTGCGGTTCTGAAAAAGTCCAAGTGCAATCGGGTGTCGCTTGGCGTTCAGACCTTTGATGACCGTATGCTGAAAAAAATCGGTCGTAGCCACAACCAGGCCCAGATTTATGAAACCATTGCAGCCCTCAAGGAAGCGGGTTTTCACAATATTTCCATTGACCTGATTTATGCCCTGCCTGGTCAGACCATGGAGCAGGTGGTGGACAATGTCGCCAAGGCCTTGGAGCTGGACATTCCCCACATGAGCCTCTATAGCTTGATTTTGGAGAACCACACGGTCTTCATGAACCGCCAACGCCGTGGCAACCTGCATCTGCCCAACGAAGATGTGGAGTCCGATATGTTTGACTACATCCTACAAGAGCTGGAGAAAAACGGCTTCGAGCACTACGAAATCTCCAACTTCACCAAACCTGGTTTTGAAAGCCGCCACAACCTCATGTACTGGGACAACTCGGAGTACTATGGTCTAGGAGCTGGAGCATCTGGCTACATCGACGGCATGCGCTATCGCAACCGTGGCCCCATCCAGCACTACCTCAAATCCATCCGCGAAAAAGGCCATTCTCGCTTACACGAAGAATTCCTCAGCCAGACCGAGCAGATGGAAGAAGAGATGTTTCTGGGCCTACGGAAAAAAACTGGCGTGTCCATTGAGCGATTCGAGGAAAAGTTTGGCATTTCCTTTGAAGAACGCTACGGTCAGGTGGTCAGGGACTTGAAAAATGAAGGTCTCTTGCAAGAAGAAGACCGTTGGCTTCGGATGACGAAAAAGGGATTGTTTCTGGGCGATACAGTTGCAGAGCGTTTCATATAGTCATTCAGTTTGTTTTATTACTTCGTTAACTCGCTTTGCCGTACTTCAGTACTGTCTGCAGCTCGTTGCCTAGTACTAAAAACAAACTGAAAGACTATACTTTAAGACTAGAAAGAGGACACAATGGGACTAAGCTACCAAGAAGAGTTCACCATTCCTTTTGATATGGTGGATGTCAAACAAGAAATCAAACTGCCTGACTTTATTTCCTACTGTCTTGGTGTGTCAGGTCGGCAGTCGGAAGAACTGGGTCGCAGTGACCTCTATGTTTTTCAGGAATTTGGCTTGATTTGGGTGGTGACAGATTATGAATTAACTATTCAAAGCCTGCCCAAGTACAATGAAACCATCACGATAAAAACAGAAGCGGTTGCCTACAACAAGTTTTTCTGTCATCGGATGTTCTATATTTACGATGAGGCGGGCAATCTTTTGCTGGACATTCTCTGCTATTTTGTCCTGATTGATTTTGAGACTCGCAAGGTGGCTCCTGTGCCAGAAGCCTTGATTGCCCCTTATCAGTCTGAGCAGGTCAAGAAATTACCTCGGGCTCCCAAGTATCAGCTCTTGGAAAATCCATCTGTTCAAGAATTTCCTGTTCGCTATTTTGACTTGGATATGAATGGGCATGTCAATAATGGCAAGTACTTGGAATGGATGTATGAAGCACTGGGCTATGATTTTCTGCTCTGCCATGTCCCTAAAAAAATCCAACTCAAGTATCTCAAGGAAGTAGAGGCAACTAGCTTGGTGAGTTCACGCATGGTGGCAGAAGCTGGTGTCAGTCAGCATGAGATTGTGGTGGATGGGCATATCCATGCTCAAGCTATCATAGAATGGAGGGAAAGCCATGTCGCAGGATAAGTGGTTGGAATGGGCTATTCGCCTACAAGCCTTGGCTCAGACAGGATTGGCCTATGGAAAAGATGTTTATGACATGGAGCGTTTCGAAGAAATCAGACAGATTGCGGCGGAAATGTTGGTAGAGCCATCTGGACAGCCCTTGGAGGTGGTGAAAGACTTGTTTTGCAATGAAACAGGCTATCAGACACCTAAGTTGGATACCCGCGCAGCTATTTTCCAAGAGGATAAAATCCTGCTTGTCCAGGAAAACGATGGACTCTGGTCCTTGCCAGGTGGTTGGTGCGATGTGGACCAGTCCGTCAAAGACAATGTAGTTAAGGAAGTAAAGGAAGAAGCGGGGCTGGATGTGGAGGCTCTGCGAGTCGTTGCGATTTTGGACAAGCACAAGAACAATCCTGCCAAGTCAGCCCACCGCGTGACCAAGGTCTTCATTCTATGTCGTCTCCTTGGCGGGGAGTTTCAGCCCAATTCGGAAACAGTTGCCAGTGGCTTTTTCAGTCTAGATGACTTACCACCGCTCTACCTTGGGAAAAATACAGCTGAGCAGTTAGCACTTTGCTTGGAAGCTAGTCGGTCTGAGCATTGGGAAACACGATTTGATTAAGGAGGAAAAATGACATATACAGGTTATTTGATTGATTTGGATGGTACGATTTATGAAGGGAAAAAGCGGATTCCTGCTGGTGAGCGGTTTATTCATCGCTTGCAGGAACGCCAGATTCCCTATTTATTCGTGACCAACAATACCACCCGCCGTCCTGAGATGGTGCAGGCTATGTTGGCTGAAAACTTTAACATTGAGACACCGCTTGAAACAATCTATACAGCCAGTCTGGCAACGGTAGATTATATGAATGATTTGGGCAAGGAAAAGACAGTCTATGTCATTGGAGAAGACGGGCTCAAGTCTGCCATTTTTGAGGCAGGTTATGTGGAAGATACGGAAAATCCAGCCTATGTTGTTGTCGGTTTGGATACTCAGTTAACTTATGAAAAACTAACCATTGCCACCTTGGCTATTCAAAAGGGAGCGACCTTTATCGGTACCAATCCTGATTTGAACATTCCGACTGAAAGAGGTCATTTGCCAGGAGCAGGCTCACTTATTGCACTTTTGAAAGCAGCTACCCGAGTAGAGCCGACCTTTATCGGTAAGCCTGAAGCCGTTATCATGGACAAGGCTCTGGAGATTTTAGGCACAGAACGCAGCCAAACGGTTATGGTGGGAGATAACTACCTGACGGATATTCGCGCAGGGATTGACAATGGATTTCCAACTCTTTTAGTCCTGACTGGATTTACCAAGCCAGAAGAAGTAGCAGACTTACCCCTGGCTCCAACCCATGTCCTCAACAGCCTAGATGAATGGAGTTTTGATGAGAACTAAGTTACAGATTATCGGAACGATTTTATTTGTCTTGTCGGCAGCAGTTCTAGGAACCATCTACCTAGCTTGGCTAGTTTATCCGTTTGAGATTTCTTTTTTGGGGTTGGAAAAAGTGGTCTACATGAAAGCGACAGATATTTCCTATAATTTCAATATCTTGATGAACTATCTGACCAATCCATTTGCAAGTGTTTTAGACATGCCAAATTTTTCATCCTCAGCTGATGGTCTGAAACATTTTGCGGATGTGAAACATTTATTCCATCTAACTCAGGGGATTTTTATCCTCACACTCCCTGCCTTTGTGCTTTTTGTAAAAAACATTCTGCTAAAAGGTTATGGAGACTTGGTTAAAAAGGTCATTTTCTGGACCATGCTTACGCCAATGATAATCGGTTTATTAGGTGTTCTTGTTGGCTTTGATCAGTTTTTTGTATTATTTCATACGGTGCTATTTCCAGGGGATTCTACATGGCTATTTAACCCTGCAAAGGATCCTGTCATATATATTTTACCACAAGAGTTTTTCTTGCATTGCTTTGTATTATTTTTTGTCCTTTACGAATTGTTCTTTTGGACAATACTGGCGTGGACAGGAAAAAAGAACAGGATAGGATAAGAGCGTAAAATTCATATTTTAGAATTAAAAAATATTGACAAATGAGTTGAATCATAGTAAAATGATAAAGACTTTGAAATTGAGGGGAGTGAAAAAAATGTCAAAAACAGTAGTACGCAAGAACGAATCACTTGATGATGCTCTTCGTCGTTTCAAACGTGCGGTTACTAAAGCTGGTACTCTTCAAGAAACACGCAAACGCGAATTCTACGAAAAACCATCTGTAAAACGTAAACGTAAATCAGAAGCAGCTCGCAAGCGTAAAAAATTCTAATTGAATTTGAAAACGGCCGAAAGGCTGTTTTTTGTTTACTTTTTACAACAGGTAACATATAATAGGGATATAGAATTTTTGTCCAGGTGAAAAGGAGTAAAGAGATGAGTATCTTAGTTACTGGTGGTGCAGGTTATATTGGTAGTCATACGGTTGTCGAATTGTTAAATTTAGGTAAAGAAGTAGTAATTGTTGACGATTTATCTAATGCAAACATCCAGGTATTGGATCGTATTGAAGAAATTACAGGAAAGAGACCGACCTTCTATCAGCTAGACGTAGCAGATAAACAGGGATTGCGTCAGGTGTTCGAGAAAGAAAATATCGAGTCAGCGATCCATTTTGCTGCATTTAAGGCAGTAGGAGAATCAGTTCAAAAACCTGGTGCTTATTACGAAAATAATATCATGTCCATTCTCTCATTGGTTGAAGTGATGGCTGAGTTTGATGTGAAGAAAATTGTCTTTTCATCTAGTGCGACTGTTTATGGCAGTTTTAATCCCTCTCCTTATCAAGAGGACATGCCAGTAGGAGTTCCAACAAGCCCGTATGGTCAAACGAAAGTCATGTGTGAACAGATTCTTCGCGACATTTATGTTTCTGATTCAGAATGGTCTATTTCGTTGTTGCGCTATTTCAATCCAATTGGAGCTCATGAGTCAGGCTTGATTGGGGAAGATCCGTCAGGCATTCCAAATAATTTAATGCCATTTGTAGCTCAGGTAGCAGTTGGTAAACGTGAATTTCTCAATATTTTTGGTAATGCATACGATACGCCAGATGGGACTTGTGTACGAGACTATATCCATGTTGTTGATTTGGCCAAAGGACACGTACGAGCATTAGAAAAATTAGATGAAGCTAATCAGGTTTATACCTATAACCTAGGTTCTGGTCAAGGAACAAGTGTCTTAGAATTGGTAAATACTTTCATTCAAGTAACAGGTGTAGATGTTCCGTATCGATTTGCACCAAATCGAGCAGGAGACCTTCCGTCCTTTTATGCGAATGCAGACAAAGCTCTGGCTGAACTCAACTGGAAAACAGAAAAAACAATTGAAGACATGTGTCGCGATACGTGGAACTGGCAATCGAAAAATCCAAATGGATACGAAGGATAAGAAAAGATGTGAGTGGAGGCTCACATCTTATTTTTGTAATTATGGAAGAGAAAAACAGGTATGGAGACCTGTTTTTCAATATATTATTGATTATTTTTTCAATAAATCGCGGATTTCTGCAAGCAATTCTTCTTGAGTTGGTCCAGTTGGAGCTTCTTCTTCAACCTTCTTAGGCATTGCTTTCTCAGCTGCTTTAACAACGAAGAACATTGAAGTTCCGATAATCAAGAAGTTGATAACAGCGCTCAAGAAGCTACCGTATTTAACACCGTTCCAAGCAAGATCAGCGATGTTTTGAACGTTTGCTGCTTTCAAAGCAGGGTTTAAGATCAACGGAGTGATGATGTCATCAACAAAAGAAGTGATGATAGCGCCAAACGCAGCACCGATTACAACCGCAACAGCAAGGTCAACAATGTTCCCACGGAACAAGAAATTTTTCAATTCTTTCAACATATCCTAAATATGTCCTTTCATAAATATTTTACTTAACCTATTATACCCATAAAAAAATATTTTACAAGCAATTTGTTTTAGAAATTTTACATTTTCCCGTATTTAGTATACAATAGAGTATGTTAAACTAAGGGAAGAGTGTTCACTTTTTAAATTAGCTAGTATGATATGAGGAGGGAATGTGCTTTCAAAGGATAAAATTACTGAAATAAAACAAGCTCTCAATATCGTTGACGTTATTGGTGAAACGGTTGCTTTGACTAAGGCCGGACGTAATTATGTCGGTCTTTGCCCTTTTCATGGGGAGAAAACCCCGTCTTTCAATGTGATTGAAGACAAGCAGTTCTACCATTGTTTTGGATGTGGTAAGTCCGGGGATGTATTCAAGTTTGTCGAAGAAGTTCGTGGTGTTTCTTTTGCGGATGCGGCAGCTATCTTAGCTGAGAAGGCAGGGTTTCAAGTAGATATAACTCCTTCCTATCATCAAGAGGAGAAAAGGGTTAGTCCGCATCAGGTCCTGTATGATATTCATCGGGATGCCGCAAAGTTTTATCATGCCCTTTTGATGACAACCAAAATGGGTGAGGAAGCTAGAGCTTATCTACACCAACGTGGCTTGACAGATGATGTCATAAAAACATTCCAGCTAGGCTTAGCTCCGGCCGAACAGAATATTCTTTACCAAAAACTATCTGGTCAATATGACGAAGAAAGTCTATTGAATTCGGGTTTGTTCAATCCAAGTGAGAATAATATTATTTATGACGCCTTTCAAGCGAGGATTATTTTCCCCTTGGCGGATGAATATGGTCGAATTGTAGCTTTTTCAGGTCGGATTTGGACCGAAGAAGATCGAAACAATAAACAATTAGCTAAGTATAAAAACTCTCGTAGTACTGCGATTTTCAATAAAAGCTATGAATTGTATCATTTGGACAAGGCTAAAGCGGTTATTAAGAAGCAACGTGAAGCCTATCTCATGGAAGGTTTTCTAGATGTTATTGCTGCTCATCGTGTAGGGATTGATAATGCAGTGGCTTCCATGGGAACAGCTTTGACAAGAGAGCATGTTGCACACCTAGCTAAGTTTTGTAAGAAAATTGTTCTGACCTATGATGGGGATAAGGCTGGACAGGCAGCTACCATGAAGGCGCTGGACGAACTACAAGATTTTCAGGTTGAAATCGTGAGTTTGCCAGATAATATGGACCCAGATGAATTTTTGCAGAAAAATTCGGAAGAAGCCTTGCAACAGGTTTTAACCAAGTCACGAATCAGCAATGTAGAGTTTTTGATTCAATACTTGAAACCTGAAAATCCTGACAATCTACAAATGCAGATTGAGTTTGTAGATAAGATTGCACCAATTATTGCCAAAGTATCATCCATTACAGCTCAAAATTCTTATATTTATAAGGTGGCGGATTTACTTTCTGACTTTGATTATAATCAGGTGGAACAGGCAGTAAATGCTGTTCGTCTGAACCAGCGCCAGGAGAGAACACAACAGGTATTTCAATCACAGACTGGTCAGTCTTATTTGCCACCAGTCCAAACGATTGCTCGTATAACGAGTCTTATTCGAACGGAAAACCATTTACTTTATCGGATGGTTGAACATCCTTATATTCTCAATGAGTTCCGTTTACGAGAAGATTTTTATTTTGCGACGCCAGAATTGCAAGCTATTTATGATATGTTAAAAAAATCTGGGGAAATTACCAGTTTTGAACTATCACAGTTGAACGATTCCGCTCAACAGGCTTGGTATCGTATGCAGGAAGAACGTTTACCTAATGAAGTGTCTCCACACGAAATCGAAGAATTAGAAATTCGGCGAGACAAGGAATTGTTAAAGAAGGAGAACCAGCACCTAGCACGGAAAATCCGTGAACATTCCCATGTGGGAAATGCAGATATTGCCCTCGATGAGTTGCAAAAACTCCTCGATAGAAGAAGACAAATGGAGTAAATATGACAAATAAAAAAGATAAAAAAACAGAAGTAACTACTTTTGATGTACAAGTTGCCGAATTTATCCGTAACCATAAAAAACAAGGTTCAGCTACAGACGATGAAATCAATGACCAACTGGTTATTCCATTTACGCTTGATGCTGACGGAATCGATGATTTGCTCCAACGTATTCAGGACGCAGGGATTTCAATTGTCGATAAAGAAGGGAACCCTTCTGCTCGTGCTATGCAGGTAGAGGAAGAACCAGAATTATCTGATGAAGAATTGCTCGGAAGCACTTCTGCAAAAGTAAACGACCCAGTTCGCATGTATTTGAAAGAAATTGGTGTTGTACCTCTTTTGACCAACGAGGAAGAGCAAGAATTGGCATTGGCGGTTGAAGCAGGTGACCCAGAAGCCAAGCAACGTTTGGCTGAAGCCAACTTGCGTTTGGTTGTTTCCATTGCTAAGCGTTATGTAGGGCGTGGTATGCAGTTCCTTGATCTTATCCAAGAAGGAAACATGGGCTTGATGAAGGCCGTTGACAAGTTCGACTACTCTAAAGGTTTCAAGTTTTCAACCTATGCAACCTGGTGGATTCGTCAGGCTATCACTCGTGCCATTGCGGATCAAGCGCGTACAATCCGTATTCCTGTTCACATGGTAGAAACCATTAACAAATTGGTCCGTGAACAACGCAATCTCTTGCAGGAATTGGGCCAAGATCCAACTCCTGAGCAAATCGCTGAGCGTATGGATATGACGCCTGAGAAAGTTCGTGAAATCCTCAAGATTGCCCAAGAACCTGTTTCACTTGAGACTCCAATTGGTGAAGAAGATGATAGTCATCTTGGAGATTTTATCGAAGACGAAGTCATTGAAAACCCAGTTGATTACACAACTCGTGTCGTTCTTCGTGAACAGTTAGATGAGGTATTGGATACTCTTACTGACCGTGAGGAAAACGTATTGCGTCTTCGTTTTGGTTTAGATGATGGTAAAATGCGCACGCTTGAAGATGTTGGTAAAGTCTTTAACGTAACCCGTGAACGCATCCGCCAAATCGAAGCCAAAGCCCTTCGCAAACTCCGCCACCCATCCCGCAGCAAACCACTCAGAGACTTTATTGAGGATTAAAAACGTCCAGTGGACGTTTTTAACGCCTGCTTGAAAATAAGAGAGCAGGCCTAATTTTCTGGGGGAGGTTTTTTATGGCCGCCTAGAAACACGAAAGCGGACAAGGTTCGGGGAACCTTTTTAACCGCTCCCCTTGAAATGAGAAAGGGAGCGTAGTCCAGTGGACTTTTTGACACAAACTTGGTTTGTTTCTTTTCTAGTATTGAACTTGTGAACAAGAAAGAGAGAAAAATGACGTACACAGAAGATCAAATTAAAGACATTCAGGAGCGTATTTTTCATGCTCTTGAAGATGTGATTGACCCTGAGCTAGGTATTGATATTATCAATTTAGGGCTAATTTATGAAATCCGATTTATTGAGGGCAAGGCTGAAATTGATATGACCTTGACGACCATGGGTTGTCCATTAGCTGATCTAATCACCGATCAAATTCATGATGTGCTGAAGGATGTTCCTGAAGTAACAGAAGTAGATGTGAGACTGGTTTGGTCACCAGCTTGGACCGTTCAAAAAATGAGTCGTTATGCTCGAATTGCATTAGGAATTAAATAAAAAAATAAAATGGTTTCGAACGTTTGAAGCCATTTTTTTATTAATGTTTGGATTTTTTGTAAAAAATATCAAAAATTATACTTGTCAAAGAGAAATTTCCGTGTTACAATAAACAGGCCTAGGAAAAGTAGTCATACCTATTCTAGCAAATATCAGACCTATATGGGATGAGTAGCTCTGCTATTGATCATAACCAAAGCCTACGGACAGGCGGGTCGAATGCCGAAGCGTGGCGTAAGCCACATTATTGATAGGGTTAAAAGCCTACATTTTATAAGTTGATTTTAGGGTTCATCCCTAATTCGTATATCAAATTTAGTGTGGTGAAAGCACACGTCATCTTGTGAAACGGTCAATAAAGTACGTATATATTTGCACTGGAGAGTAGGAAACGGTAGGCACATAAACTCAAGAGAAGAATAAAAAACGTCGATTTGGATTGTAGAGCAGGATGAACCCTGCTCTTTTTACTTGTTTAAAAAAGGGTGGGAGTCCATCAAGCAAAGGAGTTTTTCAATATGAAAAATCAACACCAAGCCCCTATTTATCAGGGGTTGGAACAGTTACGCCGAAAACGGATTGTTCCCTTTGATGTCCCAGGACACAAACGAGGGCGCGGAAATCCTGAGTTGGTCGAACTGTTAGGAGAAAAATGCGTGGGGATTGATGTCAATTCCATGAAGCCCTTGGATAATCTAGGGCATCCTGTCTCCATTATTCGAGAGGCGGAGGAATTGGCGGCAGAAGCCTTTGGTGCCAGTCATGCCTTTCTCATGGTTGGAGGAACAACCTCCTCAGTGCAGACCATGATTTTGGCGACCTGTAAGGCGGGCGATAAGATTATCCTTCCCCGAAATGTCCACAAGTCCGCCCTCAATGCCCTTGTCCTTTGTGGCGCCATCCCTGTCTATGTGGATATGAGCGTGGAGCCACGGATTGGCATTGCTCTTGCCTTGGAAAATGCTGCCTTTGAACGGGCCATTGCAGAGCATCCTGATGCTGTTGCTGTCTTGATTAACAATCCGACCTATTATGGCATCTGCTCGGACCTGCGAACCTTGACTGAAAAAGCTCACGCAGCGGGCATGAAAGTTTTGGTAGATGAGGCTCATGGTGCGCATTTGCATTTTTCAGACAAATTGCCAGAGGCGGCTATGGATGTGGGGGCTGATATGGCGGCTGTTTCCATGCACAAATCAGGTGGTAGTCTGACACAGAGCTCGCTCCTATTGGTCGGTCCAGATATGAATGTGGAGTATGTCCGCCAGATTATCAATCTGACCCAGTCAACATCCGCTTCCTATCTTTTGCTGGCTAGTTTGGATATTTCACGGAGAAATCTGGCCCTTCGTGGGAAAGAGTCTTTTGAAAAAGTCATTGAAATGTCTGAGTATGCTCGTCGTGAAATCAATGCCATCGGTGGCTACTATGCCTATTCTAAAGAATTGATTGATGGTAAAACGGTGCATGATTTTGATGTAACCAAGCTCTCCATCTATACGCAGGGCATTGGTCTGACAGGGATTGAAGTCTATGATTTATTGCGGGATGAGTACGACATCCAGATTGAATTTGGCGACATTGGCAATATCTTGGCTTATATTTCAATCGGTGACCGCTTGCAGGACATTGAGCGGCTGGTGGGGGCTCTGGCTGACATTAAGCGACTCTATTCACGAGATGGTTCGGATTTGATCTCAGGAGAATACATCCAGCCGCAGCTGGTTTTGTCACCGCAGGAAGCCTTTTATGCAGAGCGGGAAAGCCGTTCCCTGCAAGAAGCAGTTGGTCAGGTCTGCGGGGAATTTGTTATGTGCTATCCGCCAGGTATTCCTCTTTTGGCCCCTGGAGAACGAGTGACCCAGGAAATTGTTGACTACATCATCTTTGCTAAGGAGCGCGGCTGCTCCGTCCAAGGGACAGAAGATCCAGATGTCAACTTCATCAATGTCATTAAGGAGGTCTAGTCATGGAAATGTGGTTTTCAGAAGTCCAAACGCCAGATGTCAAGTTATCCATTCGGACCAGCCAGCAGCTCTATGCAGGCAAGAGTGAATTTCAGGACATTGCTGTGTTGGACTCGCCAGCCTTTGGAAAGATTTTGACCCTTAACGGTCGGGTTCTCTTTTCAGATGCGGACGACTTTGTCTACAATGAGATGGCAGTACATGTACCAATGGCAGTTCATCCAAATCCTAAGAAAATATTGATTTTGGGTGGAGGAGATGGTGGCGTTGCCCAAGTTCTCAGTATGTATCCTGAAATCGAACGTATTGACGTTGTAGAGCCAGATGAACTCCTTGTGGAAGTTTGTCGTCAGTATTTCCCAGACTATGCATCAGGACTTGAAGATGAGCGTGTAGAGGTATATTTGCAGGACGGTTTGCGGTTCTTGCGCAACTGTGAAAATGAGTATGACATCATCATCAATGATGCGACAGATCCATTTGGACATACGGAAGGATTGTTTACCAAGGAATTTTACGGTAATGCATACAGGGCTTTGAAGGAAGATGGCATTATGGTCTACCAACATGGTTCGCCATTCTATGATGAAGATGAATCGGCTTTTCGTTCCATGCATCGGAAGGCTACCCAA
This sequence comes from Streptococcus sp. 2020WUSS089, assembly GCF_044427405.1. Classification (NCBI taxonomy): domain Bacteria; kingdom Bacillati; phylum Bacillota; class Bacilli; order Lactobacillales; family Streptococcaceae; genus Streptococcus; species Streptococcus sp. 2020WUSS089. The sequence continues at coordinate 135,815 of NZ_JAOTGD010000001.1, read as the reverse complement.
TCCTTCCCTATCAGCCGTGTTTATCAGGCCCATATTCCGACATCTGCGGCGGGTTATTGGTTGTTTGGATTTGCTTCTAAAAAATACCATCCAATTGAAGATTATGATAAGGAAAAATGGAAGGCGCGCCAGCTTTTCACAGAATACTATACCGCTAACCTCCACATCGGAGCATTTCTCTTGCCTCGATACGTGGAAGACATTTTAGAAGAAGAGGAGAAAAAATAATGAGTCGTTTGTTAGTTATTGGTTGTGGCGGAGTTGCCCAAGTTGCTATCAGCAAGGTTTGCCAGGCAGAAGATAGCTTCAAGGAAGTCATGATTGCCAGCCGTACCAAGTCCAAATGTGATGATTTGAAGGCTGCCCTAGAAGGAAAAACTTCCGTAAAAATTGAAACTGCCCAAGTGGATGCGGATAAGGTAGAAGAAGTGATTGCCTTGATTGAAAGCTACCAGCCAAAAGCTGTCTTGAATGTGGCCCTTCCCTACCAAGATTTGACCATTATGGATGCCTGCTTGGCGACGGGCGTGGACTATATTGACACGGCCAACTATGAGTGCGAGGACACCGAGGACCCTGAATGGCGGGCCATCTACGAAAAACGCTGTGCTGAAGAGGGCTTTACGGCTTACTTTGACTACTCATGGCAGTGGGCTTATAAGGAGCGTTTTGAAAAAGCAGGGCTGACAGCACTTTTGGGATCCGGATTTGATCCAGGTGTGACCAGTGTTTTTTCAGCCTACGCATTGAAGCACTATTTTGATGAAATCCACTATATCGACATCCTAGACTGTAACGGTGGAGACCACGGCTATCCATTTGCGACCAACTTTAACCCTGAAATCAACTTGCGTGAGGTTTCTGCCCCAGGTTCCTACTGGGAAAATGGCAAATGGGTAGAAGTTGAAGCCATGTCTATCAAGCGAGAATATGACTTCCCAGAAGTGGGTCAGAAAGACATGTATCTTCTCCACCACGAAGAAATCGAGTCGCTTGCTAAAAATATTCCAGGTGTCAAACGCATCCGCTTCTTTATGACTTTTGGTCAATCCTACTTGACTCACATGAAATGCTTGGAAAATGTTGGACTCTTGCGGACTGACCCAATCAACTTTAATGGACAAGAAGTAGTGCCAATCCAATTCCTCAAAGCCCTCCTGCCAGACCCAGCCAGCCTTGGTCCACGTACTGTTGGGAAAACCAATATTGGTTGTATTTTCACAGGTGTCAAAGACGGAGTTGAGAAAACCATTTACATCTACAATGTTTGTGACCACCAAGAGTGCTACAAGGAAGTCGGTTCACAAGCTATTTCCTACACAACTGGCGTGCCAGCTATGATTGGAACCAAGCTTGTCATGGACGGAATTTGGAAAAAACCAGGTGTATACAACTTGGAAGAATTGGATCCAGATCCATTTATGGACTTGCTCAACCAATATGGATTGCCTTGGCAAGTAGTAGAAAATCCTGTTTTGGTGGACTAGATGAGAATCGATCAACTCCCAACACCAGCCTATGTCATTGACGAAGCTAAGCTGGTCAACAATTTAGAAATTCTTAAGTCGGTCCATGAACGCACAGGCTGTAAGGTCCTCTTGGCCCAAAAAGCCTTCTCCATGTATGCCACTTACCCCCTAATCAGCCAATACCTAGCTGGAACAACCGCATCAGGACTTTACGAAGCCAAATTAGGTCGTGAAGAATTTGGGGGCGAAGTCCATGTTTTCGCCCCTGCCTTTAAGGATGCGGATTTGGAGGAGATTTTGGAAATTGCGGACCATATAGTTTTCAATTCAGAGCGACAACTCCGCAAGCACGTGGACAAATGCCGAGCAGCTGGAGTCAGTGTCGGCCTGCGGATCAATCCAGAGTGCTCGACCCAAGGGGATCATGCCCTCTATGATCCCTGCGCAACAGGTTCACGTTTTGGTGTTCGCATTGACCAGTTTTCAGAAGACCTGCTGGACTTGGTGGATGGTCTGCATTTCCATACCCTATGTGAGCAAAATTCGGATGATTTGAAAACAACCTTGGATGCTGTCGAGGCCAAATTCGGTCCCTACCTCCACCGTATTAAATGGCTCAATATGGGCGGCGGTCACCATGTGACCAGGGCGGATTATGATCTGGACTTGCTGATTTCCTCTATCCAGCACATGCAGGGAAAATATGGACTGGAAGTCTACATTGAGCCTGGTGAAGCCATTGCCCTCAATGCGGGCTATTTGGTGACAGAGGTTCTGGATATTGTCGAAAATGGCATTGAGACGCTTGTGTTAGACGCATCAGCCACTTGCCACATGCCGGATGTTCTAGAAATGCCCTATCGTCCACCTCTGAGAAATGGCTTTGAGGAAGGGGAGAAGGCTTTTACTTACAGACTGTCTTCCAATACCTGTCTGACGGGTGACATCATCGGCGATTATTCCTTTGAAAAGCCTGTGGAGATTGGTGACAAACTCTATTTTGAAGATATGGCCATCTATTCTTTTGTCAAAAACAATACTTTCAACGGCATCGGTCTGCCAAGTTTGGTCTTGATGGACAAGACTGGTGACTGCCGAATTATCAAGGAATTTGGTTATGAAGATTTCAAGGGGAGGTTGTCATGATAGAAAGTCCAAAAGCGGCTGGCTACCGCATGCCTGCTGAGTATGAGCCCCATCACGGGACACTAATGGTGTGGCCGACCCGTCCTGGTTCCTGGCCCTTTGATGGTCAGGGGGCAAAAAAAGCCTTCAGCCAGGTCATTAAAACCATTGCTGAAAGCGAGCAGGTCTATCTCTTGGTCGATGAGGCACACCGTGAGGAGGCTCAATCCATGCTGGGGGCTGGCATTGCCTACCTGGACATCCCCACCAACGACGCTTGGGCGCGTGATACAGGTCCGACGGTCTTGGTTCATGAAAATGGCAGAGCTTTATCTGTCGATTGGGCCTTTAACGCTTGGGGCGGAAGCTATGATGGTCTTTATCAGGACTATGAGGCAGATGATCAGGTGGCTAGTCGATTTAGTCAGGCCATCGGTCTGCCAGTTCATGATACCCATCCCTTTGTCCTAGAAGGAGGAGCCATTCACAGTGACGGTGAAGGAACCATCTTGGTGACCGAATCCTGTTTGCTCAGCCCAGGCCGCAATCCTCATCTGACCAAGGACCAGATTGAGCAAGTGCTTCTAGATACTCTCGGAGCTGAAAAGGTCCTCTGGCTTCCATACGGAATTTTCAATGATGAAACCAATGAACACGTGGACAATGTTGCGGCCTTTGTCGGTCCAGCTGAGATCGTTTTAGCCTGGACGGATGATGAGGCAGACCCCCAATATACCATGTCCAAGGCTGATTTGGACTACTTGGAAGAGCAAGTAGATACCAAGGGCAGAAAGTTGACCGTTCATAAACTGCCTATCCCTAAAAATCCCATTTTGGTGACAGAAGAGGACTTGCCAGGCTATGTCTATGAAGAAGGGGAAGAAGAACGGACTGCTGGCGAACGCTTGGCAGCTTCCTATGTTAATTTTTATATCAGCAACGGTGCGGTTCTGGTGCCCCAGTTTGATGATGAGCATGATGCGCAGGCATTGCATCTCCTAGCGCAGCTTTTTCCAACCAGAAAAGTTGTCGGCATACCAGCCCGCGACATCCTACTTGGAGGTGGGAATATTCACTGTATTACCCAGCAAATCCCCCTTTATGGGGCTAAATGTCCCTGATATAGCGTCAAGTCGGTTTGGCATACTCTAGTATAGCCTGTACCGCCTTTCCTTATCACAGGTACATTCTATCTTCCATAAAGAATTTATGAAAAGGATAAATAATATGAGAAATGTTACTGTAGCAGCTGTCCAGATGCAGTGTAGTCAGAATCTTTGGGAAAATCTGGCAACTGCAGAGCGTTTGGTCAGACAGGCTGCTGGTCAGGGAGCGCAGATTATTCTCCTGCCTGAACTCTTTGAGCGTCCTTATTTTTGTCAAGAACGCCAGTATGATTATTATAACTATGCTAAGTCTGTAGAGGAAAATGATGCTGTTCAGCACTTTATTCCTATTGCCAAGGAATTGCAGGTTGTCTTGCCTATTTCCTTCTATGAAAAAGATGGAAATAGCCTCTACAATTCTATTGCGGTCATTGATGCGGATGGTAGTGTTTTGGGAGTTTACCGCAAGACTCATATCCCTGACGATCATTATTATCAGGAGAAGTTTTACTTCACGCCTGGAAATACTGGATTCAAGGTCTGGGAAACACGTTACGCTAAGATTGGCATCGGCATCTGCTGGGACCAATGGTTTCCAGAAACAGCTCGCTGTTTGGCGCTGAATGGAGCAGAATTACTCTTTTATCCAACAGCTATCGGCTCAGAGCCGATTTTGGCTACAGACAGTCAAGGCCATTGGCAGCGGACTATGCAGGGCCATGCGGCGGCCAACATCACGCCGGTCATTGCAGCCAACCGTATCGGCTTGGAAGAAGTGCAGCCTTCTGAAGAAAATGGTGGTCAATCGTCTAGCTTGCGTTTCTATGGCTCCTCTTTCTTGACAGATGAAACAGGAGACATTTTGACCAAGGCTGGACGTGAGGAAGAGACAATCTTACTTGCTACTTATGATTTGGACAAGGGAGCGCGTGAGCGTTTGGATTGGGGACTCTTTAGAGACCGTCGACCGTATATGTATCAGCAGATTGTAGAATAAACAAAACACCCTTGTCCGAAGATAAGGGTGTTCATCTTTATCCTAATAATTGCTGCAACCATTGGCTTCCATAGATCCAAAAGAAGCTATAGGCCACAACTGAGAAAGGGCGACAAAGTAAAGTAATAATAATAAATTTCCGATAACTCATGCTTGTTAATCCAGTAATCATCACCACTATGTCAGCTGGAGAAATGGGAGAAAGCATGCAGAGAATAAAGAAAATTTCATAACTACGTTTATTATCAATTTTGCTTTCATATTTGTAAAACGTATCTTCAGACATGAAGAGGAGACAAAATTTCTTTCCATAGCGACGAGCCAACCAGAAAAGGATGATACTACCGATTGAAATTCCAAGATAATTGAGAAAGAATCCCCACCAAAAATGAAATACGAGGAAACCCACAACAGTCGTAACACCGCCTGGAATAATCGGAAATACAACTTGAATAATCTGAATAGCTAAAAAGGAGAGGCTACCTAAAGCACCTTGGCTTTTGATTAAATCGCTTAAGACATTTTGGTCGTTCAAAATGCCAATCTTATAGAGCCAAAACAGAAAAATAGCAGTCCCGATAAGGGTCAAAATACTTAATACTTGAATGGTTTTTTGCCAAAATTTATACATACTTTCATTTTACCATATTTCAAAATTTTTTTAAATTGTAAGGAAAATGTAAAATAATTTTGCTATTTATAAAAAATTCTGCTATAATAATTCCTGTATCAAATCCTACGGGGTTGTTACGGATTCGACAGGCATTATGAGGCTTGTTCTGCAACTCATCGGCAGATGTAAAAATGCCAGTTAAATATAACTGCAAAAAATACAAACACTTACGCATTAGCAGCTTAATAACCTGCCTGCGTGACCAGTCGCGAATTGCTTGTGTTTGCTGATTGGTCTTAAAATAGCAAGCTACGTTGGGATTGAGTCAGGCAGTTCCAAAAGAGATTTACTGACTCGCTTGGTCTAGGTTTGAGTTATGTATCGAGTTCAAGTTAAAGCAAGACATAACCTATGGTTGTAGACGAATAAGTTAGCAGGTGTTTGGACGTGGGTTCGACTCCCACCAGCTCCATATATGGAAGATTACTCAAGAGGCTCAAGAGGCCGTGTTGGAAACGCGGTAGGCGTGTAACAGCGTGCGTGGGTTCGAATCCCATGTCTTCCGTATGTTATTGAAGAACGACTGGTAGTCGTTCTTTTTTTGTCTGTGAATGATGCAACTGAAAACAAGTGAAAGTTCAGGTTTTATGGTAAAATTCTTATTTTTCTTCAAAAATATGATATGATAGTTAACAATATACCAGACGGAGGTTGTGTTAACAGTGTTGAATGTAAATGAATTGGTCAAAACAGAGTTGCATTGTCATTTGGATGGCTCATTGTCCCTCGGAGTCATTCGACAATTGGCACAGATGGCTAAAATCACTATTCCTGCAGAAGATGAAGCATTAAGAAAATTAGTTAGTGTTCATGGAAAAGTTGATAGTTTAATGGCTTATTTAAAGTTATTTGATTTTGTTCGCCCACTCTTACAAACTGCATCAGCTTTAGAATTGGCAGCCTATGATCTTGTACGACAAGCTGCAAGAGATAAGATCATTTACATTGAGGTTCGTTTTGCACCAGAACTGTCGACGGATAAAGACTTGACTATTTTAGAAGCGGTCTCAGCAGTTTTAGTTGGACTAAACAGGGGGCAGGAAGATTTTGGAGTGGTTGCTAAACTTTTGGTTTGTGGTTTAAAGCAAACAAAACCGAATCAAACGAAGGAACTTTTTTCGGCTATTGCTGATTTGGCACCAAAAGGACTTGTGGGATTTGATTTCGCAGGAAATGAAGTAGACTATCCTACGGAAGAACTTCGGGATATTATTCAATTTACTCAGTCACTAGGTTATCCCATGACTTTCCATGCCGGAGAATGTGGATGTGTGACCAATGTGATTCAAGCTCTTGAACTTGGGATTATAAGGATTGGTCATGGTACAGCACTTACTCGCAATCCTGAAGCTATCCAAGCTTTTGTCAATAGCGGAGCAACACTTGAAATGTGCCTAACATCGAATCTTCAAACTGGTGCAGCTGATTCGATTGAAGATTTTCCATATCGTGAGCTAGTTGAGGCGGGAGCAAACATCACAATCAATACAGATAATCGTACTGTTTCTAATACTACACTTAATAGAGAATATCAGTTATTTGTAGAATATTTTGGGACTAGCAAGGCTGATTTTTATCGCTTCAATCAAAACGCTATTCAGGCAAGTTTTGCCAGCGAAGAAGAAAAGAAAGTTTTGTTGGAACTCCTAGACCAACAGTATTAAGAAAAAAGCTCTATACCGGTCGATTAGACCAGTAAAGAGCTTTTTACTGTAGATTTAATTTCTTTGTCATAATGAAGTGGGTTCCAAAGTAGTAAGCAAAAGCTAGGATAATATTGACTAATGCTAAGACTGGACTAGGATATAATGGTAGTGCGGCATTATAAAGGTTCTCTAGATAATTGGTAAAAATGAGAGCTCCAAACACACCGAGAACAATTGAAATTCCGATATAGGTTAAAATGGCAAACAGTAGACGGTGATCTTTAAACAGTTGACCAACAGAGATGGAGAAGTAGATCAGCAAGATTCCCATTGTTGACTCAATCAGCATATAGAATAGATGTGCAAATATGACAGGCCAGTCTAATGCTTGTACAACAGTATGCAATTCAGGAATCATGATTTCCTCGGTTCCGAGCATGAGAACAGCTAAAATGATTCCGATTGAAAGTAAACACGTAATCCCTGCCAAGATATACCAAACAATAGATGCAAGCAGTTTGCTTAAGATGATTTGATGGCTAGATACGGGCAAGGTCATAGTGAGATAACCTTGTCGGCCATAAACATTTTTTCTAAAACGATTGATGACTAGGACAAATGTTGATAGGAAGAGTGCCGCAATCAAAACTCCGAAAGTCATAAAGGAGGTTCCCAATAAGACCATCTCACCACCACCAGGTTCAGTATTACCAGCCTGTGCACGGAGGGTCAATGCTTGTAGCCAAAAACCAAGTACTGCTGATAGGGCTAGAGCTGCAATATAAATTCCCAAATACCATTTACCTACGGATTGAAATTCGTATTTCAATAATTTTTTAAACATAGCAATCTCCTTCTAACTAAGCCTTAAAATCTTGGCGGAAGAGTTCATCAATAGATTCTCCGCTTTCAATTCGCAAGTCATCTACATTTCCATGGCGAATAACACTTCCGTAGTGTAGGAAAATAACCTCATCCAAAATTTGCTCGACATCTGAAATTAAGTGAGTAGAGATAATAACAGAGGCAGTCGGAGAGTAGTTGTTGACGATGGTTTTTAAAATGTAGTCTCGGGCGGCAGGGTCAACACCACCAATTGGCTCGTCTAAAACATACAGCTGCGCTTGGCGGCTCATCACCAGAATGAGTTGGACTTTTTCCTTATTCCCCTTAGAGAGATGTTTCATACGACTGTTTAAATCAATGCCCAAATCTTGTAAAAGATGGAGAGCACGCTCCTTATCAAAATCAGCGTAAAAATCTTCAAAAAATGTAATTGCTTCGAGCACTTTCATATGCTCATCGAGATAAGTCGTATCTGGGAGATAAGATACAATTGCCTTGGTTTCTGGCGATGGGGTGCGACCATTGATCAATACTTGACCATATTCTGGTTGCAACAGACCGTTGATCAATTTAATCATGGTTGTTTTACCTGAACCATTTGGTCCCAAAAGTCCTATGATTTTTCCAGCAGTCAACTTCAAATTGACATTATTTAGGGCGACAGCTCCACCATAAGATTTTGAAACTTGTTGTAGCTCAACCAAAGTATATGCGTTATTCATAAGTGACTCCTTTCAAATAATCATCTAACTGGCCAGTGAGGTCGTCGTGTTTGAACCCCAAATCTAACATATTGTTCACAAAATTCTCGAGTTCCTTTTGTGCTAAATGTAGGCGAGTTTGTGTAATCAATTCTTGATTATCTGTTACAAAACGACCTGTTGTGCGAACCGAGTAAACAAAGCCTTCCGTTTCTAAATCAGACAAAGCGCGCTGAACGGTATTTGGATTGACGCCAGCAATTTCGGCTAAGTCACGAACAGTGGGAAGTTTATCTCCAGATTTTAATTGATTAGTCACAATCTGCAATTTAATAGTATTGCTGATTTGAATATAGATGGGGATGTTATTATCAAATTTCCAAGCCATAATCATTTCCTTTCTAGGATGACACCGTGTTTATGTCTTATCTTAATAATACAACAAACTATATAAATTAGCAAGAAAAATGTTTTGAATTTTTAAAAAATATTTTTGGATAAATATTTGATATAATAGAAGAAACATGAAAAGGAGAATACCATGCTGGCACAATTAGATACAAAGACAGTTTATACCTTTATGGATAGCATGGTGACGATAGAAAATTATGTAGGCAGGGCTAAAGAGCTTGGTTATCACGCATTGGGGATAATGGATAAAAACAGTCTTTATGCAGCCTATAGTTTTATGGAATCCTGTAACAAAATGGGGCTTCAACCAATTATTGGTTGTGAACTGGACTGGAAATTACAGGGAGAGGAGCAGGACGTCACTACTAAATTGATTGCTCTGACAACCAGAGGTTATCGCAATCTATTGAAAATTTCGACTGCTAAGATGACAGGGCAAGATGATTTTGAAACCATTCGTCAATATTTAGTCGACATAGCAGTGGTTGTTCCTTATTTTTCTGGCATTGAGCACCTTGAGTTAGGTACTAACTATTATATCGGAGTGACGGTCGACACACCAGTTCAAGACTTTAAGCAAGCAATACTCCCGATTCATACGGTTCGTTTTTTTGAAGAGGAACAATTGGAAAGTCTACAGGTTCTCCATGCTATTCGAGATAATATTCCACTTAATCAAGTTGCAGATATAGATAATCGACAAAAGCTTTTATCGGCTGATAGCTTAACCAATCTATTTTCGAATCGGTTTCCGCAAGCAGTTGATAATTTACGTGACTTGGTTGCAGGGATTTCTTATCAATTAAATACAGATTTAAAATTGCCACGTTTTAATCGTGACAGACCTGCAGTGGAAGAATTATACGAGCGCTCCTATCAAGGATTAGAAGAGAAGGGGTTGACTAATTCACTGTATAAGGAACGCTTGGAAAAGGAATTATCCATTATTCATCAAATGGGATTTGATGATTATTTCTTGATTGTATGGGACCTACTTCGTTTTGGACGTAGCCAGGGGTACTACATGGGAATGGGGCGCGGTTCAGCTGTTGGAAGCCTAGTTGCCTACGCCTTAAATATCACAGGTATCGACCCAGTTAAGCATAATCTTCTCTTTGAACGATTTCTCAATGCTGAACGTTATTCAATGCCCGATATTGATATTGATATTCCAGATATTCATCGAGCAGATTTTATTCGTTATGTACGAGATCGTTATGGTTCAACCCATGCTGCTCAAATTGTAACCTACTCGACATTTGGAGCTAAGCAGGCCATTCGTGATGTATTTAAGCGTTTCGGAACACCTGAATATGAGTTAAGTAATATAACCAAGAAAATTTCATTTAGAGATAGTCTTACTTCTGCCTATCAGCGAAATGCCGCTTTTCGTCAGATTATCAATAGTAAGATAGAGTACCAAAAAGCTTTTGCGATTGCTCAACAAATTGAAGGGCAACCCCGACAGACTTCTATCCATGCGGCAGGGATAGTGATGAGTGATGAGGATTTGACAGATACCATCCCTCTTAAAATAGGGGATGACATGCTGGTAACCCAATATGATGCACATGCTGTTGAGGCGAATGGTCTGTTGAAGATGGATTTCCTTGGCTTACGAAATCTGACCTTTGTACAAAAAATGGCAGAAGGAGTACGTGAACGTTATCAGCAGGAAATTGATATTGCCAAGATAGATTTAGAAGACAAGAAAACCTTGGAACTTTTTGCTGCTGGTCGGACTAAGGGAATTTTTCAATTTGAACAGCCTGGTGCGATTAGCCTGCTTCGAAGGGTCAAACCTGGTCGATTTGAAGATATAGTTGCAACAACGAGTTTGAATAGACCGGGGGCTAGTGATTATTCGGATAACTTTGTAAAACGCAAGCATGGACAAGAGGCAGTTGATTTATTGGACCCAACCATTGCTCCTATTTTACAACCGACTTATGGTATCATGCTTTATCAGGAACAGGTCATGCAGATTGCACAGGTCTATGCAGGCTTTACGCTTGGAAAGGCGGATTTACTCCGCAGGGCTATGTCTAAAAAGAATGCCCAAGAAATGCAGGCAATGGAAGCGGAATTTTTACAGGGAGCACTGAAAAACGGACATGCTGAAGAGAATGCAAGGGAAATATTTGGCATGATGGCTAAGTTCGCTGGTTATGGTTTTAACCGTAGCCACGCCTATGCTTATTCAGCCTTAGCCTTTCAAATGGCTTATTTCAAGAGTCACTATACGGATGTCTTTTTTGATGTCATGCTCAATCATTCTAGCAGTGCTTATATTGAAGATGCGATGCAGTTTGACTTTGAGGTGGCTCGACTCACGATTAACAATATTCCTTATCACGATAAGTTTGATAAAAGTAAGGTTTACCTAGGATTAAAAACACTAAAAGGTTTGCCTAAAGATTTAGCTTTGTGGATATTGGATCATCGTCCCTATAAGTCTGTAGAAGATTTTATTTTGCGCTTGCCAGATAATTTCAAGAAAAAAGATTTACTAATCCCTCTTATTCAGATTGGTTTATTTGATGATTTTGACGCCAATCGTAAAAAGATTATTGAAAATCTAGACAATCTCTTTGTCTTTGCAGAGGCGATTGGTACATTTTTTGCAGAGGAGAGTTATAGTTGGACAGATGTAGAAGATTACAGTGACAGCGAAAAATTTATGCTAGAGCAGGAATTGCTAGGTGTTGGTATTAGTCCGCATCCTTTAGTCACTATTTGTCGAGAGTCTAAGCGTAGTTTTACAGATTTGGCTGATTTAGCGGTTGGCAATCGAGCGACCGTTCTTGTGCAGATTCAAGCTATTCGATTGATTCGTACCAAAAAGACTGGGGAGCAGATGGCATTTCTTCGAGTGACAGATACCAAGAGGACGCTTGACGTGACTCTTTTCCCAGAATCTTATCGCCAATATGCTGCTATTTTGGAAGAAGGGGAAATGGGCTACATCACAGGTAGAGTGCAAGAGCGCGATGGACAGTTGCAATTAGTTCTAGAAAAATTAGAGCCTGTCAGTTTGGAGAAATTTTGGATTCTTTTGGAAAATCGAGAACACGATTATGCCGTTGCTCGTATTTTGGATAAATATAGAGGAAGCATTCCAGTAGTACTTCATTATCAAGATAGTAATCAGACAATTCAGGCTGAGCATCACATGGTTATGAAAACGCCTCAATTAGAAGAAGAGTTAAGTGAATTTGTTATGAAAACGATTTTTCGATAAAAAAATAGCAAAAAGTCAAGCAAGTTTAGGTTAAGTATGTTATAATAGGGCAGTTAAAATGAAAAGTTAAAGGAGCATTAACGAATGAAACGTATTGCTGTTTTGACCAGTGGTGGTGATGCCCCTGGTATGAACGCTGCTATTCGTGCAGTTGTTCGCCAAGCAATTTCAGAAGGAATGGAAGTTTATGGAATCAACGAAGGTTACGCAGGTATGGTTGCGGGTGATATCCATGAATTGTCTGCGCGTTCTGTAGGTGATGTTATTTCACGTGGAGGAACATTCCTTGGTTCAGCTCGTTATCCAGAATTTGCCAAATTAGAAGGGCAACTTAAAGGGATTGAGCAATTGAAAAAACATGGTATCGAAGGTGTAGTTGTTATCGGTGGTGATGGTTCTTACCACGGAGCAATGCGCTTGACGGAGCATGGTTTCCCAGCTATTGGTGTACCTGGTACAATTGATAACGACATCGTGGGTACAGATTTTACAATCGGTTTTGATACAGCTGTAACAACTGCTATGGATGCGATTGATAAAATCCGCGACACTTCATCAAGTCACCGTCGTACTTTCGTCATTGAAGTAATGGGACGTCATGCAGGTGATATCGCTCTTTGGGCTGGTATTGCTTCTGGTGCAGATGTTATTGTTGTTCCAGAAGAAGACTTCAATATCAACGATGTTGTTGACCGTATTAAAGCGGGCTACGACAATGGTAAGAAACATAGCATTATTGTTTTGGCTGAAGGTGTTATGCCAGCTGCACAGTTTGCTGAAGAATTGAAAGCAGCAGGCGATACAAGTGATCTTCGTGTGACAGAACTTGGTCATATCCAACGTGGTGGTTCTCCGACAGCGCGTGATCGTGTACTCGCTTCTCGTATGGGGGCTCATGCCGTTAAATTGCTTAAAGAAGGCCGTGGAGGTCTTGCAGTAGGTATCCGTAACGAGCAGATGGTTGAAAACCCAATTCTTGGAACTGCAGAAGAAGGTGCATTGTTCAGCTTGACTGCTGACGGTAAGATTGTGGTTAATAATCCGCATAAAGCAGATTTGGAATTGGCTGATTTGAACCGTAATTTGTCAATCTAGGCATCGTTGTTTTAAAGTGTTAATTAGGGTCATAAGACCATTGAAATAAAAGGAGTTTTGTTAAGATGAACAAACGTGTTAAAATTGTTGCAACCCTTGGTCCAGCGGTAGAAATCCGCGGTGGTAAAAAATTCGGTGACGATGGTTACTGGGGTGAAAAATTGGATGTTGAGGCATCAGCACAGAAAATCGCTGCTTTGATTACAGAAGGCGCTAATGTTTTCCGTTTCAACTTCTCACACGGTGACCACCAAGAGCAAGGTGACCGTATGGCAACAGTTCGTCGTGCAGAAGAAATCGCTGGCAAAAAAGTAGGTTTCTTGTTGGATACAAAAGGTCCAGAAATCCGTACAGAATTGTTTGAAGATGATGCAAAAGAATATGCATATACAACTGGTGACAAATTGCGTGTTGCTACAAAACAAGGTATCAAATCTACCAAAGAAGTGATTGCTTTGAACGTTGCAGGTGGTTTGGATATCTTTGACGATGTTGAAGTTGGTAAACAAATCCTTGTTGACGACGGTAAACTTGGCTTGACTGTTGTTGAAAAAGATGCTGTAAACCGTGAATTTGTTGTTTTGGTTGAAAACGATGGCGTTATCGCAAAACAAAAAGGTGTGAACATTCCTTACACTAAAATTCCTTTCCCAGCACTTGCAGACCGTGACAACGCAGATATCCGCTTCGGTCTTGAGCAAGGTTTGAACTTCATTGCCATCTCATTTGTACGTACTGCAAAAGACGTAGAAGTTGTTCGTAACATCTGTAAAGAAACTGGTAACGATCACGTTCAATTGTTTGCGAAAATCGAAAACCAACAAGGTATCGACAACATCGATGAAATCATCGAAGCAGCAGATGGTATCATGATTGCTCGTGGTGACATGGGTATCGAAGTACCATTTGAAATGGTTCCAGTTTACCAAAAAATGATTATCACTAAAGTGAATGCAGCTGGTAAAGCAGTTATCACAGCAACAAACATGTTGGAAACAATGACTGAAAAACCACGTGCAACTCGTTCAGAAGTATCAGACGTATTCAACGCAGTTATCGACGGTACTGACGCAACAATGCTTTCAGGTGAGTCTGCAAACGGTAAATATCCAGTTGAATCAGTTCGTACAATGGCAACTATTGCTAAAAACGCACAAACTCTTCTTAACGAATACGGTCGTTTGAACTCTGATCACTTTAACCGTGCATCTAAAACAGAAGTTATTGCATCTGCAGTAAAAGACGCTTGTCACTCAATGAACATCAAGTTGGTTGTAACAGTTACTGAAACTGGTTACTCAGCTCGTTCAATCTCTAAATACCGTCCAGATGCTGATATCTTGGCAGTAACATTTACTGAGAAAGTACAAAAATCATTGATGCTTAACTGGGGTGTTATCCCAGTTGTAACAAACCGTCCAGATTCAACTGACGATATGTTTGATTTGGCTGAACGTATTGCCAAAGAGCAAGGTCTTGTTGAAGCAGGAGATGATATTGTTATCGTTGCTGGTGTGCCTGTAGGTGTTGCAGGTTCAACAAACACTATGCGTGTTCGTACAGTAAAATAATCAAAAAGGTCCTCTTGGACCTTTTTGTCGTGATTATGGAAATAGACTATGAATTTCTTTCAAACGCTTGTTTATAAATATTTTCTTGGGGGATGTGGAAATAAAAATAAGTCGTAAGTAGAATAGTTTATTCAAATTTTTGATGATAAACGGAGGAAAGATGAACATTCAAGAACGATTTTCTTTGAGAAAATCAGCGGTTGGCTTGGTCTCAGTCTCTTTGCTATGTGCTATTCATACATCCACTGTTGCTGCAGATACAGTTGTTACAGGAGTGAATGAAATAATTGAAGAATCACAAGTCAAAGATGAGGCATCTATTGAATCAGAAAAAAATGAATCCCTAGATGGTTCTAATCTTGAAATTGTAGAGGAAATAGCAGACAACATCCCATCACCTGTTATCGCTGAAGGAGAAATAGCGGTAGAGATGAAAGTTGACGGAGGGACCGAGAATGTAGTTTCTAGAAATGATACAGAAGTTACGACGAGTGAGCAAAATCAGATAGAGGTTGCTGAGACAAAAGAAATTTTGAATCAGACCAGTTATCAAACGGAGAGTGGCGAGCAACGACAAATTATATGGGCTCATGGAATTACCCCTCCTGCAATGGAACAAAGCGGTGGTTTTGTAAAGGAAAAGTATGGAGACTATTTAAACTATACAGCACCATTTGAGGCAGGAAAAGGCTATTATGATACCAATAAAAGTCTCAATGCTTCATTTATTGACCTTAACCTGTGTTTTGCGGCCGTGTCTTCCAACATGGTACATTGGTGGTTGGAACAGAATAGTTCCTATGTTGAGCGATATCTCAAGGAAAAAAATAGTACAGTAAATGTTGGGGAAAACTATGCAATAACGGACCTACGTCGCTATATTGATTCGTTCCAGGATCAGCAAAATAGTCGAGTCTTTGATATGTTCAAAACTTACTACGGTTATCGTACAAATGGTTTTGTGTCAGATGCCTTAGTTGATTTGTTTATTAACGGATATAAGCCTAAGGTACAGGGTGGTGTCAATCTGGAAGATAGCCAGTTAGTACCAGATAGTAGGGGTGGCTTTTTCTACGACGTTTTCAAAGAGAAAAAACTGACAAATCGTATTTTCAGTGGCAGCTATGAGCGTTTTGGTGAGGATGTTCGAACTGTTTTGGAGAGCAAAGGATTACTCGGTCTAACTTATAGAACATTAGGCTATGCAACGCATATTGTGACGGTATGGGGTGCTGAGTACGATAATCAAGGTAAGATTAGGGCTGTCTATATCACTGATTCTGATGATCAACAAGAACAAATTGGTTTGAAGCGTATGGGAATCACTCGTGACGCTTCTGGAAATCCACGTTTGAATAATCATGTGAAAAACAATTCAGCTGGGGCGCTTTTGGATTATGTCCATACGATTCGTCTTGGTCAAGACTTATGGGAAGAATATTTCAATCCGCTCGCAAAAGCCAAAGAAATAGCTAGTCAGATACTAGCTGATACAAAGAAGGCGTTGGTTTTGTCTATTCAAGGACAATCTGAATTATCCGAATCGGCACGTGTAACATATCTTGAAAAGTTAGATAGGCTATATGATCAAGGTGTGTTAGCCATTCAAAAAGCAGAAAGCTCCGAACTACTTAATGTTGCGTTAGAGGATAGTTTAAAAAGTTTAGACTTCCCTATGTCAGCAGTTGGAGAAGCTCTGACAGTGGAGTTGCCAGCAGGCGAGCTTCCGCCCAATGCAGATGAAAATTCTCAGCTATCTCAAGAAATCTGCTCTGCAGATGGGAAAGAAGAAAAAGGGGATGTTGCCCTTGTTGTAGATAGTATCAATCAACCCGTCTTACCAGTAGACGACCAGGCGATATTGCCTGTAGCAGTCATTGGTGAACCAGTAAATGATGAACAGTTAGTTGCTAATGAAAACCAGAGCCAGTCAACTATAGCTTTAGAGGAGGAAACTCAAGTAGAGGGGAGCAATCTACCAGTAGTAGTTGATCAAGATGCTGTGAAAAATGATGAGGTAGTCCCTGTGGAAGAGCTTCTTGAATCAGAAACAGTTGAGAATCAGAGGTCAGAACTTCTATCAGGTCCCATAGGCATGGAGGGGGTAAATGTAAAAAAAGAAGATCAAGTTGCGACGACTGTTACTGAACAACCTGCCACCACAAAAGACACAACAGTCGAAGCATTTCTCGACGACCCAGCTAGTGCAGAAAGCGAACCAGTCTCCCAACCAGCCCCAATTTCGTCTCCAGACAGGTCAGCTATTCCCATTCAACCAGAAGCCACAGAAGTCTCTGTGGAGGTAGGAGAAATAGCTATTCCTCCTGTTGCATTGCCAGAAACCATCTCTGCTCCAGTAGTCCAAGCATCTCTCGACGAATCGGCTAGTTCAGAAAGCGAACCAGTCTCCCAACCAGCCCCGATTTCGTCTCCAGACAGGTCAGCTATTCCCGTTCAACCAGAAGTCTCTGTGGAGGTAGGAGAAACAGCTATTCCTCCTGTTGCATTGCCAGAAACCATCTCTGCCCCAGTAGTCCAAGCCTCTCTCGACGAACCAGCTGGTTCAGAAAGCGAACCAGTCTTCCAACCAGCCCCGATTTCGTCTCCAGACAGGTCAGATGTTCCCGTTCAACCAGAAGTCCCAGAAGTCTCTGTGGATGTAGGAGAAACAGCTATTCCTCCTGTTGCATTGTCCGAAACGGTCTCTGCCCCAGTAGTTGAAGCCTCTCTCGACGAACCAGCTAGTTCAGAAAGCGAAACCGTCGCCCAACCAGCCCCAATTTCGTCTCCAGACAGGTCAGCTATTCCCGTTCAACCAGAAGTCACAGAAGTTTCTGTGGAGGTAGGAGAAACTGCTATTCCTCCTGTTGCATTGCCCGAAACGGTCTCTGCCCCAGTAGTCGAAGCCTCTCTCGACGAACCAGCTAGTTCAGAAAGTGAACCCGTCTCCCAACCAGCCCCGATTTCGTCTCCAGACAGGTCAGCTATTCCCGTTCAACCAGAAGTCTCTGTGGAGGTAGGAGAAACAGCTATTCCTCCTGTTGCATTGCCAGAAACCATCTCTGCTCCAGTAGTTGAAGCCTCTCTCGACGAACCAGCTAGTGCAGAAAGTGAAACAGTCATCCAAACTGAAACAACTTTAGTTCCTGTTGCTGAGGATATTCCAGTTTTACCTGGGCATTCAGCAATTCGTGTGGTCGAATCAGTAGCTACATCATCTACTATTTCTGAAAAACACAAGTTTGTAGATGACGGAGTTTCTTCCGCATTAAAAGTGGATTCTGAGGGGGTTACTAATGAGTCGAATGCTCCTCGAGTTGAATTTCTGACAGAAGTAACGACAGAAAGCGTCTTGGCTGAAGCAGATAGGTCTTCAATCTTAACAGAAACAAAGGTGATTCAACCGAATACATTGATGAATGATTTGGAGAGTAAAGAAAAAATCTTGGTCCCTAAATCCAAATCATTGGACAGTGTCAAAATGGATAGGAGTTCTCAGGAGATTGTGTTGCCAGAAGTTCCAGAGAGAGAGCCTCAGATGTTCAGAAGAGAAATGGATGAAGAACGCAAAGAAACCGAGCTATTTGAGATGGTTGGATCTGTGGCAATTGTAGGAAGCACCTCTCAATCCTCAAATAATATGAGGGAATATGGTCAGAATCCGGCTCTTCACTCCAAAACGGATACAAAGCAAGTTTCAAGTGTGGAACAATCTTCAAAACCAGGTACAAATGCTTCTGGGCAGATTATTGGAGTTAGCCTATTCACTCTCTTACTTGGTAGTGTTTGGGGACTATTAAAAAAAGCAAGTAGAAAGCAATAATCGAGGTTTAGAGAGTGAATAATCAGTGATTATCTATTGTAAAATTTACTTCGGAAGTATATTAAGACTCATGAAAAATAGATAAAAAGCTGGGAAAATCCATTGCTATAAGTGGGGAGTTCAATTAAAATTATCTTGTAACAATCAATCGAATGCATTCAAAAAATTTGTTACGGACGAAAGAAACTATTCCAGTCGGATTAGTTCATCATATTGCTATTTTATAGTTTGAGTTTAAGCGATATGAACACAAGATAATAGAAATTGGAGACAATGTTATGAACTTTTCAAAGAAAATGAAAAATTTTGCCATGCTTTCAGTAGCCTGCATGAGTACAGGTCTTACAGCGCTTGCTCCTGTTGTTAGCGCCAATACATCTGAATCAAATACTTACGTAAAATATAATACAAAAGAGACGGTTACTTACCGTCGCAGCTCAGCTGTGGATGTGACATTATCACAAAAAACAGGTATTCCAGGTGCACGAGTAGAGGTAAAACTAAAACAGAAATATGCAGAAGCACCAGATGTTTACTTCATTTTGGGTGAAAACTATGTTATCCCACTCGATCAAACACCATCTGGCGACTATGCAGCTAATTTGACAGATGCAGATTTGAAAGGTGCAAAAAGATTCCGCTTAGAAATTATTAGTAAAATTCCACACGGTTCAGCAAAGAACATTGTAGAGAATAAATCATTCAAATTAGAGCCAAGTTTCCGTCGCTAGGATAAGGTTTAAAATTTGTTAAAAATTAGCTCATTTTAATATGATTGTTAATGGAAACGAGGCTGGGCGTAAAGTCCAGCCTCGTTTCTTAGAGTTTGCGTCAACATCTCAGCGCATTGGTTGATTGTCAGATTTGTTCGTGTTTTACACTTCAAATCTGATCTCTACGACTGATGCGAACTTTGTTCGCTATATCTCCAAGCTCCAAAAGTTCCCCGAACCTTTTGAAGTAGGAGATATAGGCTGACGGTAGTCAGCTCACATCATTCACAGTCTGGGAATAGACCGTTTCAGCTCAACAACTAGAAATAAAGACTTGTTGACGAACTCTTTTGTCAAGTCAAGTTCTTTCCTGCTCCCGTTTCTCACAGCTTCAGAGCTGTGGATATGAATAAATCTGCCATAGGGAATTATTTAAGAACGGCCAGAAAAACTCATGAAAAATAGATAAAAAGCTGGGAAAATCTGTTGCTATAAACAGAAATTTCAATTAGGATTATCTTGTAACAATCAACAGAATGCATTCAAAAAATTTGTTACGGACGAAAGAAACTATTCCAGTCGGATTAGTTCATCATATTACCATTTTATAGTTTGAGTTTGGGTAATATGGACATAAGATAATAGAAATTGGAGAAAATGTTATGAACTTTTCAAAGAAAATGAAAAATTTTGCTATGCTTTCAGTAGCTTGCATGAGTACAGGTCTTACAGCGCTTGCCCCTGTTGTCAGCGCCAATACAGCTGAATCAAATACTTACGTAAAATATAACACAAGAGAAACAGCTAATTACACCCGCAATTCATATGTGGATGTGAAATTGACACAACAAACTGGTGTTCCTGGTGCGCAAGTAGAAGTATTCTTGAAACAATACTATGACGAAGCGCCAGATGTTTACTTCGTTTTTGGGGAACATAACTGTATTCCGCTTGAACGCACAGCGTCAGGATCCTATATTGCTAACTTGACAGATGAGGATTTGAAGGGCTCAAAAGATTTCCATGTTGAAATTATTAGCAAAATCCCTTACGGAACACATAAGCATATTGTAGAAAGTAAATCATTCAAACTAGAATCAAGTTTCCGTCGTTAAGATAAGATTTAAAATTTGTCGAAAATACCCCCTTTTTAATTGATGCTTTCAGCAACTATCGTAGAAAGCAACGACGTCAGAAATAGTGGAAGACTGGACTCAGGTTCAGTCTTTTCATATTCAACCAATCTCGAGGATAGGAGAATTTGTAGTTTATAATGCTAAATCATATAATAGATTAAAATCAGAAAAAGTTGACGGTGAGTTTAGGGGTGTTGTTTATAATAATAGTGTAGTGGCTGGTATACTAGATAGAAGTATTCTAGTTATTACAAAAGAAAAAATTTGTGATGCGCACCACAAAGGTAATAATTCTATCAAATCTTATGTTATATTTGAAGAGAGGTAATAATATGAATAAACTCGGTAAAGCAGTTTTGGGTCTAGCCCTTGCTGGAGGCTTAGCTTTTCCTATGGCTTCTGCTTCGGCGCAAGCAATCTGTTCGTATGATGATGTTTTACTTCATCAGAATCTGACTGAGGTTCAGCGGAAAGTACTATTAGATGAAAAAGACGTCTGTCTTGCTTCGCAAAAAGCGGAGGCTGCAAGTCTCATCAATAAGAGTGATTTGTCTCCACGTCAGAAAGCCAAGTACTTATCATTGGTCGAATTTGGCAGTAGCACAGAAGTTTTAGCTCTCATAAATCACTTTTCTGAGTTCCCTAGTCAGTTCTGATATGATGTATCTAATATAGAGATAGTATTTGAATTGATATAGTCGCATGTTAAATTGTTTGAAACTAGGATAGTAGCATCCTAGATAGAAATAAGCAACGAGGTTCCCCCGTTGCTTATTGTATTTATTGATTGGATAACAACTAGTCTTAGTATCTACATTTAAAGGGTTAGTAGAATCTAAACTTATTGTATCTTATTTTTTGAGAATATATCTATTTGGAGAATATGGTGTACGGTCAAAGTTTGTTTCTTGATTGAGAATTTCTTTAGCAATTTGCCAACCGATAATTGGGCCATTTGTCAGGCCGGTAGAGCCTAGACCACTAGCTACCCAGACATTGGGCATATCCTCAATATTTCCGTAGAATGGTGAATAAGTTGAAGTATAGGCGCGCGTTCCAATGCGAGTTCTGGCTACAGGATAGTTTGCCAAATCAGGCATGAATTCAGCTATTTTATCATGCATGGCTTGGATTTTTTCAGGGTCTAGTTCTAAATCGTAGCCCATATCATCTTCATGAGTTGCACCAATAATGATTTTTCCATTTTCAAATGGTAGGATGTCAATCTCTCCGTAAGGCATACAAACTGGCCAATTATCAGTATCGAATTCTGTATCTAATTCGAACAATTGTCCTTTTTGTGGTCGAACATCCACTTGATAACCAAGAGGTTCAAGAATATGTGGCAACCAGGCCCCTGTGGCTAAGATAATATGGTCAGCAGTAAGCACTTGATTATCTACTTCGACAGTATGGTTGTCGAGCAGTTTTGCTTGTCCGTAGATACGTGTACCACCATTTTTCAAAAATTGTTCCTGAAGAATATCAATCAAACGCCCACCATCAATACGACCGCCACCTTCTAAATGGATACCAAAATAGTCTGGTTTAAGTAGTGGCAAGTACTGGTTAATTTCCGAGCCTACAAGCGGAGTAATTTCGCCAATAGTCGGAGTATCTACGCGACGTTCCTCGGCAATTTTTTGGATTTTATCAAGTAGTTCAGGCTTACTTTTTAGGCCGATGGTTCCAGTCTGTTTGAATGGAATTTCAGTAGCACCCGATTTTTCCAAATCGGCTACCAATTGACGGTAGAAAACAGCACCATCGGAAGTCAGCTTGTACCAGTCTTTATTTTTTTTCTGAGCCATCCATGGGCAGATGATACCTGCAGCAGCTCGTGTGGCTGTTCCAATACCTGAATCAATGAGAGTAAGATTGACTTGTTCTTCTTGGGAGAGATAAAAGGCTGCAGTAGAGCCAACAATTCCTCCGCCTATAATAATAACTTGTTTTTTCATAAGTTAATTATATCACAAATTCAGAAGTTTATTTATTTTTTTCAACATGATACAATAGAAAATAAGAAAAATTGAGGAGTTCGTGTGTCAGATATAATGTATCCTGAGGTCCTAACCGTTGGAAGTGGGGCCGTAAAAGTTGCAACAGTCGGAGATAGTTTGACTTATGGATATGGCTTGGAGAATCGTGAAAAAGATGCCTATCCTTGTATTCTAGCTGAGAAACTTGGGCATCACTATCAAGTTTCAAATTACGGATTGAGTGGGCGTTCACTTCAGTCAACTGCAGATTTTCCTTACTTTAAAGAAAAGAATGCCCAACTTTCACTTGAGAGTGAAGCAGATATTGTCATCATCATGATTGGTAGTAACGACAGCCGAGGACCATATTGGAATAGGGAGAGATTTATTCGAGAGTATAGGGAAATGGCCGAGCAGTATATGGCTTTAGCAAGCCAGCCGGATGTTTATTTAGTCATCCCGCCTTACGTACCAACCAGTCGTTTTGGATTGAATAATCAAATTATTGAAGATGAATTACAAAAGATTATCCCAGCTATCGGAAATGAACTTGGTTTACCAGTTATTAACCTTTACACTGTGACGGAGGGACATCTTGAATACTATAGCGACGGTCTTCATTTGACACCGCTAGGAAATCAAGTTATTGCTGAAGAGATTTACCAGCATCTCAGACACTAATAGCTCTAAATTGTGGTATAATACTAGTGAAATGGAGAGATTATGGTAAAAAGAGATTTAATAAAACAAATCAGTTTATTGGTCTTATTGATTTTTGGAATCATTGGCCTACGATTTTGGTTACTTGAGCCAGTCATGATTACCCCTGAGATGGCAAATAGTTATTTGAAGGAAAACGACTTTATCATGACAGTGCGAAATGTCCGCCCGATTCATGGAGATTTTATTTTGTATAACCATGAGGGAAAAGAGTATGTGAGTCGTGTGATTGCATTGGAAAACGAGACGGTTACCTATATGGATGATGTTCTCTATCGTAATGATATTATTGTTACAGAGAACTATTTAAAAACGCCTCATTCACAAGAAAGTTATACAGATGACTTTACATTGGAAACCTTGACAAATGGAAAGTACAACGTCATTCCAGAGGGGCACTATTTGGTGTTGAATGATGTACGAACGAATCAACAGGATAGTCGTAGTTTTGGTTTGATTTCTAGTGAGGATATTGTTGGTAGACTGACTTTTCGGATTAGTCCACTTTCAGAATTTGGTTTTATTAAGACAGGGCTGGTTCAGTAGAATCAGCTTTTTTATTGAGTATGAGATGACTGGATCTGTATTTTGAAATTAGACTAGACCAATTAAAATGTTGACAAGGATGAAATCTTGTTATATACTGATTTCACTGGTCTTTTTAGATATAAATTAGACTAGACCAATTTTTAAAGAAATGAAAGCCGATGTTAACAAACATCGTAGGTGATATGTATGTGTGGAATCGTTGGTGTTGTAGGAAATACAAACGCAGCTGATATTTTGATTCAAGGACTTGAAAAATTAGAATACCGTGGTTATGATTCAGCAGGTATTTTTGTGACGGGTGGTGAGCAAGCTCATCTTGTGAAAGCTGTTGGTCGCATTGCAGAATTGTCTGCAAAAGTTGGCGATAAGACCGAAGGGACAACAGGGATCGGTCATACTCGTTGGGCGACCCACGGGAAACCAACTGAGAACAACGCTCACCCTCACACTTCTCAAACTGCTGGGCATGTCCTTGTTCACAATGGTGTGATTGAAAACTATGCAGAAATCAAGGAAGAGTATCTTGCAGGTCATGACTTGAAAGGGCAGACAGATACAGAAATTGCTGTGCATTTGATTGGTCAATTTGCAGAAGAAGGTTTGTCAACTCTAGAAGCCTTCAAAAAAGCATTGAAGATTATTCAAGGTTCATACGCCTTTGCCTTGATTGATGCTAGGGATGCAGATACTATCTACGTTGCCAAAAATAAATCTCCACTTTTGATTGGTTTGGGCGATGGCTATAACATGGTCTGCTCAGATGCCATGGCTATGATTCGTGAGACAAGTGAATACATGGAAATTCACGATAAGGAATTAGTTATCGTGAAAAAAGATAGTGTTGAAGTCATGGATTATGATGGCAATGCGATTGAACGTGGTAGCTATACAGCTGAGCTTGATTTATCAGATATTGGTAAGGGAACTTATCCATACTACATGCTCAAGGAAATTGATGAGCAACCAACTGTTATGCGTAAATTGATTAGCGCCTATACAAATGAAGCTGGTCAGGTAACAGTTGATGCGGATATTATTAAGGCAGTACAAGAAGCTGACCGTATCTATATCTTGGCTGCTGGAACTTCCTATCACGCAGGATTTGCTGCAAAAGACTTCTTGGAAAAATTGACAGATACACCAGTGGAATTGGGAATTTCATCTGAGTGGGGCTATAATATGCCGCTTTTGAGCAAAAAGCCACTCTTTGTCATGATTAGCCAGTCAGGTGAAACTGCTGATAGCCGTCAGGTATTGGTTAAAGCTAATGAAATGGGCATTCCAAGTCTGACCGTAACCAACGTTCCTGGTTCTACCCTATCACGTGAGGCAACTTACACCATGTTGCTCCATGCAGGTCCAGAAATTGCGGTAGCTTCTACAAAAGCCTACACTGCACAGATTGCGACTTTGGCAATCTTGGCTAAGGCTGTCGGTGATGCGAATGGCAATGCCTACGCGAAAGAATTTGACTTGGTGCATGAATTGTCCATCGTAGCTCAATCTATCGAGGCCAGCTTGTCAGAAAAAGATGTGATTGCTGAAAAAGTTGAAAAACTCTTATCAACCACTCGCAACGCATTCTATATCGGTCGTGGTAGTGACTACTACGTTTCGATGGAAGCCAGCTTGAAATTGAAAGAAATTTCATATATCCAATGTGAAGGCTTTGCGGCTGGTGAATTGAAACACGGTACCATTTCCTTGATTGAAGATGGTGTTCCAGTCTTGGCCTTGATTTCAAATCATCCACACCTTGCAAGCCATACTCGAGGCAATATTCAGGAAGTAGTGGCGCGTGGTGCCAATGTCTTGACAATTGTAGATGAAGCAGTAGCTAAGGAAGAAGATGACATCACTGTTACAACTGTTCATCCATTCTTGTCAGCGATTGCTATGGTCGTTCCGACACAGTTGATTGCTTACTATGCGACATTGCAACGCGGTTTGGATGTTGATAAACCACGTAACTTGGCTAAGTCTGTTACTGTTGAATAAGAAGAAGGAAGGCATGGATTTCCAGCCTTCTTTTTGCACTGTTGAAAAAATATACAAAATTTTGTTAAATTTATTAAAAATTCTGAAAAATTCTTTGAAATTAAAGATATTTTTTGATATACT
Source organism: Streptococcus sp. 2020WUSS089 (assembly GCF_044427405.1). Taxonomy (NCBI): domain Bacteria; kingdom Bacillati; phylum Bacillota; class Bacilli; order Lactobacillales; family Streptococcaceae; genus Streptococcus; species Streptococcus sp. 2020WUSS089. The sequence continues at coordinate 109,890 of NZ_JAOTGD010000001.1, read as the reverse complement.
AGAACCTAATAATTCTTTTAGGAGAGCTCTATGGATTATGTTTTGGAAGTTCTGCCCAGTCTACTAAATGGTGCAGCAGTCTCCTTGCAAGTATTTTTTCTAGTATTGATATTATCCTTGCCATTAGGAGCTGTTTTCGCTTTTTTAATGCAGATTAAATTTAAACCCTTACAATGGTTATTGCATTTCTATGTATTAATTATGCGAGGAACCCCCTTGCTTTTACAATTAATTTTTGTTTATTACGTTTTACCAAGTGTGGGTATTACATTTGACCGAATGCCTGCTGTGATTCTGGCCTTTACGCTCAACTATGCGGCCTATTTCTCTGAAATTTTCCGTGGTGGTATTGAAGCTATTCCAAAAGGTCAGTATGAAGCGGCTAAGGTATTGAAATTTACCCCTGTTCAGACCATTCGCTATATTGTCTTACCACAGGTCGTGAAAATTGTCCTGCCAAGTGTTTTCAATGAAGTCATGACTTTGGTAAAGGATACTTCTTTGGTCTATGCACTTGGGGTTAGTGATTTGTTGTTGGCTAGTCGTACTGCTGCCAATCGTGATGCCAGCTTGGCGCCTATGTTTATCGCAGGTGCAATCTACCTATTGATGATCGGTGCGGTAACACTGATTTCGAAACAAGTAGAAAAGAAATTTGATTATTATAGATAGGAGGAAGTCATGTTAGAGTTACGCAATTTGTCAAAACGCTTTGAAGATAAACAGATTTTCTCCAACTATGATTTGGTCATTCCAGAAGGGAAAATTGTTGCCATCGTTGGTCAATCTGGCGGTGGTAAGACAACTCTTTTACGGATGTTGGCTGGTTTAGAGACTATTGATTCAGGAACTTTGATGTATAATGGTCAAGAACTGCCATTAGAGGAGTTGGGAAAACGACATTTGCTGGGCTTTGTCTTCCAGGACTTCCAGCTTTTCCCGCACCTATCCGTATTGGAAAACTTGGTTCTCTCTCCTATGAAAACGCAAAATATGTCGCGTTCAGAGGCGGAAGACAAGGCCCTTAAACTCTTGGATACTCTTGGACTTGCTAACCACGCAACTGCCTACCCATTTTCATTATCGGGTGGACAGAAACAACGTGTGGCTTTGGCGCGTGCGATGATGATTGATCCTGAGATTATCGGCTATGACGAACCAACTTCGGCCCTAGACCCTGAATTAAGAAAAGAAGTTGAGAAACTGATTCTTGAAAATAGGGCTACTGGAATCACGCAAATTGTGGTCACCCATGATATGCAGTTTGCTGAGAATATCGCAGATGAAATCATCAAAATTGAACCGAAACACTAAGAAAAGGAACAAATATGATGATGAATATTAAAAAAATGATGCTTGGAGCTCTTGCTCTTGTAACTTCTTTAACTCTTGCTGCTTGTGGCTCCAATGATTCGGCTACTAAGTCTGATAATTGGACAGCCTACGAGTCTGAAAAATCCGTTACGATTGGCTTTGATAAGACCTTTGTTCCAATGGGATTTGAACAGACAGATGGTTCTTACACAGGTTTCGATATTGACTTGGCTAATGCAGTCTTTGAAAAGTATGGAATTACTGTAAAATGGCAACCAATTGACTGGGACTTGAAAGAAACCGAATTGAATAACGGGAATATTGATTTAATTTGGAATGGTTATTCTATTACTGATGAGCGTAAGGAAAAAGTTCTCTTCACAAATCCCTACATGGATAACCAACAAGTTCTTGTAACCAAAAAATCTTCCAATATTAGCCAAGTATCTGATATGAAGGATAAGATTTTAGGTGCGCAAGCAGGTTCATCTGGCTATTCAGTATTTGAATCACAACCAGCTATTTTGAAAGATATTGTTCAAAATAACGATGCAAGTCAGTATGCGACCTTCAATGAAGCCTTGATTGACTTGAAAAACGATCGTATTGATGGCCTCTTGATTGACCGTGTGTATGCAAATTATTACTTGCAACAAGAGGGAATTATTGCAGATTACAACATCATTGATGCAGGTTTTGAAAATGAAGCCTTCGCAGTCGGTGCTCGTAAATCAGATACTACACTCGTAGAAAACATTAATAAGGCATTTGCTGAATTATATAAAGAAGGTAAATTCCAAGAAATCTCCCAAAAATGGTTTGGTGAGGATGTTGCAACCGATGCAGTAAAAAACTAATAATATAAAGAAAAAGAGCCATGCGCTCTTTTTTAATACTCTTCGAAAATCAAAATTATCCGTTGTCACCTTGCCTTGATGAACTCCAGTTCTATCTTCGGCTTCGTTTCCTAGGCTACTTTTGATTTTCATTGAGTATAAAACCAAAATTTAAGGTAAAGGAAAAGCCAGTCATTCGACTAGGCTTGTTTTTTTGAGATCTGGTGGAAAATAACAGTCCAATTTTCATGACGGCGCCAAAGTGACGTATGAACATAATCACCAATTTCAAACGTAACTAATTTTGATTTTTGGCTAATGGGGGTCATTTGGTAATTGGATAAATACGTCGTTTGGATGGGGTGGTCGGCAAGCATCTGAGTTTTATTTCGATAGCGGCCTTTGGCATCAATTAAGAGATACTGGTCGTCAATCAATTCTTCATACCCATTCGCATGAGCTTGTATCTCTGTTTCAAAACGGAAGAGTTTATCGTACACATGCTCATACATCTCATCGTGTGGAATTTCAGATGGTTCTACGTGAATATCCACATCAAAAACTCCATGTTTGAGTGTTAGGAGTTGCTCAACCTGCTCAGTCACTTCATGACTTTCATAAACGGATAAGTCTGGGTTCATTTCTAAAACAACATCAAGATAGATATTGGCTCCATAAGTCCGACCACGTTGTGATTTGACAGAAACGATTTTTGGGAGTTTGAGAATATCTTCCTCGTACTTTTTCAATAAATTTTCATCAAATCCATCAGACAGGGTAAAGAAACTTTCCATAAAAATATCGTAGGCTGTTTTTAGGATAAAGAAGGTAATGATGATGGCTGCAATTTTATCGACAATAGGGAAGTTGAAAGCTGCAGCAAAGATTGCGATAGAAGTTCCTATGGAAGTGACTGCATCGGATAGATTATCCTTGGCAGCTGCTTCTAAGGCCTTGGAACGTACTTTTTTTGCCAAGCGGTTATTATATAAATAAACAGCTAACATAACTAGTGCAGAAAAAATTCCGACAATGGCCCCCATAATGTCTACTTCGATAGAAGAATTGCTGATTAGTTTTTGGAGGGTATCATAGAGTACTTGGAAACCAACGACAAACATGATGAAGGATGTAATCAAGCTTGCTAAATCTTCCATTTTCCAGTGTCCAAATTTATGATCGGTATCAGCTGGTTTCTGTGCCATTTTTAGTCCAATAAGTACAGCGATATTACCGATAATATCAGAAATATTATTGAAGGCATCTGCTCGTAAGGCATCTGAATGAAAGAGCTGTCCTGCAACGAGTTTGATACCTGATAAGATAATATAGGCACCGATAGATAGCAAGGCACCACGTTCAGCAAGTTTTAGATTGGTTACGTTTTGGTTCATAGCATCTCCTTTGATAAGTTTTCATTTTAACAAAAAGGCCCCTTATTTTCAAGGGGTTAGGCTGTTTTTTTGCCTGTTCGAAGAACCTTATAAAGGCGTAATAATATTGTTCCGCTGGCCATACCGATGGGAATGACTAAGGCTAAAGTTAAGACGGTAGTGATATTGGTTAGGGCTTGAGCGTGGTCACCAGAAACAAAATAAGTCGTGGTCATGTAGGCTCGATAGCCTGGAACAAGCGGTGCTAGGATAGCAAGTGAAAAAATAACAGATGGTGTTTTAAGTAAAATACTCATGATTTGACTAATGCAAGATCCGATAATTGCTGCAAGGAAGGTTGCAATCAGTACATTAGTTGGTCCTAATAATGAAAGATAGATGAGCCAGACTAGCATGCCTAGGAGTCCACCAGGGACCAGCATTTTTCTTTGAACATTGAGAACAATTAAGAAGGCTGCGATAGCGATATAAGAGGCGAGTGCCTGTAATAAGAAGTTAACTAGTGTCATAGATTACCTCACAAGCATAAAGGCCACAGTTGTACCTGCACCGAGCGATAAGATAATAAGCGCTGTTTGGAAAAATTTGGTCATCCCTGTATTGATATGATTGGTCATAAGGTCTCTTACAGCATTTGTAAAAGCAATCCCTGGTACAAAAGGCATGACTGCCCCTGCGTTAATTAAGTTGGGATTAATGGGGAGAGTAGTGGTTGTGCTTAATAAGTAAGAGGTAAGTGAGAAGATAAAGGCGCCAACGAAGGTGGTAACAAAATCAATTCCAACGTAGCGCTCGACAATCAGTGAGATAGGGAAAGCCAAAGCCGTTGCGAGGACAGCACCTGCTGCATCTAAAAGAGAACCTCCGAACATAATGGTAAAAAATGGTGCGGCTACTACGGCAGCTAAGGTTATTTGCATATTGTTATAAGGTGGCTTTTGTTGTTTGATTGCATTTAATTGGATCCAAGCGTCTTCTAGGCTGATTTCTTTATTGGCTAGGGAACGGGAGATTTGGTTGACGTCACAAACTTTCTGCATGTCGTAATTTGAATTTACGATGCGTTTCATACGCGAAATATTCGTATGGTCGATGGAGAAAAAGATAGCAGCAGGGATGGCAAGGACATTGGCCTGTTCAATTCCTTGTGAATGTGCAATCCGAATCATGGTATCTTCAACTCGGTGAATTTCTGCACCGCTTTGTGCCAAAATGGCACCAGCGAGCATGAGCACATCTATGACCAAGTTTAGTCTAGGAGTGTTTTCCATAAGTAAGTCCCATCCCTCTGCTAGTTATTTTCTTAATTATAACAAAATATAGGTGTAGACAACATATTTTTTAAATAGTTAGGCAAAATAGTTGAAAATTGTTCGGATTGTAGTATAATTGACTTATCAATGATTGATTAATCAATCAAAAGAGGTAGATAATGCAAGAAATGGAAGATTTGTTATACAGACTGAAAGTGGCAGATGAGACGATTTCCAATCTTTTTGAAAAGCAGTTGGGAATCAGTTTGACACGCTATTCAATATTGCAAGCATTATTAAAAGATGCACCCCTGCATCAGTTGGCTTTGCAGGAGAAGCTTCAGATAGACCGCGCAGCGGTTACGCGTCATCTCAAATTGTTGGAGGAGAGCGGCTATATCATTCGCAAGCGAAATCCTGACAATCAGAGAGAAGTACTTGTCTGGCCAACTGAGCAGGCTAGGGAAGCGCTAGTCACGAGTCCTTCTGCTCACCACCTAGCTATTAAAGCTTCGATGAATCAGATTATAACTGTTGAGGAGAGCGAGCAATTCCTAGCCACTCTTGATAAACTGTTGATTGGCTTGCAAAATCTACCTATATAATTTTTTGAGAGGAGACATTATGTCTATTTTTACCACTATTCTAGCTAGTATCGTAGCTATTGAGCACCTATATATCATGTACTTGGAAACCTTTGCGACCCATTCAGATTCTACTAGTCGTGTCTTTAATATGGCAAAGGATGAATTGCAACGTAAGTCTGTGACGACACTTTTCAAAAACCAAGGTATTTACAATGGTTTGTTGGCTGTCTTTCTCTTGTATGGAATTTTCACAGGAAACCTTGAAATTACAACTATTTTTGTCTTGTTTGTTATTGGAGCAGCAGGTTATGGAGCTGTGACATCTAGTCCAAAAATTATCTTGACCCAAGGTGGACCAGCCATCTTGGCACTGATCTCTATTTTGTTGTTTAAATAAGTTAAAAAGCCTTCCGTGAGGAGGGCTTTTTGTAATTACCGAATATTCAGTTCTCCATCTAATGTAGAGATATAGAGGTAATTTGTAGCTTTGGGATTAATATAGTTTGGAAGGTCAATTCCGCTATTATTTTGACTGGCATCTATGTAGATGTCTGTTTTTGTTTGTGAATGAAGAGAAATATCGATTGAGCCATCGTAATTACTGATGCTATGCCTTCCTTCTAGTTTTAGGTTTTCCGCTTTAAAATCCCCATTCTCAACAGTTAAAATACTCCCGGCAGTATTAGTGATGTCTGCTGGATTTGTTAATTTGGAATGATTGATTGCGACTTCTCCATTGAGGTGTGATAAATGAGCAAGGCTGATTTGACTGTTTTCAATCAACATGTCTCCATCTTCTACAGTGAGATCAAGATCTCGAATAGTCACTTTATCCAGATACAGATCTCCCTCAAGGTTACCTGTGAGTGATTCGATTGTGCTATTTTTAGGGACCTGTAAGACAGGTTGGTAGCAGGCAACATTCTGGTCATTGACAAGATTTAAGATAGGTTCGAGTAAACCATCATATGTAACGATGCCTTGATAGGTACTAGAAATGGTTAATTTCCCACCTTGGACTTGGTGACTGAGGAGGTCGATGTCTTTATGCTGATTTCGATAGTAGTGGAGGTGGAATTGGTTGTCAGGCGAGGGCATAATGGACAGTTTTTCATTAACTTCTATAGCCCTAATGTTACTAAAACTGGCTGTTTGGGGCTGAAAATAGTTTTCTGCAATAAGTCTCATATTTGTCCACCCGCCAGCCAGGTAGCCAATGAGGCTTAGAATGGCTCCAAGACCTAGCAGGCTCAGACTGATTTTTGTAAATGGCTTAAGCTGTTTCATGATAGCCTCCTTTGCGGATCGTTCTTTGTATCCAGTGTAAAACAAGCAAGAAGGTTTTGCTTCCAAGGTCTAGAGTGAATTTACTACCCAATAGAGTGAGGGCCAAGCAGATGAGGGCCAGGCCTGTGAAGAGCAGGGAGGTAGACCATGATAGTGTGAAGAGGTCAAAGGCGAGGAGTAGCTGGGCTATCGCCAGGCTGAGGAGGACAATCCAGAGTGAGATAAGGAGCAGAAAGAGGCTAAAGAAAATTAGGAGAAGGGTGATGAAGAGGGCGACCAAAGTGATTGCTAGGGGGACGCCGATTGGTGCGGCAAGGATAGCGAGGATGGTCAACCAGACCATATTGCTTGTATTTGGCTTATCTTCAATCCTCTCTTTATCATAGAGATTTGCTAGGATTTCACGGGCTGCTTCTTTTGGACTGCCTAGCTCTTGAATAGCTTGCTCATCGTTTTCCTTTTCGTCAAAATATTCATTGAAATAGTCTAAGGTATCCTGAAAATCTTCTTTTGGTAGATGCTTTAGCTGTTTCTCGAGTTTCTGTAAATATTCCTTGCGATTCATAGGAACCTCCTTTATCCCACATTTAGCTGGCAGTCTTGACAATGAATAACTAGCTGAGCAGGGCTAATTTCTTGCTTGTAGCTGAGATGAGTGATGTCATCCTCTTTCATCATTGTAAATGCCATATCCTTTGGAAGTTTAAGGATAGAATCTTCCTCCCAGATGTCCAAACTGATGTCCGTATTTGGTTTAAAGGCTAGGACAGAATCTTCAGCCTGGCAGTTAAGGCTCTTTTCTAGGACAAATTCCTTCAACTTCCAGACACAGTCTTCTAATGTTATCCTTGCATCTGAAAGGCTCATGCTTGAGAGAGTAATAACGGCATCGCTGGCTTCCAATTTTAACTCGCTCAGCTGTCCATCTGAGATAGTTAGTGTAGAGTCTTCTAACCGTAGAGCAGAGCTTGGACAGCTCACTTTCGTCATGCTGATGCTGCTATCTTCAGCATTGATGACTAGCTGTTCGCTCGCATGCACAGCCGCCATCGTCAGACTGCTATCTGTCGTTCTCAGATTGAGACTAGTAAGGGGCAGGAGTCTTTTAGGGATTTTGAGAATAGCAGAGCTGGTTTGATTGTTTGAGAAGTAGAGGTGGTTAGGGAGTGGCTTGCTAGATAGGTACAAACTATCCTGAACCAGTTGATAGTCAAAAGCCTGGTAGGACAACTCTTCAGAAAATAGATTGTGCAATACTACCTTATCACCTTCATAGCATTGAACACTAAGAGCCTGATCTTCGAGAATAATCTGTAGATTTGAAAAATCAGGTAATTCTTCAATCTTCGCCTTCAATTCAATCCTTTCCCTAGCTTGATAGGCTGAATGCTTGAAATTGTTGAAAAAATTCTCCCAGTCAAATTGAAAGTCAAAATCAAAGTTGAAATCAAATGGTTTAGATGAATGTGGACTTGCTTGGTCTTTCTCGGTGATTAGGGCATCTTCAGGTAGATTGGCAATGATTTCTTTTGCTGCTTCATCAGGTGTTCCTAGCTCTATAATAGCTTCCTCATCGTTATCCTTTTCGTCAAAATATTCATTGAAGTAGTCTAAAGCCTCCTGTCTGGCACTTGGATGAAGTTGAAATAATGCTTGTTCCAGTTGGTTCAAATAATCTGCGCGTGTCATTTTCGTAAGCTCCCTTCTATAATTCCGTCAATATGGTCTTTGTAGCTATTCCATTCACCCTGCAGGAAGGGGATGTGCTCACGTCCAGCAGGAGTGATGGTATAGTATTTCCGCTTTCTCCCTTGAAATTCTTGGGTATAGGTGGTGACATAGCCAGCCTTTTCCAATTTTTTCAAAATAGGGTAGAGTGTGGATTCCTTTATATCAGCAACTATCTTGATGGTTTGACTGATTTCATAGCCGTAGGAATCCTGCTTTTCCACGATGGCTAAGACCAGAAATTCTATCAAGATAGAGGATACAGGGTAGTACATAAACTCACCTCTTTATCTTTATAGCCATCCAGTTTATCTTTTACTACTTTGTTAACTTGCTTTGCCGTACGCTAGTACAGCCTACAGAAATTGACACGAACTTTGTTCGCTTTATTTCCAGTCTCCAACTATCTCCCAGATAGTTGGAGCGAGTATTAAAAGCAAACTGAAAGGCTATGTATAATTATTTTATATATAAATTATATACCTATTGTTTGGCAAAATCAAGCGATTATATAAAATTTTTATATATCATCAAAATTCTTTTCTATGTGCTGTACTAGTTTCATGAATGAACTTGAATTATAGTCACTAGTTTATCTTTGATTACTTCGACGTAAGAGGAAACTCCGTTTCCTTATTTCCAACTTCAAACACTCCACTGGATTGTTTGAACTCGCTTTGCCGTACTTCAGTACAGCCTGCAGCTCGTTGCCTTGTACTAAAAGCAAACTAAATGACTATAATAGCTCGTGCTCTTGGTTTTATCTTTGTTATCGGTTTAGGTTATACATTAAAAGTCAGAGGGATTGTTCGAAGGGAGGATGCGACAATCTTTTCTTGCTCAGTGATGAATATTACGCTACCAGCTTCTCTCCTTGTAGCTTCAGCGACAGCCCAAGTATCTATAGATTTATACGTTCCCTTCATATTAGGGATTCTTTGTAAACTTTTTTTTGGATATGGTGGGATACTGGGAGGCAAAGAAGTCTGGTCAACAGACTTCCGTCGGTCTTATGCAGTTATCAGGCTATAATATCGGAACCTTTACACTCCCATTTGTGCAAGCTTTTTTTCCGCTCTCTAGTCTACTAAGCGTCATCGTATTTGATGCGGGGAATGCAATCATGGTTCTAGGTGGGAATTACAGTATCGCAGCTGGTGTGGATGAAGAGCAGGAAAGAATGACCGTTGCAACTTTTATAAAGAATCTTTCACGCTCAGTTCCACTAGTAGTCTATCTAGTTAGCCTATCGTTAGCAGTCTGTTCTATCAAACTTCCACGCGAACTTATCTTTGCGCTGACGATAGCCAGTAACGCCAATCCTTTTTTAGCCATGCTCATGTTGGGAATCTTGCTTGATTTAAAATTGAATTGGAAAGAAATTAGTCGATTGGCCTATCTTCTCTCTTTGAGACTGGGTGCGAATATTCTAATAGCAGGAGTCATTTATTTTCTTCTACCTATTGATAAAACGATGAAAATCATGTTGCTGGTCTGTCTAGTCTCTCCGATTTCAGTCATGTCCCCAATATATGCATTAAAGTTAGGTAGTCGCTCAGCTGAACCTGCCAATGTTAACTCCTTATCTATTTTGGTCAGTCTAGTCATGATGGTTCTTCTTATTTTTCTATTCGTTTAAAAAAGCCTCCGCGTGTGCGGGGGCTTGATTGTATATTGGTCAATAAAGAATTCTTGTGGACCTTGGTAACGACTTCCATCATTAAAGGCGATGTAGAGGTTGAAGATAGGTGTAAGAAGAACGTAGAAGATAGCTTGTACAGCTGACAAACCGAAGCTACGACCAAAATTGTAAACGAGATAGATGCCATATAATGGTCCTGCTAGTGGAATTAGTAAGAATAGAATGAACCATCTTTTTTCATAGCCAAAGGTGATGCATTGTTGGATATAGAGATTGTAGATTGGAATCAATGATTTCCAACCAGCGTAGCCTGCTTTTTTGAAGAGGATGTAGTTGGAAATAGCAACAAGAATATACCAAATAAATGAAAATAGTAGTGTTGTACCCCAAATGCCAATGAGAATTCCCTGTGCTAATGTTTCTTCTGTCATAATAAAACTCCGTTTCTTTTTTATAGTTCTATTATATCAGTATTAGTTCAATAACACAATATAAAATTGCATTTTTTAAAATTTTTTCAGAAAAAACGACTTTCTATTGAAAGCCGTCTGAAATTTTATTTGTAAGAGACGATTCCGAGAATGACATCGACAGCTTTTTCCATGGTTTCGAGGCTGACAAACTCAAAGCGGCCGTGCATGTTTTCACCACCTGCGAAGATATTTGGCGTTGGAATGCCCATGAAGGAAATTTTGGAGCCGTCTGTTCCTCCGCGAACAGGCTCAATCAGTGGTTTGATACCTAGATTTTCCATGACGTCCTTAGCAATGTTGATTGGAGTCATATCTTTTTCGATGATTTTTTTCATGTTGTAGTATTGGTCGTGCAGGTTGACAATGACACGTGGAGTGTCAAAATTGGCATTCATCTTTTCAGCGATGTCCAGCATGAGCTGTTTGCGGGCTTGGAAATCTGCTTCCTCGAAGTCACGGATGATGTAGGTGGTAGAAGCAGTATCGACACTACCTTCCATGTTCATCAAGTGGAAGAAACCTTCATACCCTTCCGTTTTTTCTGGGCGGTCTGCTTCAGGAAGGGCATTGTGGAAGTCAATAGCCAACTGGAAGGCATTAATCATCTGGTCTTTTGCTGAACCAGGGTGGACATTGCGTCCAAGGAAATCAATCTTGGCACCTGCTGCTGAGAAGGTCTCGTACTGGAGTTCGCCCAGCGGTCCACCGTCCATAGTGTAGGCAAAGTCCACATCGAAGTCTTCTACATCAAACTTGTCTGCACCAACACCGATTTCTTCGTCAGGACCAAAGCCCACACGGATTTCACAGTGCTTGATGTCAGGATTTTGGACTAGGAATTCAATCGCTGTCATGATTTCTGCGATTCCTGACTTGTCATCAGAGCCTAGCAAGGTGGTACCGTCTGTGGTAATCAGGTTTTGACCCTGGTAGTTGGCAAGTTGTGGGAAGTCTTTTGGATGCAATTCGTAGCCAGAAGTTCCCAAGGCAATTGGGTTGCCGTCGTAGTTTTCGATGATCTGAGGATTCACACCTTCTGCGTTGAAATCCGCCGTATCCATGTGGGCGATGAAGCCAATCTTACGCGTCAAACTTGGGTCGTTGGCAGGCAGTGTTCCCACTGCAAAGCCGTTTGGCAGGTAGTGGACATTCTGCAAGCCGATGCGTTCCATTTCAGGCAGAAGGATGTTCTGTGCGAACTCGACTTGGTTTTGGGTAGAAGGTGTGGTGGTCGAGTTTTCATCTGAGCGGGTGTTTTCTTTGACATAGACTAAAAAGCGATCTAAAAGTGTTGGGTATTTCATATTGTCTCCTTATTTGTTCAATATATGTTTCTCAATGGCCTTGGCAACGCCGTTATTCTCATTGGTATCTGTGATGTCTTGGGCAATCGCCTTGACTTGCTCGTTGGCGTTGCCCATGGCAATACCAAGTCCAGCAAATTCAATCATTTCAAGGTCGTTGTTGGCATCCCCCATGGCCATGATTTCTTCGGGGAGAATTCCTAGGCGGTCTGCCAATTTTTTTAGACCAGAAGCCTTGCTAGCTCCGTTGGGCAGGATTTCCAAGAGATAGTCTTGGGAACGAACGGTTGTGTAGTCCTTGCTCAAGGTGTCATTGTACTGGTTTTCAAAGGCATCAATGGCTTCTTTTTCACCGACAAACATGGCTTCAAAGAAACGGTGTTTGCCAGATGTTGCCTCTGCCAAATCAATGGAAATTGGTATCATGCCTACCAAACCAGCGTCTAGGTTGACGCGTGCATTAGCTTTTTCAGCAAGAACAAAGTAATCTTCTTCATCGAAGAGGGAAATCTGTACCTGATCTGAGGCTGTAAAGCTGTCCAGATAGACAATATCCTGACTAGATAGTTCCTCCCAGTCAATCAGGCTCCAATCCTTTGTTGAATGGGTTGAACAGCCGTTATTGACAATGATAAATTCTTCCTCGGTGTCAAAACCGAGCTGCTCTACAAAAGGCTTAACGCCAGCCAAGGGCCGACCAGTACAGAGAACAATCTTGACTCCCGCTTCAACAGCCTGGTGAATGGCATCAATCTGCGGTTGTTTCAACTCTTTTTGCTCATCCAAGAGCGTTCCGTCCATATCAAGGGCGATTAGTTTAATCATACAAACCTCCTTTTTTCATAAGACTAGTATAGCATAAAATGGGGGAGGAGTGATTGAAATACTAAGCTCAATCCTATATAATAAAATCAAAAGGAGTAGAAATGAAGATTGTAACTGTATCAACTGTTGCTGACAAGGCAAGGATTATCGAGGAGGTATTGGCGGACTTGCCAGAATGGTTTGGCTTGCCTGAGAGTACCAAAGAGTACATCAAAGACGGCTCTGCCTTGCTACTTTGGGCTGCCTACGTTAATGATGAAGTTGTCGGTTTTGTGACCCTGACTAATTCTTCGGAGGCTTGCGGAGATGTTCATTGTATAGGCATCAAGAAAGCCTATCATCGCCAGGGAATTGGTCGTTTGCTCATGCAGGCTTTGGAGGAAGAGGCTCGGAAGGACTATGCCTATCTACAAGTCAAGACAGTGGATGAAGGGCATTATAAAGAATACGACCAGACCGTTGCTTTTTATAAATCCTGCGGTTTTGTCAAGTTAGAAGTATTTCCAAGCCTCTGGGATAAATGGAATCCCTGCTTGATCATGGTCAAAAAATTATAAACACATAGAGAACATCGGTTATGGACCGGTGTTTTTTGGTATAATAAAAGGATAGAATAGGAGTGTCATATGAAGATTGCTGTTAAAAAAGAGACGGAGAAATATCTACTAAGCATTTGTTATACTGTTCCAGCTAGTTTGGTGGAGGCATGGGACTTGCTGGCAACGGATAGTGGTTTTGCCCGCTGGTTTCCGCAGCTGAGGGTGGAGGGAGACAAGCTGGTCTTTGAAATGGAAGACTTCCGTGAAAGCATGGACTTGTTGGCTTACCGACCGCATGAAGCGATTGCTTACACCTGGGATACAGCCAGGGTTTCCTTTAGCTTGAGCCAGCAGGACAAGCAAACGCAAATCAGCTTTGAAGAAGATATTCCAGTCGATTTTGGCAATGAATTTGCGGATGCTCAAAAAGATATGACAGGTTGGCTGGTGCAGAATGACTGTATCCGAGCCCTCTTACACGGTCAAGCATTACCAGACCGCCAGCCCTTGCAGGAAAAATGGACTGCGTTTTTGGCAGAAGAATTAAAACAGGTTTAGAAAAGGAAGAAGGCTATGCACAAGATTACTTGCCCCCATTGCGATACCGTTTTTACGGTCAATGAAACAGAATACAGTCAGCTGTTAGCCCAGGTGCGTGGTGCGGAGTTTGATAAGGAAATCCATGACCGCTTGGAGCGGGAACGGGAATTATTACAGCAGAGGGCTGAAAATGATTTGCAGGCTAGATTGAGTGATAAGGATAAGGAGATTCTGGAACTGACCGCAAAACTTGATAAATTTGCTAGTCAGACGGAACTGGAAATCAGCTCTGCTATTTCCCAAAAAGACCAAGAAATCCAAGAGCTTAAGGCTCAGTTGGGGCAAATCGGTCTTGCCAAGGATTTGGAGTTGCAGCAGGCGGTAGCTCAGGTGGAAAAAGAGCGGGATGCGGCACAAAATGCTTTGGTTTTGCAGGAACAAAAGCAAGAGTTAGCCCTGGCGACCACTCGTCAGGAGTACGAAGTACGGCTCAAGGCGGCGGATGAGCAGGTGGAATTTTACAAAAATTTCAAGGCCCAGCAGTCTACCAAGGCAATTGGTGAGAGCTTGGAGCAGTTTGCTGAGGCGGAGTTTAACAAGGTTCGCTCCTATGCTTTTCCACGTGCCAAATTTGCGAAGGACAACGAAGTATCAGCGTCCGGTTCAAAAGGAGATTTCATCTTCCGTGATTTTGACGAGTCGGGCTTGGAATTTATTTCCATCATGTTCGAAATGAAAAACGAGGCAGATACGACCAAGACCAAGCATAAAAACGCTGATTTCTTTAAGGAGTTGGATAAGGACCGTCGGGAGAAAAAATGCGAATATGCTGTATTAGTCAGCATGCTAGAGGCGGACAATGACTATTACAATACAGGGATTGTGGATGTTAGTCATGAATATGAGAAGATGTATGTTATCCGACCACAGTTCTTTATCCAATTAATCGGAATTTTACGAAATGCTGCGCTCAATAGTCTGCAATATCAGCAGGAGTTAGCCTTGGTTAAGGAGCAGAATATCGATATTACTCATTTTGAAGAAGATTTGGAAATTTTCAAGAATGCTTTTGCAAAAAACTATCAATCGGCCAGCAACAATTTCCAAAAGGCTATTGATGAAATCGACAAGGCAATCAAGCGAATGGAAGCTGTCAAGGCAGCCCTGACCACCAGCGAAAACCAGCTTCGCCTAGCTAATAATAAACTAGACGATGTCTCCGTCAAAAAACTAACCCGCAATAACCCAACCATGAAAGCCAAGTTTGAGGCGTTGAGGGAGGATTGAGATGATTGTTCCGCTACAATTTGAGCATATACTTCAACTTGATGAGGCCTTCCAGAAGCAAGGTTGGCCCTCCCGCAAAGAGATTTTAACCAACTATCTAAGGGAACAAGAAAAGGGAGAACGTATCGTCCTAGTTGCCGAAGAAGCAGGAGTTTGTAAAGGTTATATCACCTTGATTAAGCAAGTGAAGGAGGGACCATTTTACCAATCTGGAATACCTGAAATTGCTGATTTCAATGTTTTTGAAGACTTTCAAAATCAGGGGATAGGTTGGCAACTATTAGATGCTATCTGTCAGCTTGCCTCAGAATTCACGGATATAGTAGGTATTGGAGTTGGTTTGAATGCAAATTATGGAAAGGCTCAACGGCTCTATGTAAAACATGGTTTTATACCAGACGGAAGCGGTGTCTGGTACCGAGGGCGCTCTTTGCCGGTAGGTGCCAAAGCCTATAACGATGATGAATTGGCCTTGTATTTTACAAAAAAGTTATAGAGGAAAAGTAAAATGAACACCATCGACCTAAATCTGCCTGTTGCAGAGATTATCAACCAGCACCCAGAAGTCAAGGAGATTCTGGTGGAGCTTGGTTTCAAGCCTTTGGCAAATCCAGCCATGCTGAACACAGTTGGCAAGGTGACCAGTCTGAAGACAGGCTCCAAGATGACCAAGATTCCGTTAGACCGTATTCAGCAGGTCTTGGAATGCAACGGCTACGAGGTAATAGGAGGAGAAGCATGACAGACCAACGGATTGACATTTTGAAGAACATTCTACTGGATTTGCATAATGGTGCCAGTCCAGAGTCTGTTCAGGACCAGTTTAATCAGCATTTTACGGGTGTTTCTGCCCTCGAAATCTCCTTAATGGAGCATGAGCTCATGTCCAGTGACACGGGCATCACTTTTGAAGACGTCATGAGCCTCTGCAATATCCATGCCAACCTTTTCAAAGGAGCCATTGCAGATGTGGAAGTGGCGGATATGGACCAGGAAGGACACCCTGTCTATGTCTTTAAGCAGGAAAACCTAGCACTGCGGGCGGTTCTTTTACGCATCCGCCGTATTCTTGACCAGTATGAGCAGACAGAAGATGCGGAACTGCAAGACCAGCTCCAGCAAGGATTGACACGCCAGTTTGGCCTCCTCGGTCAGTTTGAGAACCACTACATGCGCAAGGAAAAGGTCTTCTTTCCCATTATGGAACGCTACGGTCACGATGCACCGCCTAAGGTCATGTGGGGCGTGGACGACGAGATTCGCAACCTCTTCAAGACGGCTCGCAAGGCACTTGAAGGAGGTGACCTAGTTGCGACACGTGCTTACTTTGAAAACTTCGCCAAGGAGTTCGAGGAGATGATTTTCAAGGAGGAAGCCATACTTCTCATGATTTTGCTGGAGACATTCACTCAGGATGATTGGCTTCAAGTGGCAGAGGACAGCGACGCCTACGGTTACGCCATTGTCAAGCCGACAGCCAAGTGGGTGCCTCATCGGGAGGCTTTTGGAGAAATAGCAGAGCAGGCAGCCGGCAGTCTTGCTCCGCAGCCAGCTGGGTCAAACCAGCAGATTATCGATACGCCAGAAGGCCAGTTCACCATTACCTTCACGCCCAAGGAAAAATCGGAATCTGTTCAGGACAGGACCAGTCCGCAGAGCTTTGGTAATGGCTATTTGTCTGTCGAACAGGCCAATCTTATTCTCAACCATTTACCGTTGGAACTCACCTTTGTCAACAAGGACGATATTTTCCAATACTATAATGACAGCCACCCTGTTGAAGACATGATTTTCAAACGTACTCCGAGCCAGATTGGACGTCATGTGGAGCTCTGCCATCCGCCCAAAATCTTAGACAAGGTCAAGAAGATTTTTGAATTGCTCCGCACAGGGCAAAAAGACCAGGTGACCATGTGGTTCAAGTCCGAGAGTATGGGCAAGTTTGTCTATGTGGTCTATAAGGCCGTGCGTGATGACCAGGGAGAGTTTCAAGGCGTCTTGGAATACGTCCAAAATATCCAACCATTTTTTGAAATTGACAGCGATTTTCATCGGGAAATTTAATCCAACCGGACCGCCCACAAGAGCGGTCCTTTGTGTTATAATGAAAACATGATTTCAGGAATTATTAATTTAAAAAAAGAGGCGGGGATGACCTCGCATGATGCAGTTTTTAAACTCCGAAAGATTCTGCAGGAGAAGAAGATTGGACACGGTGGGACGCTAGATCCAGATGTGACAGGGGTTCTGCCAATTGCAGTCGGAAAGGCTACTCGTATGATTGAGTTTATGCAGGACGAGGGGAAAATCTACGAGGGGGAGATTACCATTGGCTACTCGACCACGACAGAAGATGCATCTGGCGACCTTGTTGAGCGAACACCGGTTTTGGACATAGCAGAGCAGGTAGTTGATGAGGCTATGGCTAGTTTTGTCGGTACTATTACCCAGATTCCGCCTATGTATTCCGCCGTTAAAGTAAATGGTCGCAAGTTATACGAATACGCACGGGCGGGTGAAGAAGTCGAACGTCCCCAACGCCAAATTGACATATATAGTTTTGAACGTACCAGTCCTATTGAATTGGCAGATGACTGTGCTCGGTTTACCTTCCGTGTTCGTTGTGGAAAGGGCACCTACGTCCGTACTCTTTCTGTTGACTTAGGGGCTAAGTTAGGCTACGCCAGTCACATGTCTAAGTTGGAACGAACTGGGTCAGCAGGAATGGACCTAGCGGACGCCTTAACTTTGGAAGAAATTTCTTCGCTGGTAGCTGAAAATGATTTTTCATTTCTCCAACCTATTGAACGTGGTATCGGGGATTTACCTGTTGTAGAATTGAAAGAAGAGCAGGTGCAAGATGCTACATTTGGTCGATTTGTAGAATTGAATGCAGAAGCAGAGCGCTTAGCAGGCTTTCATGATGGTCAGTTGATTGCTATTTTTGAAAAACGCGACCAGCTGTATAAACCGAGCAAGGTTTTGGTCTAAGAAATTTCTCAATAACTGTGATAAAATAGAAAACATGAACATTAGAACAATTAAAGATTATAGTGAATTGAATCAAGAGGAGCCGACGGTTTTAGTACTAGGCTACTTTGATGGGATTCATCTTGGGCACAAGGCTTTACTTGATCGAGCAAGAAAAGTAGCAGATGAGCAAGGTTTGATAGTAACTGTTCTGACCTTTCCAGAGTCACCTCGGTTGGCTTTTTCTCGCTTTAGCCCAGAACTTTTACTGCATTTGACTAGTCAAGAGCAACGCTACCTCTTATTGAAAAAATATGGTGTTGATAATCTTATTTTGACTGATTTTACTAGTGAATTTGCTAACAATACTCCTCAGCAGTTTTTGGAGCGCTATATCAAAGGTCTCAATGCCCAGATTTTGGTCGCAGGTTTCGACTATCATTTTGGAAATTGCAGAGCAGATGTCAAAGATTTGACAGAGCTATTTGATGGCCAGGTAGAAATTGTAAGTGAAGTGAGCCTGGACGGAGAAAAAGTTTCTTCAACTCGCATTCGTCAGGCTATCCAGTCAGGGGATGTCTCTCTAGCAAATCAACTTTTAGGTTATCCATTTATGACGGAGGGAATTGTTGTTCATGGAGATGCCAGAGGGCGCACTATTGGATATCCGACTGCAAATCTGGCTCCTTTTGACCGAGTCCATTTACCATCTGAGGGAGTCTACGTCGCTGATGTCGAAGTAGATGGAAAACGCTATCGAGCTATGACAAGCGTTGGGAAAAATGAGACCTTTGATGGAACTGAGATGCGGATAGAAGCTCATATTTTGGGGTTTGACCGCTTTATCTACGGAGAAAAAATAACTATTTTTTGGCTTGAAAAAATTCGAGATATGGTCAAATTTGATGGGATTGAAGGTTTGATGGAGCAGATGAAATCTGATGAGGAATTTGCCTTGCAATGGGGGAAATATGCTTAAACGATTGATTCGTCATCCTTTTTATGAGAAGGCTATGACCTACATAGCTGTAGTCTATGTATTTCTTATCGTACTTGAATTAATGGATGCTAGTATTGCCAATTCTAATGGCTATCGGGTACTGGATTGGCTCCTGTGGTTTATCTTTGTCTGCGATTATTTTGCTCAGCTTTATTATGCGGATAACATACTTGAATATGTACAGGGGCATATCTTGGAATTAATTGCCATTATTCCATTTGATTCATTCTTCAGTTTTCTTCGCTTGGGAAGACTTGCACGACTCTTCAGATTGGTCAAAGTAACGAGAATATTTGCCCTGTCTAATCGATTCTGGGATACAATCAACAAGCTTTTGCATACCAACAGTTTATCTAAAGTGTTGATGTTAAATATCTCAGCGGTGCTAGTTGCAAGTGTCTTATTATCAGTGATTGAAGGGAAATCATTCTTCGATGCACTTTGGTGGTCCATTGTAACGATGACAACTGTAGGGTATGGAGATATTGTCCCCCAAGATACGATTTCTAAAATTATAGCCATCCTCCTGATGTTGGTTGGTATTTGTACTTTTGGTATGGTTACCTCCACGATAACTCGTTTTTTCTCTGAAACAGAGCGTGAAACGAAGTTGGATACCTTGATGGCAAAAATTGATGAACAAAACGAAATATTGCTACGCTTAGAGAAAAAAATAGAATCTTTGGAAAAATTACAGGGAAGAGATTAGATTTACTATTGAAAACTCTTTTAAGTTAGAGTATAATATAAGAAGAAAAATGTTTTTAGAGGGGATGGAAGACATGATTACTTTATTTTTGTCACCGAGTTGTACCAGTTGTCGTAAAGCTCGTGCTTGGCTGACAAGTCACGAAGTCCCTTTTATTGAGCACAATATTATGACTAGCCCTCTAACTGCTGAGGAATTGAAGAACATTTTAGCATTGACAGAAAATGGGACAGATGATTTGATTTCTACCCGTTCAAAAGTTTTTCAGAAGCTAGATATTGATGTTGATGAGCTTTCTGTGAAGCAACTTATTGGGTTAATTGAAACCTATCCAAGTCTCTTACGACGTCCGATTATTTTGGACGAGAAGCGGATGCAGATTGGTTTTAACGAAGATGAAATTCGTGCATTTCTTCCGCGCAAGTACCGCAAACAAGAATTGAGAAATGCCACATTACGAGCAGAAATAGGATAAAAGATATGAACAAAAATTATTCATATCCACTTGATTTTTCGTGGAGCACAGAGGAGATTTCCTCCGTGCTTTCTTTTTTGAATCAGGTGGAGACGGCTTATGAAAAAGGAGCAGATGCGGTAGCTATATTAGCTAGTTATAAAAGCTTCAAAGATGTTGTTAAAAGTAAGGGACAGGAACGTCAAATTGATCGTGACTTTGAAGCAGTTTCGGGTTATTCAACCTATCGAGTTGTTAAGGCTGCTCGAGATAAGGGGAAAGGAGTTATTCGTTTTGGAAACTAAGTATCACTTTGCCCAAACGATTGTCCTGGAGGCTGGAAATTTTCTCCGACAGCATCTACATGATGATCTTCAGATTGAAGAAAAGGGTGACTTTACAGACTTGGTAACGCACCTTGATAAACAAGTGCAAGAAATGCTGACTCAACAGATTCAATCTCGCTATCAGGGTGATAGGATTTTAGGTGAGGAAGGTGGAGATGTTTCTTCTATTCATGAGGGAAATGTTTGGGTTATTGATCCAATTGATGGCACCACAAATTTTATTGCTCAGAAAACTGATTTTGCCATTATGATTGCCTATTTTGAAAATGGAGTAGGAAAGTTTGGTATCATTTATGATGTCATGCGAGACAAACTTTTCCATGGAGGAGATTCGTTTCCTGTTTATTGCAATCAAGAACGCTTAAAGAAACCAGAGCTGCGCCCTCTTCGCCAGAGTTTGATAGGGATCAATGCACAGTTGTATGCAGCCAATGCACATGGAGTGGCAGAATTAGCAAATCAAAGTTTAGGTACAAGATCTGTAGGAAGTGCTGGAATTGGTTTCGCCCACGTTCTGGAAGGAAGATTATTTGCCTATGCTTCTTATCTGTGTCCATGGGACTACGCAGCAGCCAGTATTATTGGCTCCTCTTTAGGTTTAGTCATGTTAAGTTTTGATGGTCCGAGTCTGGCCTATGATAAACGAGAGTTTGTTATGCTAGTATCAGAATCCCATCTTGAGGAAGTGAAGGGGTATATATTCTAATGCAATTGCCACAGGATTTTATAGATAAATATAATCATTTGCTTGGTAGTGAAGCCCAAGCATTTTTTGAGAGTTTTGAACAAGATCCAATCTCAGGATTTCGCACAAATCCTCTTAAAGAAAGCCAATTGGACTTTGAGCAACCAATCCCTAATATGACTTGGTCATACTATGGTAAGGTCTCAGGAAAGTCTCCAGAACATGTAACTGGCTTAGTCTACTCACAAGAGCCGGCTGCACAGGTTGTCGGTCAGATTGCAGCTCCGGAAAAAGGGATGAAAGTGTTGGACTTGGCAGCAGCGCCAGGAGGAAAGTCTACTCACTTGCTTTCATACTTAGAAAATACAGGGCTCTTGGTTAGTAATGAAATTTCCAACAAACGAGCAAAAATCTTGGCTGAAAATATTGAGCGTTTCGGAGCGAGGAATGTTGTTGTAACAAATGAATCAGCAGACCGCTTGGAAAAGGTCTTTCCAGGATATTTCGATATGATTGTCCTAGATGCTCCCTGTTCAGGTGAAGGGATGTTTCGAAAAGACCCCGATGCGATTCAATATTGGTCCAAACATTATCCAGCACAATGTGCAAGCTTACAAAGAGAGATTTTAGAATCGGCCTTGAACATGTTGGCTCCAGATGGTCAATTGATTTATTCTACTTGCACTTGGTCACCAGAGGAAAATGAAGAAGTAGTGACTTGGCTCTTAGAACAATATGATTTGGAACTGATAGACATTCCTAAAATCAATGGAATGGTAGAAGGAATCGGCTATACAGAAGTTGCTCGTATGTATCCCCACCATTTTGCAGGAGAAGGTCAGTTCGTTGCCAAATTTAGATTTCTAGGGGAAGCCAGTCAGAAAAAATTAAAACCAGGAAAATCCAATTTGAATAGAGAACAGCAAGCTCTCTGGAAAGAATTTGAACAGAAGCATTTAAAGGTTCAATTGGATGGTTTACTGCAGGTTTTTGGCGACAATCTCTATCTACTGCCACAGGGCCTTCCTGATTTGTCAAAAGTAAAGATTGCTCGAAATGGTCTTCACTTGGGGACGTTTAAGAAAAAAAGATTTGAACCAAGTTTTGCTTTAGGTCTAGCACTCCATAGTTCGGAGGTTAAAAATCGAGTAGAAATCAGCTTAGAAGAATTCTCGTCCTACACTGCTGGACATACAATAGCTGTGTCCAAGGATTTAGCTAATGGCTGGTATCAGGTAGCAGTTCAGGGGAACGGTCTTGGTTTCGCAAAAATTGTATCTGGAACGCTTAAAAATGGCTTTCCAAAAGGGCTGAGATTTTAAAATAAATCAGCAGATTTTTTTTGCAACTTGTCTTTTTATATGATATAGTGGATGAGTGGAAATATCTTGTAAATTCTATGTAAAATACAGAGTTAATTTTAGGAGATTCCACTGAAAAATGTAAAGGAAAAAACGAAATGAAAAAAAAGCAGAAGCTTGGAATTGCAGCTTTGTTTCTTTTGAGTAGTATGGCTCTTTCTGGTTGTTCTTCTTGGATCGATCGAGGAGAGTCTATTACAGCCGTAGGTTCGACAGCGCTTCAACCACTTGTTGAGGCAGCAGCAGATGAATTTGGTAGTGTCAATATCGGTAAATCCATCAATGTTCAGGGTGGAGGATCAGGTACTGGCTTGTCACAAGTTCAGTCTGGAGCTGTTCAGATTGGTAACTCTGACGTATTTGCTGAGGAAAAAGATGGTATTGATGCAAGTAAACTTGTTGACCATCAAGTAGCAGTAGCTGGTTTGGCCGTTATTGTAAATGAGCAAGTATCGGTTAGAGATATTACTACAGAAGATCTGCGTAAAATTTTTACTGGTGAGATTACCAACTGGAAAGAACTGGGTGGTAAGGATTTGGAAATTTCAATCATTAACCGTGCAGCTAGTTCAGGTTCACGTGCGACCTTTGATAGTGTTATCATGGATGGACAAACCGCAGCTCAGAGTCAAGAACAAGATTCTAACGGTATGGTAAAATCTATTGTTGCTCAGACACCAGGTGCAATTTCCTACCTATCATTTGCTTATATAGATGATTCCGTTAAAACAATTAAGCTAAACGGTTTTGAACCAACTGCTGAAAATGTAGCAACAAATGATTGGCCAATTTGGTCCTATGAGCATATGTATACGATGGGAAAAGCGACTGATTTGACAGAAGAATTTTTAGATTACATGATGTCAGATGAAGTTCAAAATGGTATCGTTGAAAGTATGGGATACATTTCTATCAACGATATGAAAGTTGTGAAAAGTGCTGATGGCACGGTGACTGAGAAGGAGTAAGCATGAAAAACGAACAACTAGCAAAAGAGTTATCGTCTCCATCTAAAAATTCTCGATTAGAGAAGTTTGGTAAGGTAATTACATTCCTTTGTCTATCATTGATTGTCTTTATTGTTGCAATGATTTTGATTTTCGTTGCGCAGCGTGGATTATCGACTTTCTTTGTTGACGGTGTGAGCATCACTGATTTCTTATTTGGAAGCAAGTGGGAACCAAGCTCGAAAATATTTGGTGCCCTGCCAATGATTTCAGGTTCTTTCATTGTTACGATTCTGTCAGCTGTTGTTGCGACACCTATCGCAATCGGTGCAGCGGTCTTCATGACAGAAATATCACCAAAACGTGGTGCAAAAATCTTACAACCTGTTATCGAACTGTTGGTTGGTATTCCATCGGTTGTATATGGTTTTATTGGTTTGCAAGTAGTTGTGCCATTTGTACGTTCAATCTTCGGTGGAACAGGTTTCGGTATCTTGTCGGGTGTATTTGTACTTTTCGTTATGATTTTGCCAACAGTAACCTTTATGACGGTTGACAGTTTGCGTGCAGTACCTCGTCACTACCGCGAAGCAAGTTTGGCTATGGGAGCCACTCGCTGGCAGACGATTTGGCGTGTTATTTTGAACGCAGCTAAGCCAGGTATTTTTACGGCCGTTATCTTTGGTATGGCGCGTGCCTTTGGTGAAGCCTTGGCGATTCAGATGGTAGTGGGGAACTCTGCGGTTATCCCGACTTCCTTGACAACGCCAGCAGCGACTTTGACTTCTGTTTTGACAATGGGTATCGGTAATACGGTTATGGGAACTGTTCAGAACAACGTCCTATGGTCCTTGGCCCTAGTCTTGCTCTTGATGAGCCTTATCTTTAACATGATTATGAAATTTATTACGAGAGAGGGTAAGAAAAACTATGCACGCTAAAAAATTTGATAAATTGGCGACTGGTATTCTTTACTCAATCGCTGGTGTGATTGTCGTTATCTTGACATCACTGATTCTTTACATCTTGCTACGTGGTCTGCCACATGTAAGCTGGGACTTTTTGACAAGTAAATCTTCATCTTACAAAGCAGGTGGTGGTATTGGAATTCAGCTCTACAACTCATTCTTCCTATTGGTTGTAACGCTCTTAATTTCTGTTCCCTTGTCAACCGGTGCAGGTATTTATTTGGCTGAATATGCTAAAAAAGGTCCATTGACTAACTTTATCCGTACCTGTATTGAGATTTTGTCATCCCTACCGTCCGTTGTAGTTGGTTTGTTTGGTTACTTGATTTTCGTTGTTCAGTTTGAGTACGGTTTTTCTATCTTATCAGGTGCCTTGGCTCTTACAGTCTTCAACTTACCACAGATGACGCGTAACGTAGAGGACAGCCTTCGTCACGTTCACCATACGCAACGTGAGGCAGGCTTGGCTCTTGGTCTATCACGTTGGGAAACTGTTCTTCATGTTGTTATTCCAGAAGCACTTCCAGGGATTGTCACAGGTATCGTCTTGGCATCTGGTCGTATCTTTGGTGAAGCGGCTGCCCTTATCTATACAGCAGGTCAGTCAGCTCCAGCTCTTGACTGGTCAAACTGGAATCCATTGAGTGTTACTAGTCCGATTTCTATCTTCCGTCAATCAGAAACCCTTGCGGTTCATATCTGGAAGGTAAACAGCGAAGGGACAATCCCAGATGCAACCCAAGTTTCTGCTGGTTCAGCAGCTATTCTCTTGGTTTTCATCTTGATTTTCAACCTTTCTGCACGATATATCGGTAAGAAACTTCATGCGAAAATGACTTCAGCAGCCTAGAAGTCTGACTTATAAGGAGAAAAAATGGCAGATTACAACTGGAATGAACGCCATATCATTACTTTTCCAGAGGAGAATATCGCCCTTTCGACAAAAGATGTTCATGTTTACTATGGTAAAAATGAAGCGATCAAGGGCATTGATATGCAGTTCGAAAAAAATAAAATTACAGCCTTGATTGGACCATCAGGGTGTGGGAAATCAACCTATCTTCGCAGTCTTAATCGTATGAATGATACTATTGATATTGCTAAGGTAACCGGTCAAATTCTTTATGAAGGAATCGATATTAACAGACCAGATATGAACGTTTACGAAATTCGTAAGCATATCGGAATGGTATTCCAACGTCCCAACCCATTTGCAAAATCTATTTATCGTAACATCACATTTGCACATGAACGTGCAGGCGTGAAAGATAAGCAGGTTTTGGATGAGATTGTTGAAACTTCTCTGAAACAAGCAGCCCTTTGGGATCAGGTAAAAGATGACTTGCACAAGTCAGCCTTTACCTTATCAGGTGGACAGCAACAGCGTTTGTGTATTGCACGAGCTATCTCTGTAAAACCACAAATCTTGCTTATGGATGAGCCTGCATCAGCCTTGGACCCGATTGCGACTATGCAGTTAGAAGAAACTATGTTTGAATTGAAGAAGGACTACACCATTATCATTGTTACGCACAATATGCAACAAGCAGCTCGTGCAAGTGATTACACAGCTTTCTTCTATCTGGGTGACTTGATTGAATATGATAAGACAGCAAACGTCTTCCAGAATGCAAAACTCAAGTCAACTAGTGACTACGTTTCAGGACATTTTGGATAGAAAGGGAACAAATGACATCACCTATTTTACAAGTAAAAGATTTGTCTGTTTACTATAACAAGAAAAAAGCCTTGAATAATGTGTCAATCGATTTCTATCCAAATGAAATTACTGCTTTGATTGGACCATCTGGTTCTGGTAAGTCAACCCTCTTGCGTTCTATTAACCGTATGGGAGATTTAAATCCAGAGGTAACATTGACAGGTGCGATTGATTACAACGGAAAAAACATATACAGTCCTCGTACGGATACTGTTGATCTTCGTAAGGAAATCGGTATGGTCTTCCAACAACCAAACCCATTCCCTATGTCTATCTACGAGAATGTCGTTTATGGTTTACGTATTAACGGTATCAAGGACAAGCAGGTCTTGGACGAAGCAGTTGAGCGTTCCTTGATTGGTGCTTCTATTTGGAATGAAGTGAAAGATCGCTTGCATGACTCGGCAGTTGGACTTTCAGGTGGTCAGCAGCAACGTGTATGTGTGGCCCGCGTATTGGCGACAAGCCCAAAAATTATTTTGTTGGATGAGCCAACTTCAGCCCTTGACCCAATCTCGGCTGGTAAAATTGAGGACACACTTTATGGTCTGAAAGATAAGTATACAATGGTGCTAGTAACACGTTCTATGCAACAGGCATCACGTATTTCAGATCGAACAGGTTTCTTCCTTGATGGCGATTTGATAGAATACAATTTGACAAAAGAAATGTTCATGAACCCTGCAAACAAAGAGACAGACGATTATATTACAGGTAAGTTTGGTTAGGCCTGTTAAAAAGAAAAGAGGTTTATATGTTAAGAGCGCAGTTTGAAGAAGAATTAGGAAAACTTCACAATCAATTTTACGCGATGGGAAATGAAGTTTTGGCTCAAATTAATAATGCTGTTCGTGCCTTTACAACTCATGATCGTGAATTGGCTAAAGAAGTGATCGAAGCCGATAAAAAAATCAATGATTTTGAAATTAAACTCGAAAAGAAATCTTTAGAGATTATTGCTTTGCAACAACCAGTTTCTACAGATTTACGTCGAGTAATCACTGTCTTGAAAGCAACAAGTGACTTAGAACGTATGGGAGACCACGCAGTTTCGATCGCAAAAGCTGCTATTCGTATGAAAGGCGAAGTCCGTATTCCAGTAGTTGAAGATGAAGTGAAGAAGATGGGGCGCGAAGTTCGAAAACTTGTTGAAGAAACTTTGGAGCTTTATCTTGGTGATGCGGATATGGAAGTCGCATATGAAGTAGCTGCTCGTGATGAGGTTGTTAATGAGTTTTATTCAAGTATCCAAGAATTGACAACGGAAGAAATCAAGAAGAATCCAGAATCCTTGGTTGCTGGTCGCGACTATTACCAAGTTTTAACCTACTTGGAACGTGTCGGTGATTATGCTAAAAATATTTGTGAGTGGGTTGTTTATCTACGCACAGGTGATATTACAGAGTTGTAATTCAGAAGTCCGAGAGGGCTTCTTTTTTATGCAATAAACTTTTATAAAAATGCTGGACTTCTTTAGCTTAGTTTAAGTTTTTAATACTATACTATTATCATCAGGTAAAGAGGAGTTATTTAGTGGGCCTCATTCTGATAATATTCTATTGAAAAGAGGAATTTCATGTCATTTATTAATCAATTTAAGTCACAGTCAAAAACAGTACTAGCTGCTGTTGCTATTTCAGCTGCTACCTTGGGTTTTGCAGGGGGAATGAGCATTTCGAAAAGCTCAACAGGAGTTTCAACACAAAATCAGGCAAGTTTGGTGCAAAATAATTCTGCAGCAACGAATGGACAGGTAGCCGCATCTGCGAATACCCAAGGTATGCCACCAGGCCAAGGTGGAGCTAGCCAAGGCATGCCACCAGGTCAAGGAGGTCCTACACAAGGCATGCCATCTGGACAAGGTACAACTCCTCCTGATGCGACAAGTGGAGCAACCCAGTCAAACTCGAGTACTTCTTCTGATGAAGTGAATGCTTTAAAAAAGAGGAATCAAGAAATTAAAGCTCAAATTTCAGGAGATAGTAGTTCTTCTAATCAATAAACATTGAGATTTTGGTTTCTACTTGTTCCATGATATAATGAACACGTATCAATAAATAGTCAGATAAAGCCTACCCGATCATTCATTTTTAGATGGTCACGTGGGACTTTATCTAACCATTTCTATTAAAGACCATGCCCTGTGTCCAGGTCTTTGGTTTGTTTATTAAACCGAAACGTAAGGAGTATATGATGATTAAAATATTGTTAGTGGAAGATGATTTAAGCCTATCAAATTCTGTTTTTGATTTCTTAGATGATTTTGCGGATGTTATGCAGGTTTTTGATGGTGAAGAGGGCGTTTATGAGGCGGAAACAGGCGTTTATGATTTGATTCTTTTGGATTTGATGTTGCCTGAAAAAGATGGCTTCCAAGTTTTGAAAGAGTTACGTGAAAAAGGTGTTACGACACCTGTTCTGATTACAACAGCCAAGGAAAGTCTAGAGGATAAAGGCCATGGTTTTGAATTGGGAGCTGATGACTACTTGACAAAACCGTTTTATTTAGAAGAATTGAAGATGCGAATTCAAGCTCTATTAAAACGAGCGGGTAAGTTTAATGAAAACACACTAACTTATGGGGACGTGACCGTTGACTTATCGACAAACTCTACAACTGTAAATGGCGAAGAAGTTGAATTGCTAGGAAAAGAATTCGATCTACTAGTCTACTTCTTGCAAAATCAAAATGTTATCTTGCCAAAAACTCAAATTTTTGACCGTATTTGGGGATTTGACAGTGACACTACTATTTCAGTAGTAGAAGTATATGTTTCTAAAATTAGGAAAAAGTTGAAAGGAACGACCTTCGGGGAAAATCTTCAAACCCTGCGTAGTG
Organism: Streptococcus sp. 2020WUSS089; assembly: GCF_044427405.1. Lineage (NCBI taxonomy): Bacteria > Bacillati > Bacillota > Bacilli > Lactobacillales > Streptococcaceae > Streptococcus > Streptococcus sp. 2020WUSS089. The sequence goes on along the minus strand of NZ_JAOTGD010000001.1, from coordinate 80,881 downwards.
TCGGGTACATTCTAAAAAATGCCTAAGCGAATCAGAAAATTAGTGTATACGGATAAATTTTCCTTCTTTATCCGTTATTTTGCAGTATTTACCCTGATTTTTGGCTTGATGACAGCTATCATTTTTCAATTAATGCGTTCAACTATGTATCAAAATTCAGATAATACCTTGAAACGGATTAAGGAAGAACCAGCGATGGCTGTTGGTTTTGCGATCGCAAGAACCTATGAGCCCAACTCTGTCTTTATACTTCAAGATAGCCCAACTAGTGAAGAAACGACGAGCTCTAGCTCAGATAGCATGCCTGTTCCTAAAGAACAAAAAAATACTAGAGATGGAGATCAGCTGAGATTAGGTGTCAATACTCATGTTTTACTCTATAGTAAAAGTGGAGAAATGGTCAATCCGGATACTTTTACTGGTTTGGCCGACCTACTGTTAGATAAGGAAAAATTGGGCGAAATTAAGGAAGCAACAGTTGAATCAAGCTTCGGTATGTCTGAAGATTATCGCTATGTGACGATTGAGCTGGCTACAGATGAACTAGGTTATTATTCGTCCTATGATATAAAATATGCGACAATTTTAGTGAATGTCAGCCAGATAAAATCCTCCATTGAGACCTATGAATCGACAGTTGCTATTGTTATGGTATCAGCTTGGCTCATTTCTATCTTGGCCAGTATTTACCTATCGAATCTTAGCATGCGTCCAATTCTAATCAGCTATCAAAAACAAAAGGACTTTGTCGAAAATGCTAGTCATGAGTTGCGTACGCCGCTGGCTGTTCTCCAAAATCGTTTGGAGAGCCTGTTTCGCCATCCCGAAGCGACGATTTTAGAGAGTAGTGAAAGCATCGGATCTAGTTTGGAAGAAGTTCGAAATATGCGATTATTGACAACAAACCTGCTCAATTTGGCTCGTCGTGATGATGGCTTAAAAGTCGATATGATCGATGTCCAACCGAATTATTTTGATGAAATCTTTGCTAATTACCTTATGATTGCCGAAGAAAATGGAAAAACACTAACAGTTAATAATTTGATTCATCAGCCGATTCGAACAGACAAGGTCCTGATTAAACAGTTGCTCACCATTTTATTTGACAATGCCATGAAGTATACCGACGATGATGGCAGAATTCAAATTACAGCTAATATCAAGGATAAATCTGTCTACTTCACAGTTGCCGACAATGGTTTGGGAATCAGCGATGCCGATAAGAAGAAAATCTTTGATCGCTTTTATCGAGTTGATAAGGCCAGAACACGTCAAAAAGGTGGTTTCGGTCTAGGATTATCGTTGGCTCAGCAAATTATTAAGACACTAGGTGGGAAAATCTCTGTTAGAGATAACCAACCGAAAGGAACTATTTTTGAGGTAGGATTACCTAAATAAAACAATATTATTAGGCTAGGAAAATTCTAGTCTAATTTTTTTGTGTAGTTCGTCAGAAGCCTCCTAATTATGTTATACTTAAACAAGAATGGAGGTAAATATGAGGAAAGTTTCTCGTGGCGTTTTAACCATATTATTGTCGGCGACAGTCCTTTCTGCTTGTTCAGGAGGAGGACAAGAGCTGAGTGAACGTTTGGAAGCAGCTAAAATTGAATTTTCTAAAGAAAAAAAGCAACTAGAAGCAGAATTAACAGCATTAAAAGAAGAGGTTCAAGGAAATTTCTACTACCAACAATTGGATACTGATAAGGAACGTCGTGTCTATCTCCAATTTGTTAATGGACTCAGCAAGCGGATGCAAGTGATTGATATTGATTCTGTTAATGATGAAATATATTCGCGCGTCTATTTTTCTGTCGCTCATGATTATCCAGAATTTTACTGGCTAACAGATGAAGCGGCAATGACTGGCGGAGTGGATATATTGGATTTAGAAGAGCCAGCGTATCCGACTGATTTATCTCCGACACGAAATAAAATAGAAGAGGAAGTGAATAAGATACTTGCTCAGGCACCAACAGGGTCGGACTATGAGAAGGTTAAATATTTTTACGAGGTGATTATAAAGCAAACGGATTACGACCTTGAAGCCCTACAGACCAACTCTGTCACGTGGAGAAGCCAAGGAATTACCAGTGTACTCTTAGATAAGAAATCAGTTTGTGCTGGCTATAGTCGTACCTTCCAATATTTATGTAAAAAAGCAGGCATTGATTGTATCTATGTCACAGGGCTTGCAAAAAATGGGCAAAACAGTGAGTTTGGGCATGCTTGGAATCTAGTCAAGATAAATGGACAATACTATGGTGTTGATACGACTTGGGGAGACCCAGTTTTTGATCAAGCTATAAGTGGAGAAGCACATACAGATATTTCATACGATTATCTATGTGTCCCTGATGAAATCTTAGAGAGAAGTAGAATTGCTGATACCGACCTCCTCGACTACTGGGGAGAAGAACAATATTACGAACCTAGAGCATTGACCTATCCAAAGTGCACAGATAATTCATTGAATTACTATGTTCAAAAGGGAGTCTATTTCACAAGCTTTGATGAAGCTGCAGTTTTACAGTCCATCACTGATCAGCGACTACAAGGTACGGATAAAGTAGTCTTGCAATTCGGAACAGCAGAAGCAATGCAACAAATGATTACATTGGCCTCTACTGAAAATAATGCTATTTTTCAGGCTTTGGGCGATGTAGGAGAGTATCAGTACTATTATAATGATCAAACCTATACATTTGAACTGGCAGATTGGTTCTAACGAATTAGTTTGAATCTCAAGGAGCGTATTCTTCCCTAATAATAAAAAAATAGGGAGTGGGAAAGACATCCATGATGGCTCCGCCTCACCCACAGAATAATGAAAACGAACATAAAGCCCTCACTAGGTGTAGAATCTTAGTGAGGGCTTTGTGGTTGACGAGTTAATGATGTTATTCATCGAGGGAAAAATTGATCCACTTTGTCTCGCCTCCTTATGGTGGAAAAAATAAAAAAAAGGAAACCCAAAGGTTTCTTTTTTAATTAAGCAAGTTTTGATGCAAGACGTGCTTTATCGCGGCTTGCTTTGTTTTTGTGAATCAAACCTTTAGTTTCTGCTTTATCGATTGCTGAACTAGCAGCACGGAAAAGCTCTTCAGATGGGTTAGCTTCAAATGCTTTGATTGCAGTACGCATAGCTGATTTTTGTGCTGAGTTTTTCTCGTTTTGTTTAACGTTCAATTCAGCGCGTTTGATAGCTGACTTAATGTTTGCCAATGGTTTCACCTCCACCCTTTCTTGTACTAACTATACCATTATATCTGAAAAGAGTATTTTTGACAAGTGAAATTTATTTTTTTAGATAAATTTTATCAATCTCATGGTTTTCGGCCTTATGAAGAATAATATCAGCACGGTTTCTGGTTGGTTCAATGAATTTTTCTAAGTTAGCTAGATTAATGTTTTTCCAAGTATTCTGGGCAATAGATAGAATCTCAGGGTACGTCATCTGGGTAAAACGATGGTAATAGTTGTTAGGGTCATTTTTTGCCAATGTCAATAATTTTTGGAATCGCTCCAAGTACCAGGTTTCAATATGTTCCACATCAGCGTCAACGTATATAGACAGGTCAAAATAGTCACTGACATAGAGGCGCTGGTTTTGTGGATTTTGAAATACATTGATTCCTTCAACAATCAAGAAATCTGGAGACTTAATCTCCTGAGTTTTGTTGGGGACAATATCATAGATTTCATGTGAATAGACAGGAATTTGGCAGTCGTAGCCGTTTTTTATCTTATCAAGGAAATCAATTAATTTCTCCATGTCATAGGACTCAGGAAACCCCTTTTTATTTAACAGTTGCCGTTCTTCTAAAACCGCATTTGGATGGAGAAATCCATCCGTTGTCACTAATTCAACCTTGGCGTGTTTAAATGTCCGAGCGATAAGAATTTGCAGCAATCTACTAGTTGTTGATTTGCCGACAGCAACACTTCCAGAAACGCCAATGATAAATGGCTGAGGCTTGATAGTTTTCTGTAGAAATAAACTCTTCGTAAAATTTAGGTCTTTGCGTGCTTTCCGATAGATATGGATAAGATTAACCAAAGGAAGATAGATGTCAGAAACCTCATGTAATTGGATGCGGTCGTTAAAACTTTTAATAGAATTTAGTTCGCTTTGACTAAGTGGAATGGTAGTCTTACGATGTAGTTGTTGCCAAGTGGCTCGGTCAATTTGTTCAAAATTTAAAAATTCATTTTTCATACATAATTCTTCCTATAGGTAAGCGTTTCAATATCGATTTCATTTTATCATATTTTTCATGTAAGAAAAACTCTTGAAAACGTTTTTAGGAAATGTTATAATAAGTACATGTCCAATATGTATTACGAAAAAAATCCTACAGTAGCACATGATATTCATGAAATCCACGTAAACTTACTAGACACCCCAATGTCTTTCATGACAGATGCAGGTGTTTTTAGCAAGAAGATGGTTGATTATGGTAGTCAAGTGCTTTTAAAAACCCTTCATTTTGAAAAAGGGGCGTCGGTGTTGGATGTTGGTTGTGGTTATGGCCCAATTGGTTTGACACTTGCTAAGGTGTTCAGCACCAACACAACACTGATTGATATTAATAGCAGAGCTTTGGATTTAGCTACAAAAAATGCTGAGAGGAATGGTGTTACCGCTAAAATTTATCAATCCAATATCTACGAAAACGTGGACGAAACATTCAATCATATTGTTTCAAATCCACCTATTCGGGCCGGAAAATCGGTTGTACATGAAGTAATTGCTGGAGCCTTTCAACGCTTAGAGGCAAACGGAACCTTGACCATTGTCATTCAAAAGAAACAAGGTGCACCGAGTGCCAAGGCTAAGATGGAAGAGGTGTTCGGCAACTGCCAGATTATAAAGAAAGACAAGGGTTACTACATCCTTGAAAGTGTGAGAGAATGAGAGCAGTTGATTTAATTCAAAAAAAGCGTGATGGCTTAGAACTATCGTCTGAAGAAATCAAATGGTTGATTGATGGATATGTAGCCGGGACAGTACCGGATTATCAAATGTCAGCCTTGGCGATGGCGATTTATTTCAAAGGGATGTCAACACGTGAGATTTCTGATTTGACAATGTCCATGGTTGCAACGGGTGAACAGATTGATTTGTCTGCAATTCCAGGCATCAAGGTAGATAAGCATTCTACAGGTGGTGTCGGAGATAAGGTCACACTCATCTTAGCGCCATTGGTAGCAAGTTTTGATATTCCAGTTGCAAAGATGAGCGGTCGTGGACTTGGTCATACTGGCGGAACCTTGGATAAGTTAGAGTCAATCAAAGGATACCAGATTGAAGTTAGTCAAGAAGATTTCATCAAGCAAGTTCAAGATACTGGTGTTGCAGTTATTGGACAGTCAGACAATCTTGTCAAAGCTGATAAATTGCTCTATGCCCTTCGAGATGTGACAGCAACCGTTGACATTATTCCACTGATTGCCAGCTCGGTAATGTCTAAGAAAATTGCCGCAGGTGCGGATGCGATTCTTCTAGATGTAACAGTGGGAGAAGGCGCCTTCATGAAGACCGTTGAAGAAGCACGGGTTCTAGCTAAAACCATGGTGGATCTTGGGAAGGCGGTTGGGCGTAAGACAGTTGCAGTTTTGACTGACATGTCTCAACCAGTTGGCACTTCGATTGGAAATCGTTTGGAAATTTTAGAGGCTATTGAAATTTTACAGGGTAAAGGTCGAGAAGATGTTACCGAATTTATCTGTGAACTAGCTCAAATTATGTTGGAGCTTGCAAATGTTGAGAAAAGCATTGAAGAAGTACGCCAACATATTGACAATGGTGCAGCTTTGAAGAAATTTGAAGAGATGGTCCTTGCCCAAGGTGGTGACTTAGAAGATTTATATCGTCCAGTTCAGGTTACACAGCAAGTTCCAGTTCTTGCGGAGGAGGATGGATACCTTGTGGGGCTTCCTGCGTTGGAATTCGGTCTCTTTGCAATGAAACTTGGTGCAGGTCGCGCAGTCAAGACAGACGATTTAGATTATGAAACAGGTATTGTCTTCCATAAGAAAGTAGGGGAAGCTGTTTCTAAGGGTGAACAAATCGCAACGATTTATGCCAATGAAAATATTTCGGAAAACATGCTTACAAATTTCCGAAAAAATGTTAAAATAGATAAAGAAAGTGTAAAAACGAAAGAAATCATAGAGATTATTTCTTAATGTACGGAGAAAACCATGAAATTGAATAAATATATTGACCATACAATCTTGAAACCTGAGACAACACAAGAGCAGGTTGAAAAGATTTTGGCAGAAGCAAAAGAATACGATTTTGCAAGTGTCTGTGTTAACCCAACTTGGGTCGCTTTAGCAGCTGAAAGCTTGAAAGATAGTGATGTAAAAGTTTGTACGGTTATTGGTTTCCCTCTCGGAGCAAACACACCTGCTGTAAAAGCATTCGAAACAAAAGATGCAATTTCAAATGGAGCAGATGAGATTGACATGGTTATCAATATCGGTGCTCTGAAAACTGGAAATTACGATTTGGTTTTGGAGGATATTAAAGCTGTTGTAGAAGCAAGTGGTGATAAACTAGTCAAAGTTATCATCGAAGCATGTCTCCTTACTGACGATGAGAAAGTGAAGGCTTGTCAATTATCTCAAGAAGCTGGTGCGGACTATGTTAAAACATCTACAGGATTTTCTACAGGTGGTGCTACAGTAGCGGATGTTGCTTTGATGAGAAAAACAGTAGGTCCTGACATGGGAGTGAAGGCTTCTGGTGGTGCACGTTCGTATGAAGATGCTATTGCCTTTATCGAAGCAGGAGCGTCTCGTATTGGTGCGTCATCAGGCGTGGCAATCATGAATGGAGCACAGGCGGATGGAGACTATTAATTTAATTGAATTAGCTGTAAAAAACAGTCAAAAAGCATACGTACCGTACTCAAAGTTTCCAGTTAGTGCAGTTCTTGTAGCTAAGACAGGGGAAATATTTACGGGTGTAAACATTGAAAATGCGAGCTTTGGTTTGACCAATTGCGCTGAAAGGACAGCTATTTTCAAGGCCATTTCTGAAGGAGTGAAAGATTTTTCTGAAATCATTATTTATGGTGAAACAGAAAAGCCAATATCTCCTTGTGGAGCTTGTCGCCAAGTTATGGCAGAATTTTTTGATAAGGATTTAAAAGTGACCTTGGTCGCTAAAGATAAATCGACAGTCGAGATGACAGTCGGGGAATTACTTCCATATTCCTTTACAGACTTAACCTAGTCTGTATGACAGTCATTTGACTGTAGCAATATTACTCTGCAACAATGTAGTTGCAAAAAGATTTTTAGGAGGGTTCAGAAATGAACAAGAAACTTGTTGGACTTGGTCTAGCAGCTGTTGCGGCTGTATCTTTGGCTGCATGTGGTAACCGTGCTTCAAAAAGCAGTAGCTCAGAAGCATCTTCATCAGCGGACACATCTGTGAAAGCTGCTATCGTTACTGACATTGGTGGTGTTGATGACCGTTCATTTAACCAATCTGCATGGGAAGGTCTTCAAGAATGGGGTAATGCAGCTGGTCTTTCTAAAGGTAATGGCTACGATTACTTCCAATCAGCTAATGAATCAGAATACATCACAAACCTTGATTCAGCTGTTGCTGGTGGTTACAACCTTGTGTTCGGTATTGGTTTTGCCTTGGAGAGTGCGATTGCTGAGGTTGCACCAAATAATCCTGACACACACTATGTAATCGTGGATAGTGTTGTTCCAGATCAAGACAACGTAGTTAGCGTAGGTTTCGCAGACCATGAAGCATCATATCTTGCTGGTGTTGCTGCAGCTAAGTCAACTAAAACAAACCACGTAGGTTTCATCGGTGGTATGGAAGGTGTTATCATCGATCGCTTTGAAGCTGGTTTCGTTGCGGGCGCTAAGTCTGTAAACAAAGACATCAAGATTACAGTTGACTATGCAGGTTCATTTGGTGATGCTGCTAAAGGTCAAACTCTTGCAGCTGCTCAATATGCTGCAGGTGCAGATGTTATCTTCCACGCTTCTGGTGGTACTGGTAACGGTGTATTTGCTGCTGCTAAAGCAGAAAATGAAACTCGTAATGAAGCAGATAAAGTTTGGGTAATCGGTGTTGACCGTGACCAATCAGCAGAAGGTGAATACACTTCTAAAGATGGTAAGTCTTCTAACTTTGTATTGGCTTCAACATTGAAACAAGTTGGTACTTCAGTTAAAGATATTGCAACTAAAGCTGTCGCAGGTGAATTCCCTGGTGGTCAAGTACTTCAATTCTCATTGAAAGATAAAGGTGTTGAATTGGCAGAAACTAACCTTTCAGAAGATGCTTCTAAAGCAGTTGCAGATGCTAAGCAAGCTATCTTGGATGGAAAAGTAGAAGTTCCTGAAAAACCTTAATGAATTTCTTTTCGACAATTCCGATTCGGCGACCCGACGGGGTCGCCGTTTTCGGGCTGAGATTTTTCTCAGTAAAGCCTATCAGCTATGGTAGGTTTTACTGACAAAAATGGTATAGTTGATGAAGAATTTTAAGGTACTAAAGTAGTACTGAAGAATTTTCAGAAGGCTATAGTCAGAAAGGATAATAGATTATGACTAAGGATTATGTCATTGAAATGCGCAATATCACTAAGATATTTGGTGAATTTGTAGCAAATGACCACATCAATTTGAATGTCAGACGTGGTGAAATCCATGCCCTTCTTGGTGAGAATGGTGCGGGTAAATCTACTCTGATGAACATGCTTGCTGGCTTGTTGGAACCTACAAGCGGTGAAATTGTTATCAACGGTCAATCCGTGAAGATTGACTCTCCATCCAAAGCAGCCCAATTGGGTATTGGTATGGTGCACCAACACTTTATGTTGGTTGATGCTTTCACAGTTGCTGAGAACATCATTCTTGGTTCTGAAACCACCAAAGGTGGCGTGATTGACCTTAAAAAAGCTATCGCAGAAATTAAAGAACTTTCTGCTAAGTATGGTCTTGAAGTTGATCCAACTGCAAAGGTTGCAGATATTTCTGTGGGTGCACAGCAACGTGTAGAAATCCTTAAAACACTTTACCGTGGAGCAGACCTTTTAATTTTTGATGAGCCGACAGCTGTATTGACCCCTGCGGAAATTGCAGAGCTCTTGAAAATTATGAAAGCCTTGGTTGAAGAAGGTAAATCTATTATTTTGATTACGCACAAATTGGATGAAATTCGTGCAGTTGCCGATAGTGTAACAGTTATTCGTCGAGGTAAATCAATCGAAACAGTTGCCGTTGAAGGTGCAACAAACCAAGATTTGGCTGAGTGGATGGTTGGACGTTCCGTTTCCTTTAAAACAGAGAAAGTTGAAGCGAGTCCTAAAGAAGTCATTTTGTCCATTAAGGATTTGGTGGTCAATGAAAACCGTGGTATCCCAGCAGTTAAGGGCTTATCGCTTGATGTTCGAGCAGGTGAGGTTGTTGGTATTGCCGGTATCGACGGAAACGGTCAAAGTGAGTTGATTCAGGCAATCACTGGTTTACGTAAGGTAAAATCTGGCTCAATCACTATCAAAGGTGAGGAGGTAGTTGGTAAAACTCCACGTAAAATTACAGAAATGCAAGTGAGCCACGTTCCCGAAGATCGTCATCGCGATGGACTCGTTCTTCCGATGACTGTTGCTGAGAACTTTGCACTTCAAACTTACTATAAAGAACCGATTTCAAAAAATGGTATCTTGAACTATAATATCATTAATGAAAAAGCACGCGCGTTAATGGAAGAATTTGATGTTCGTGGGGCGAGTGAACTCGTTCCAATCAAGGCTCTTTCAGGCGGTAACCAGCAAAAAGCTATCATCGCGCGTGAAATCGATCGCAACCCAGACCTTTTCATTGTTAGCCAACCAACACGTGGTTTGGACGTTGGTGCTATTGAGTATATTCGTAAGCGTCTCATTGCAGAACGTGATAAGGGTAAGGCTGTTCTTGTTGTCAGCTTCGAATTGGATGAAATTTTGGATGTATCAGATAGAATTGCTGTTATCCATGATGGTGTCATCCATGGTATTGTTGAACCAGCTAAGACCAATAAACAAGAGTTAGGTGTCTTGATGGCAGGTGGACATATTGAGAAGGGAGAAGAACATGCTTAATAAATATAAGAATTTGGCCCTTCCATTAATGGCTGTGGTCAGTGGTATCCTACTTGGAGCGATTGTCATGCTTGTTTTTGGCTACGATCCAATTTGGGGCTATGAAGAGTTATTCTATTCAGCTTTTGGTAATATCAAATCAATTGGTGAAATTTTCCGTGCAATGGCACCACTTGTTTTCACTGCTCTCGGTTTCGCAGTAGCTAGTCGTGCAGGTTTCTTCAACGTTGGTTTGTCTGGTCAGGCCTATGTTGGTTGGGTTTTTGCTGGATGGTTTGCCTTGGCAAATCCTGACTTACCACGTCCAGTTTTGATTTTGGGAACAGTCTTGATTGCTATGTTGGCAGGCGGTATTGCTGGAGCTATTCCAGGTATTCTACGTGCCTATTTGGGAACAAGTGAAGTTATCGTTACGATTATGATGAACTACATCTTACTCTATTCATGTAACTATATCATTCGTGATGTATTTGCAGATAGTTTGATGAAGAATACAGACTCGACAGTTAACGTGTCAGCAAATGCCTCTTACCAAACAGAGTGGCTCCGTGCATTGACAGATAACTCACGTATGAATATTGGTATTTTCTTTGCCATTATTGCAGTTTTTGTGATTTGGTTCCTATTGACCAAAACGACTCTTGGTTTTGAGATTCGCTCAGTGGGGCTTAACCCAACAGCATCGGATTATGCGGGTATGTCTGCGAAGCGTACGATTATTTTATCTATGATTATTTCAGGTGCTCTTGCGGGTCTTGGGGGAGCTATCCAAGGTTTGGGTACTTTCCAAAACGTTTACATTCAAAGCGGTAACTTGGATATTGGTTTTAATGGTATGTCAGTAGCGCTTTTAGCTTCTAATTCACCGTTAGGTATTCCATTGGCTGCCTTTCTATTCGGTGTTCTTTCTGTCGGTGCCCCAGGTATGGTACGTGCACAGATTCCACCTGAATTGATCAACGTTGTTACGGCATCAATCATTTTCTTTATCGGTGTGAAATTTATTTTTGAACAATTATTAAAATCTAGAAATAAAGCGAAAGGAGCGAAATAAGATGAATGTTTCAATTCTTGCCTTACTCATTTCGCAAATGTTGATTTATTCAGCACCCTTAATCTTTACCAGTCTTGGAGGAGTTTTCTCTGAACGCGGTGGTATTGTAAACGTTGGTCTAGAAGGAATCATGGTTATCGGTGCCTTTGCTGGTGTTGTTTTCAATATCGAATTTGCAGGGACATTTGGTAATGCTACTCCATTATTAGCTGTTATTGTAGGAGGTCTTGCTGGTGTTGTCTTTGCCGCTATTCATGCGATGGCGACGATTAATTTCCGTGCAGACCACGTTGTCTCAGGTACGGTGTTGAACCTTTTGGCTCCAGCATTGGGAGTTTTCCTAGTCAAGGTTATCTATAATAAGGGGCAAACTGATAGTATTACTGAATCATTTGGTAAATTTTCATTCCCTATCTTGGCAGATATTCCAATCATTGGTGAAATTTTCTTCAAAAATACAAGCTTGATGGGTTATGTAGCTATTGCAACAGCATTTCTTGCTTGGTTCATCCTTTATAAAACCAAGTTCGGTTTGCGCCTTCGTTCAGTAGGTGAACATCCGCAGGCAGCGGATACTTTGGGAATCAATGTCTACGCTATGCGTTATGCAGGTGTGTTGATTGCTGGTTTCCTTGGTGGTGTTGGTGGAGCTGTAAGTGCTCAATCAGTGAATATCAACTTCTCTGCAACAACAATCGTAGGTTCAGGTTTCATCGCTCTAGCAGCTGTAATTTTCGGTAAGTGGAATCCAATTGGCGCTATGCTTGCCAGTCTATTCTTCGGTCTTTCGCAAAGTTTAGCAGTAGTGGGTGGACAATTACCAGGATTGAAAGATATTCCAACGGTTTATCTTCAAATTGCACCATATTTGATTACTGTTATTGCCCTGTCTGCTTTCTTTGGTAAAGCAGTCGCTCCTAAAGCAGACGGTATCAACTATATCAAATCTAAATAAAAAGGTCCAGTGGACCTTTTTATCATGAGCTCGAAAATACGGAAGCGAATAAGGTCCAGTGGACCTTTTTATCATGAGCTTGAAAATACGGAAGCGAATAAGGTCCAGTGGACCTTTTTATCATGTTCTTTGCTGTACAGGAAATGAATAATTGTCCTATTCAAAGGAAGAGGAGTTATAGGGACTTTGGGTTGAGAATAGGGAGAATGACTGGTATAATAGTTTGTCACTAAGGTATAAAATGAGGTTAATTGTGAGACGATTGGTGTTAAATATTGCAATGAGTTTAGATGGATTTATTGCACGTAAGGATGGAAGCTACGATTGGATTGAAGGACATGGTACCAATAAATACGATACGGTCTTACAGTTTGATAATCAAAAATTCTTTAACAACTGTGATACAGTTGTGATGGGGAGAAAATCATTAGAAGATTGTCCGTTGGAAATGATTGAAGGATATCAGGAAAAGCAATTTATCGTTGCGAGTCGTACCGAGCAGACGGACTATGTAATGTGCGTTTCGTAAGGGACATCATCGGGGAGATTATGAAACTTCGTTCTAGAGAAGGTGGAGATATTTGGTTGTTTGGTGGAGCAAGTCTGGTTCAGGACTGTTTAGAGGCGGGAGTGATTGATCACCTTATTATTGGGATTATTCCTACTATTTTGGGTGACGGCATTCCACTTTTCGCCTCACTTTTGGAAGAAAAGAAATTGCTCTTGGTAGAGTCCACTGTCACAGATGGAATTGCTATGTTACGTTATGATATTAGAAGGTAAAAAAGGCGAGCTATTGCTCACCTTTTTTACTATTTTATATAATTAGTTTTTAACACCAGCTGCAATTTCTGGGTTTGCGAAAGCATCATCGATGATGTCTTTCAATTGTTTAGCAGATGCTTGCATTTTTTGCAATTCAGCTTCGCTCAATGGGATATTGACTGGACGAACGATACCGTGGGCACCGATGATAGCAGGTTGACCGATGAAGACATCTTCAACACCTTCGTATTGGCCAGCTTGGTAAACTGACAATGGAAGTACTGCATTTTCATCATCAAAGATTGCTTTAGTGATACGTGCAAGTGCAACACCGATACCGTAGTAAGTTGCGCCTTTTTTGTTGATGATTGAGTAGGCTGCATCACGAACAGATACAAACAAGTCAACAAGACCTTGCTCATCAATATCGCGGTTATCTTGCAACCAGTCGTACAATTTCACACCAGCAACGTTGGCATGTGACCAAACTGCAAATTCTGAGTCACCGTGCTCACCCATGATGTAAGCGTGAACTGAACGTGCGTCGATACCGATTTTCTCAGCCAATGCTTGACGGAAACGAGCTGAGTCAAGAGAAGTACCAGAACCGATAACACGCTCTTTAGGGAAACCAGAGAATTTCCAAGTTGAGTAAGTCAATACGTCAACAGGGTTAGCAGCAACAAGGAAGATACCGTTGAAACCAGAGTTGACGATTTCTGTAACGATTTGTTGGTTGATACGAAGGTTTTTCTCTACCAATTCAAGGCGAGTTTCACCTGGTTTTTGTGGCAAACCAGCTGTCAATACAACCAAGTCTGCGTCATGAGCATCTGAATACTCAGCAGAGTAGATTTTTTTAGGGAATGTGAAGGCCAATGCGTGGCTCAAGTCTTCTGCATCACCTTGAGTACGGTCTTTGTTGATATCGATGATACCCAATTCTTGACCAATCCCTTGGTTAACAAGAGCATAAGCATAAGCAGAACCTACGGCACCGTCACCGACAAGGATTACTTTTTTGTGTTGTTTAGTTGCAGTCATTGCTAAACATCTCCTTAGTTTTATTTGGGGATGACTTCATCCCGACCATAATACATTCTAGCATGTTTTAAGCTTTTTGTCACTTGTGAAAGCGCCTTTGAAAATGTTTACATGCTAGTTTCCAACAAAGAAATTTATTCGCCAATATGGTATAATAGAAGCACAATGACTGTTGAAAGAGGCATATAATGCAAGATAAAAATTTAGTAACGGTTAATCTGACCAATGAGATGAAATCATCCTTCATCGACTATGCGATGAGTGTTATCGTTTCACGTGCTCTGCCTGATGTACGTGATGGTCTGAAGCCGGTTCATCGCCGTATTTTGTATGGGATGAATGAATTAGGAATTACACCGGATAAACCACATAAAAAATCAGCCCGTATCACAGGGGATGTTATGGGTAAATATCACCCGCATGGAGATGTTGCGATTTACGAAGCAATGGTTCGTATGGCACAATGGTGGAGCTACCGTCACATGTTAGTTGATGGTCACGGAAACTTTGGTTCCATGGATGGCGACGGAGCAGCCGCTCAGCGTTATACAGAAGCACGCATGAGCAAGATTGCGCTTGAAATGCTTCGTGATATTAACAAGAATACGGTAAATTTTGCGGATAACTATGACGCGAGTGAACGTGAGCCAGAGGTTTTACCTGCTCGTTTCCCTAACCTTCTGGTTAACGGAACGACCGGTATCGCCGTTGGTATGGCTACCAACATTCCTCCACACAACTTGGGTGAGACTATCGAGGCAGTTAAGCTGGTTATGGACAATCCCGAGGTAACAACACGTGAGATTATGGAAGTCTTGCCTGGACCAGATTTTCCGACAGGTGCCTTGGTTATGGGGAAATCTGGAATTCACCGTGCTTATGAAACTGGTAAAGGTTCAATAGTTCTTCGTTCCCGCACAGAAATTGAAGAATATGGAAATGGTCGTGAACGCATTGTTGTTACAGAGTTTCCATACATGGTCAATAAGTCCAAGGTTCAAGAACATATTGTTAAATTAGTCCAAGAAAAACGTATTGAAGGAATCACTGCTGTTCGAGACGAATCCAACCGTGAGGGTGTACGATTTGTTATCGAAGTTCGTCGTGATGCTTCTGCTAACGTTATTTTGAATAACCTATTCAAGCAAACACAGCTTCAAACCAACTTTAGTTTCAACATGTTGGCCATCCAAAATGGTGTACCGAAAATCCTTTCTGTACGTCAGATTCTAGAGTCTTATATTGAACACCAAAAAGAAGTAGTCACTCGTCGTACACGATTTGATAAAGAAAAGGCTGAGGCGCGTGCTCATATCTTAGAAGGCTTGCTGATTGCTCTTGACCATATTGATGAAGTCATTCGTATTATCCGTAATTCAGAAACTGATGCTATTGCTCAAGCTGAATTGATGGAGAAATTTGACCTTTCTGAACGTCAGAGTCAGGCCATTCTTGATATGCGTCTTCGTCGTTTGACAGGTTTGGAACGCGACAAGATTCAATCAGAATATGATGAGTTAGTGGCCTTGATTGCGGATTTGGCTGACATTCTAGCTAAGCCTGAGCGTGTTGTTCAGATTATTAAAGACGAATTAGAAGAAGTAAAACGTAAATATGCTGACCCACGCCGTACAGAATTGATGGTTGGTGAAGTTCTTTCCCTTGAAGATGAGGACTTGATTGAAGAAACTGATGTTTTAATCACCTTGTCAAACCAAGGCTACATCAAGCGTTTGGCACAGGATGAGTTTCAAGCTCAGAAACGTGGAGGACGTGGGGTTCAAGGAACTGGCGTCAAGGATGATGATTTTGTACGAGAATTAGTCTCTACAAGCACTCATGATCGCTTGCTCTTCTTCACTAATAAGGGACGTGTTTACCGTCTCAAAGGCTATGAAATCCCAGAATATGGTCGTACTGCAAAGGGACTTCCAGTGGTCAATTTGCTTAAATTGGAAGAAAACGAGGCAATTCAAACCATTATCAATGTAACTAAGGACCAGGAGGCAGATAGCTATCTCTTCTTTGCAACCTGCCAAGGTGTTGTAAAACGGACTAGTGTGTCAGAATTTGCCAATATTCGCCAGAGCGGTCTGAAAGCTTTGAATTTGAAAGAAGACGATGAACTCATCAATGTTTTCTTAACAAATGGCCAAGCAGACATTATTATGGGGACTAAGTTCGGTTATTCTGTACGTTTCACTGAAACAGATGTTCGTAATATGGGCCGTACAGCAACAGGTGTTCGTGGTATCAATTTACGCGAGGGAGACCAGTTAGTTGGCGCTACTATGATTTCTGATGACCAAGAAGTACTCGTATTGACGGAAAAAGGTTTTGGTAAACGTACACCAGCTAGTGAGTATCCAACCAAAGGTCGTGGTGGTAAGGGGATCAAGACTCTTAAAGTTGCTGAGAAGAATGGTTCTCTGGCAGGTTTGACAACGGTATCTGGTGATGAAGATATTATGGTTATTACCGATACTGGCGTTATTATTCGTACAAGTGTTGCCAATATCTCTCAAACTGGTCGTTCAACCATGGGTGTAAAAGTGATGCGCTTGAATGATGAAGCGAAAATCATGACCTTTGCCTTGGTAGATGCTGCCGAAATTAAAGAAGAAAAGGAATAAATAGTCATGTCAAAACGTGAAAACAAGAAGAAGCGTAAAGGTTCTTTTTGGCGCAATCTTTTAACAGTTGTATTGATACTGATTTCCCTAGCGTTGATATTCAACACCTCTATCCGTAATTTTATTATCGGCTGGAATACGAATAAATACCAGATTAGCAATGTTACGACAGAGGATATAGAAAAGAATAAACAGGCTGAAACAACATTTGATTTCGATCAGGTTCAGTCTATTTCTACAGAGGCTATTTTAGCAGCACAGTGGGATGCACAACGCTTACCTGTAATTGGTGGAATTGCGGTTCCCGAGCTTGGTATCAATCTTCCTATTTTTAAAGGGGTCTTCAATACTTCGCTCATGTATGGAGCTGGTACCATGAAGGAAAATCAAGAGATGGGGAAAGGAAATTATGCGTTGGCCAGCCACCATATTTTTGGTGTAACTGGTGCGGCAGATGTTCTCTTTTCACCGCTTGATCGTGCTAAAAACGGCATGAAAATCTATATTACTGACAAGACCAATGTTTACACCTACGTTATTGATAGTGTGGAAATTGTTTCGCCTGAAAGTGTCTATGTCATTGATGATGTAGAAGGACGTACAGAAGTTACCTTGGTAACATGTACGGACTATAATGCAACACAACGTATCATTGTAAAAGGAGTTCTTGAATCAACAACTCCATATAATGAAACTGCAAAAGACATCTTAGATTCCTTCAATAAGAGTTATAATCAGTATGATTATGGACAATAAAACATCTATATATTAAGGATTAAGAAGTGGTATAAGACTGAGGAGATATTCTTTGGTTTTATATGGCTTCTTTTTTTGCAAGATTTTACGAATAGATAGGTGAGGAGGAAATTATGTATCAAATTGAATTTAAAGAAGAGGCTATTCTACCTAGAGAACGTTTAGTAGAAGTTGGAGCTGAGCGTCTCAGTAATCAGGAATTACTAGCAATTTTTATTAGAACTGGAACAAAAAAAGAACCTGTTTCTATTCTCTCCAATAAATTATTGAATCGTTTAGAGAGTTTAGCGGCTCTAAGAGAATTATCAATTGAAGAATTGCAAAGTTTGACTGGAATTGGGCGCGTCAAGGCGATTGAAATTAAGGCTATGATTGAACTTGGAAAACGTATCAATCAATCAGAGCTACTCTTAAATGAGAGAATTTTGGGAAGTGAGAAGTTGGGACGTAAGATGATTCATGAAATCGGGCATAAGAAGCAGGAGCATCTTGTTGCACTTTATCTCAATACACAGAACCAGATTATCAGTCAAAAAACGATTTTTATTGGGAGTGTTAATCGTAGCATTGCAGAACCACGTGAAATTTTGCATTACGCAGTAAAATGTATGGCAACATCGATTATCATCGTTCACAACCACCCGTCGGGTTCAGTACAACCGAGTAGGAATGATTTGCTATTTACGGAGAATTTAAAAGAGTCCTGCGAAAAGCTAGGACTGGTATTATTAGATCATTTAATTGTTGGAAATAAGGATTACTATTCTTTTAGAGAAGAAAGTGAGTTATTTTAAAGTTTATTGACAATATAGTGGAAGAGGTCTTTTTCAATCTCACGTTTACCGTAGAGTAGTTCAGGATGCCATTGAACCCCTAAAAATTTAGTTGGGTAGGCTGAATGAACTGCTTCAATAATCTGTTGATTATCCGATAGTGCAATGATTTCTAAGTCAGGTGCTAAGTCTTTGATAGCCTGGCGGTGAAATGAGTTTACACTCGGATCGGACTTATATATGTCGTAAAGTGGACTATTTTGAGTCAGTTGAATCGTTTGACTGACTTCTTGTCCGTCTATGTCTTGCCAATGTTCAGAAATTGATTGATGAAGGCTACCACCTTGAGCTACATTGTAGAGCTGTAGACCTCGGCAGATACCGAAGATAGGTTTCTGATTTTCTTGGGCAGCCCTTATGAGAGCTAATTCAAACTCGTCACGCTTTGGTAGATAATTATCGCTGTCAATAGTCCTTTCTTCGTGATAGTAACTTGGCTGGACATTTTGTCCTCCTGTTAGGATGAGTTTATCAATAAGATGGATATAATATTTTGCCAAATCAGGCTCTGTAACAGGAAGGATGAGTGGGAGTCCACCGGCATCTTCAATAGCTTGTACGAGGCAAGTCTGGGTATAAGAAAGCAGGGGTTCTGTATGATCCCCTGTTTTATATTCATTTCCAGAAATACCAATAACTGGTTTTTTCATTGCTTATCCTTTTCGCATAAAGTAGAGTAGTGTTTGTAATTCACTAGTCAAATCAACATACTGAACAACGACATCTTTTGGGACAGACAAGTTAACTGGCGAAAAGCTCAGAATCCCCTTAACACCAGCCTCAACAAGAATATCGGTCACTTCTTGTGCCTTGACGCTGGGTACCGTTAGAATGGCTGTCTGAGAGTTTGCTTCGCTGATACGTTCCTTGATTTCTGAGATTGCATGGATTGGGATATTTTCATCTGTCGTTCCAACAGCTGGATTATCATCTGCTTCAAAAGCCATGACTATTTTCATTTTATTTCGTTCGTGGAAGCGATAGTGTAGCAAGGCCCGCCCCATATTCCCGACTCCAACAAGCATAACATTGGTGATGGAGGTATCATTTAGAATATCCGCAAAGAAATCCATCAACTCTTTGACATTGTAGCCAAAGCCACGACGACCAAGCTCTCCAAAATAGGAAAAATCTCGGCGGACGGTAGCCGAATCGATTCCGATAGCTTCAGCAATTTCTTTTGAACTAGCTTTTTCAATATTTCCTGCATAGAAACGTTTAAAAATGCGATAGTAGAGGGATAGACGTTTGGCAGTTGCGCGTGGAATATCAGATTTTTTATCGTTTTTCACTTTAGACTCCTTTATTTCGATAGAATACGCTTTATCGATTATTTATATATTAAACAGTTCTTTATTCTATTCTAGTCCAAGTTTGTGAAAAAATCAACAGATTGATTTTAAAAAAAGATTAAACAGGAAACTGTCTAATCTAGTGTTTGTAAATAGCGATAGAGATTCCCGATTGTCCCTTTGTAATCCAGAGCTTGTCCGTCTTGTGTAATGCTGGTAACTGGATAATAGTCTGGGAGGGTTAAGCAACCAGAAAAAGCCAGAATGGCTGCATCTTTATTCTCAAATGTTTGGATACGCTCTTGCTTGTAAGCGTCAAGATAGTGAATTTCAATCATACTAACCCTCTTTTGTAAAGATGTCACGGTCAATCAAGCTATCCATGAGGAAATAGAATTTTTCTTGAATAACCTTATTACTTTCTGGCTTAAAAATGTTTACCAGATGAAGACCAGACTTGTCGGTAATGTTAATTTTAAAACCAGTTAGGTCTTGATTGATAATAATTTTCAAGAGGAATCCTTGGTTTGAATTTGGAATTTCTTCCAGAAGACGTGTAAGCTGATAGTGACCTGCTTTGCTTTGTTCAAAGGTGTTATCACGGAGTGTATATTTTTTGATAGCAGGGCTAATGTGATAAGTAAAATTACAATCTTTTAAGGTAACTGATTGTTGGAATGCCATTTTAACCTCCAAGTATTTTCTTTAGTTCGATGATAAGAGTATCTATCTCTTCTTTTGTATTGATTTCAGATAGGCTGATACGAATGGATTCTTTCAGACGATGGGAGTCTTTTCCATACATAGCTTCTAAAACATGGCTATTTTGGACAACACCTGCCGTACATGCGGAACCGCTAGAAACAGCGATACCTGCCAAATCTAGTTGCATGAGTAGTTGTTCATTAAGTTTACCAGGAAAACCGATATTAAGGACATGAGGGAGATGAGGTCCAGCCTGATTGAGATAATAGTCTAAGCCAGACAATCCCTTGATAATATGTTGTTGCAGTTCACTGACATGCTTATGATGCGTATCTAAGGACTCATATTGTTCTGTTAGGGCAGTCGCCATAGCAGCAATAGCAGGGAGATTCTCAGTACCTGCTCGATGTTGCTGTTCCTGCTTTCCGCCGTGGATCAAGGAATCAAATTTATGAACGTTACTATACAGGAATCCCATCCCCTTTGGACCATGGAATTTATGGGCAGAGGCTGCGAGGAAGTCAATTCCGTAGTCAGTGGGAGCAATTGCAATTTTTCCAATTGCTTGAACAGCATCTACATGAAAGACGGCCTGATGATCGGCTAGGAGCTCTCCAATTTCCTTGATGGGAAGTAGCTGACCGGTCTCATTGTTAGCAAACATAACGCTGACTAAAATAGTATCTGGTCGAAGGGCATCCTGAATTTGTTGAGCGGTGATTACTTGATCGACTGGTTGGATATAGGTTACCTCGAACCCAAACCGCTCCTCTAGATATTGCATGGTATGGAGGACAGCATGGTGTTCGATAGCCGTAGTAATCAGGTGTTTTCCTTTGGATTGATGTGCAAGTGCATAGCCTTGAATAGCTAAAGTATCAGCTTCGGAGCCTCCAGATGTGAAAATAATTTGTTCAGGAGAGGCGGAGAGAATCTGAGCAATCTCTTGACGACTTTGTCTAAGATATTGATTGGCTTTCCGACCGCTTTGATGGATACTGGAGGGGTTTCCATAATTTTCTTGAGCCACTTCCATCATCCGTTGGAGTGCAGTAGGAGATAGAGCAGTGGTCGCTGCATTATCTAAATAAATCAAAGAGTTTACTCCTAGTTTTCTTTTTCAGGACTAGTAAATTTGAAAAGTGGGCTGAGTGGCTGATGTTCTTGGATGCGGTGGATGGCATCTGCAATCAAGTCACTAGCTGTTAGGAAGGCGATATTTTTAGGATGCTGTTCTTTGCTTGCAACAGAATCGGTAACTAATATTTCTTTGATTGGTGCTTCATCTAAGAGTTGGGCTGCAGTTCCCGCAAAGAGGCCATGGCTGGCAACTGCATAAATTTCAGTAGCACCACCTTCTTGGACAATTTTTGAAGCTTGTGAGAAAGTGCGACCAGTATTGAGAATATCGTCCACCAAAATAGCTTTTTTACCAGCAACATCACCAATAATATAGCCTTCAGAACGTTCAGAATCATCTTGAGCGTAGTCGATAATCGCAATCGGTGCATTTAGAAATTCAGCGATATTACGAGCTCGTTTGATACCAGAATTTTTAGGACTCACAATGACGACATCTTCTCCGCAGAGTCCTTTTTCCATGTAGTAGGCTGCAAAAAGTGGTTCCGTAAGGAGATTGTCCACTGGAATGTCAAAGAAACCTTGAATTTGTGAAGCGTGCAAATCAAGAGTCAATACACGGTCGACACCAGCTTTAACCAGCATATTTGCAACTAATTTAGCTGTAATTGGTTCGCGTGGAGAAGCGGTACGGTCTTGGCGAGCATAGCCAAAATAAGGGATGACCGCTGTAATGGTGTTGGCACTAGCACGTTTACAAGCATCGATCATAATCAATAATTCCCACAAGTGGTTATTGACCGGATAGCTTGTTGATTGGATAATGTAGACGTCTACGCCACGTACAGATTCTTCAATGTTAATTTGAATCTCACCATCAGAAAACTGACGAGAAGACAGTTTTCCAAGAGGAATTCCAGCAGAATCAGCAATTTTTTCAGCAATATCACGGTTGCTATTGAGTGAGAATAATTTAATGTTATGTTCACCGAGTGGTTGTACCATTTTAAAGTAACTCCTTTTACACACTGAGCTTTTATGATGACATAAAAGTATTTTTTACAATAGATAGTTCTATTCTATCAAAAAAATGAAAAATTTTCAGTAGTGAAACTAAAAAATCAACCTTATTTGGCTGATTTTTTATAGTTATTTCATGTAGGCAGCTGTTCGTGCGACCTTACTACTAGCATATTTGAATTGAATTGATTTCTTCTTAAGGAATTCATCAAAAAGAATTTTCCCTGCATCTGCATCGGTCACTTCGACTTCTAATTCATAATCTTTTTGTCCCACATAATCATTTTCATCGAGAGCCATAAGACCTATAGATGTCTGTTTCTCATAGCGTTTTGTCGTGAGGCTTCCCCAGACAGCAAGTTTATCAAGTGGAATCTCTGTTGCAGAAATAATGTCAGAAATTTGTCCTGCTGGTAGTTGAAAATTTTCCAGTAAATTATGAGCAGTTTGGATGTCTAGAGCTTGGTTATATTCTTGATTTCCGACTTCTTGTGGAATTTTTAAGGTTAGTTCTGCTGAGTCTTCAAATGTACGAATACGGAGTGAAAAGCGGTGGTTCTTCATATCTAGGTCTGGGGTATCAATGTAGTGGTTTGTTTGAAGAATTGGGCTCACATCTGAAAAGTCAGTAAGCAGGCGTTTGTATTCGGATTTGGTCAATAAGGTTTTATACTCAATTTCAAGGTGGTTTTTCATGCAGTAAACCCTTTCAATGTGTTATAATAGATTAGTCTTTGTGTTATTCTAATACAATTTAAAAGTTTTGACAAGAAAGGGGCCGTATGGACTTTAACTGGGAAGAATTTTTAGACCCCTATATTCAGACAGTTGGTGAATTGAAAATCAAACTGCGGGGGATTCGCAAGCAGTATCGCAAGGCTAATCGGCATTCTCCAATTGAGTTTGTCACAGGACGGGTAAAACCGATTGAATCCATTAAAGAAAAAATGGCCCTGCGACATATCAAATTGGAAAATCTTGCTCAAGATATGCAAGATATTGCCGGTCTTCGGATTATGGTTCAATTTGTGGACGACATTGAAGAAGTATTAGCTATTTTGCGGAAACGCAAGGATATGCAAATTGTGCATGAACGGGATTATATCAACAATATGAAAGCTTCTGGCTACCGTTCATATCATGTGGTGATTGAGTATCCTGTGGATACTATAAATGGCAACGAGACGGTTCTGGCAGAAATCCAGATTCGAACCCTTTCCATGAATTTCTGGGCTACAATTGAACATTCTCTGAATTATAAATATAAGGGGAATTTTCCAGAAGAAATCAAGAAACGCTTGGAAGTTACAGCAAAAATTGCCTATGAATTAGATGAGGAGATGCGAAAAATCCGCAACGACATTCAAGAAGCGCAGGCCTTATTTGATCCTGCCTATCGCAAACTGAATGACGGTGTGGGCAACAGTGATGATACAGATGAAGAATACAGGTAGAAAAAAAATCGCTCTGCTCGCTAGTCGAAATCCTAAGAGTGAAGCGGTGTCCAAAGAATTATGGACAAAGTTAAAAGAAGCAAATTTTATTTTGACTCCTAAAAATCCAGATATTGTCATTTCTATCGGTGGAGATGGGATGCTTTTATCTGCTTTTCACAAATATGAAAAGTTGATTGATCGTGTACGTTTTGTAGGAATTCACACGGGTCATTTGGGGTTTTATACAGATTATCGCGATTTTGAAGTGGACAAGCTGATTGAAAATCTTAAGCTTGATACAGGTGCTAGAGTATCGTATCCGATTTTAAATGTTAAGGTCAAGATGACAGATGGCCGCATTGTCGAGGCGCGTGCCTTAAATGAGGCGACAGTAAAACGTCTTTCTAAGACCATGGTCGCAGATATTATTATTAACAATGTGCCCTTCGAACGCTTTAGAGGGGATGGAATTTCGGTTTCAACGCCAACAGGCTCAACAGCTTATAACAAGTCATTAGGTGGTGCTGTTTTACATCCAACAATCGAGGCATTGCAGATTGCAGAAGTGGCAAGTTTGAACAATCGTGTTTACCGCACCTTGGGTTCATCCGTTGTTGTCCCTAAAAAAGACAAGATTGTGATTGAACCAAAGCATAGTGACCGTTACTCGATTGCGGTGGACAATAAGACTTTTGTCTATGATAGTATTGAAAGTATAGAGTATCAGATAGACAATAGTAAGATTCATTTTGTTGCAACACCGAGCCATACTAGTTTTTGGAATCGGGTTAAGGACGCCTTTATTGGAGAGGTGGAGTAATGCGGTTTGAATTCATTGCTGACCAACATACGAAAATAAAGACTTTCCTTAAAAAACACGGTGTCTCTAAAGGCCTATTAGCAAAGATTAAGTATACCGGCGGCAATATCTGGGTCAACGATATTGAGCAAAATGCAACTTACTTGCTTGATATTGGAGATAGGGTTACAATTGACATACCTGCTGAAGAGGATTTGACTGGTAGTTTAAAGCCGATTTTCTTTCCGTTGGATATTGTCTATGAAGATGATCATTTTCTGGCGATAAATAAGCCGGTTGGCTACGCCTCCATTCCTTCTGCCTTGCATTCATCTACAATTGCAAATTTTGTAAAAGGTTATCTTATTGAGCAGAATTATGAGAATAAGCAGGTTCATATTGTGACTCGTCTGGATAGGGATACATCAGGCGTCATGCTGTTTGCCAAGCACGGCTATGCCCATGCACGACTCGATAAGCAGTTACAGGCCAAGCTTATTCATAAACGTTATTATGCTTTGGTGAAGGGGAATGGGCAGCTAGAAGAGACAGGGGATATTATTGCCCCTATCGGTCGTCCAGAAGATAGCATCATTACCCGTTGTGTGACAAAGAATGGAAAATATGCTCATACTTCCTATCGTGTTGTACAATCTTGGGGAGATATTCATTTAGTAGATATTCAACTACATACTGGGCGGACTCATCAGATTCGTGTTCATTTTTCTCACATTGGATTTCCGTTGTTAGGAGATGATATGTATGGTGGAAGTTTGGAATGTGGGATAGAACGTCAAGCCTTACATTGTCATAATTTAGCCTTCGACAATCCTTTTTCAGCCGAAAGGATTGATTTGGAAGCACCGCTTCCTGAGGATTTTCAGGCTGTTATCAATCAGTTAATAAGTAAATAAATTTAAGGAGTTTGTTCATGAAAATTTTTGAGCAATTAGCTACAAAGCTAGAGGGTAAAAAAGTACGTATCGTATTGCCAGAAGGTGAAGAACCACGTATCTTGCAAGCGACAAAACGTTTGGTAAATGAGTCGGATGTAGTACCGGTCTTGCTTGGAAACCCAGATCGTATTAAGATTTACCTTGACATTGAAGGGATTACAGAAGGTTTTGAAATTATTGACCCAGCTCATTATGATAGATATGATGAGATGGTAGCTGCTTTGGTAGAGCGCCGTAAAGGTAAGGTATCAGAAGAGCAGGCACATGAGTTGTTGAAAGATGTTAACTACTTTGGTGTTATGTTGGTATATATGGGCGTAGTAGAAGGTATGGTATCTGGTGCGATTCATTCAACCGCTTCAACAGTTCGTCCAGCTCTTCAAATCATTAAAACAGAGCCAGGTGTATCGAAAACATCAGGTGCCTTCTTGATGGTAAAAGGTGAAGAGCGTTATATTTTTGGTGACTGTGCTATCAACATTGATCCAGATGCTCAAACCTTGGCAGAAATTGCTATCAACTCAGCACGTACTGCTAAAATGTTTGGTATTGATCCAAAAGTTGCAATGCTCAGCTATTCAACAAAAGGTTCTGGCTCAGGTCCTAAAGTTGATAAGGTGGTTGAAGCAACTAAAATTGCTCAAAAATTGCGTCCGGAGTTGGATTTGGACGGTGAATTGCAATTTGATGCTGCCTTTGTCCCTGCTACAGGTAAATTAAAAGCACCAGGTTCGAGTGTTGCTGGTCAAGCGACTGTATTTATCTTCCCAGGTATTTCAGCTGGTAATATTGGTTATAAAATTGCCGAACGTATGGGTGGATTTGCAGCGGTAGGTCCTGTTTTACAAGGTTTGAATCAGCCTGTAAACGACTTGTCTCGTGGTTGTAACCCTGATGATGTTTACAACTTGACCTTGATTACTGCGGTTCAGGCTTTGGAGCACCGTTAATATGAAATTTTTATCACGATATTTTAAGGACTATATTAAGGAATCCATATTAGGTCCAGTTTTCAAACTATTGGAAGCTTGTTTTGAGCTTTTGGTACCATTAATTATCGCCTATATCGTTGATACAATTATTCCAAATGGCAGCCAGGGAAACCTGGTTGCTATGCTTTTTTTACTGGTTGGTCTAGCATGTATTGGAATTATTGTCTCACTAATAGCGCAATATTATTCAGCTAAAGCAGCGGTTGGAGTGACTAAAGAGTTGACGAATGACTTGTATCAGAAGGTTCTTTCCCTTCCCAAGTCTAGCCGAGATATTCTTTCCTCATCCAGCTTGCTGACACGATTGACCAGCGACACTTTACAAATTCAAACGGGTATTAATACTTTTCTTCGTTTGTTTTTACGTGCTCCAATTGTCGTATTTGGTTCGCTCATCATGGCATTCTATATTAGCCCAAGTCTATCTGCCTATTTTCTAGGAATGATTATCCTATTGATTTTTATAGTGACAGTCATTTCTGTTATGACCAGCCGTATTTATCAATCGATGCGAAAAGAATTAGATGGTTTGGTGGGGCAGGTACGTGAGACAGTGACTGGTTGGCGAGTGATTCGTGCATTTGGACAAAGAGAGCGGGAAATTAAGGCTTTTCAAGGCATAAATCAGATTTATAAGAAGCAACAGTTGCGGGCAGGTTTTTGGTCTAGTCTTTTATCACCATTGACATTTTTAGTGGTCAACGGCACCTTACTCATTCTCATCTGGCAGGGAAATATAGCCATTTCACACAATTTGTTGGAACAGGGGATGTTGGTCGCTCTTATCAACTACCTTCTTCAAATTTTAGTAGAATTGGTCAAGATGATTATGGTCGTGTCTACTCTCAACCAGACCTACATTTCAGCACAGCGTATTCAAGAGGTTTTTGACCAAACATCTGAGGATGTAGAGTCTAGTTTGCCAAAAGTGGTTAGCGAGGATAAGGAGATCATCTTTTCTGTGCGCCACCTTTCCTTTTCGTATCCAAAATCTGCTGAGGAGTCCCTGTCTGACATTGCTTTTGACTTACGTAAGGGACAGTTTATGGGAATTATCGGGGGAACTGGGTCAGGTAAATCCACCCTAGTAGATTTATTGCAGGCACTCTATTCAGTGCCAATAAATCAGCTCTCTCTCTTCATTGATGGAAAAAGTCCCAAGAATTTAAAAGAATGGCGGCAGCGAATTGCTATCGTTCCGCAACAGGCTCAGCTTTTTGCTGGAACTATTCGTTCTAATCTATCTTTAGGATTGGAAGAAATATCTGATAGTGACTTATGGTCTGCATTAGAAATTGCTCAAGCTAAATCTTTCATAGAAGACAAGGGTGGTTTGGATAGCCCAGTCGAAGCCTTTGGTAAGAATTTTTCTGGTGGACAGCGTCAACGTTTGACCATTGCACGCGCTATTTTACAGAAAGCGCCGATTTTAATCTTGGATGATGCAACATCTGCTCTGGATTATCTGACAGAGAGTCGGTTATTAGTGGCGATTCGCCAGGAATTACCAGGTCAAAACTTAATCATGGTGTCACAAAGAACCAATAGTTTACGGACAGCTGATCAGATTTTAGTCTTGGAACAAGGGCGTCAAGTTGGACTTGGTCGCCATGAGGACTTGCTGAGAAGCTCTGCTATTTATCAAGAAATTCACCAATCGCAACAACAAGGAGAGGAGGATAGCTATGAGACAATCTAGTTTTAAGGAACTGGTCAGATTGGTTTTACGCCAGCCTCTTCGAATGTCCTTGATGTTGGTGGGAACTTTGGTGCAAGTGCTTCTGACAGTTTATCTGCCGATTTTGATTGGTCAGGCAGTCGATGCAGTATTGATAGCAGATGGTCAGGTCTTACTCGGTATCTTAGGCAAAATGGTAATGGTTATCTTGCTTAATACGCTGGTGCAATGGTACTTACCTTTGGTAACCAATCGCTTGGTTTACGGAATGGTGGCCGATTTGCGTGAACAGGTCTATGTGAAGCTGCACCAGATGCCCCTATCTTATCTTGATCGTCAATCAGTCGGTGATTTGGTGGCTCGTTTTTCAAGTGATAGTGAGCAATTAACAAATGGTCTCTTGATGATTTTCAATCAATTTTTCATTGGTATCTTGACCATTTTCCTAACCATTTTCACTATGGCTAGGCTTGACTTGACGATGATGTTGCTGGTTGTGGCATTAACTCCAGTTTCTCTGCTTGTGGCACGCTATATCGCTAAGAAATCCTATGGTTATTATAGACAACAGACTCAGGCACGTGGGAAGCAATCTCAGCATTTGGAAGAGTCCATCAGTCAATTGACACTGGTTCAATCTTTCAATGCTCAAGAGCAATTTACGCAAGGTTTTCAAGTTGTGAATGACCAATATGCGACCTATTCCCAACAGGCTATCTTTGCCTCTTCAACGGTCAATCCAAGCACTCGCTTTATCAATGCTATTATTTATGCCTTGCTTGCAGGACTTGGAGCTCTGAGAATTATGACAGGGAATTTCACAGTGGGATCGCTGACAACCTTTCTCAATTATGCTAGTCAGTACAGCAAGCCTTTTAATGATATTTCCTCGGTCCTATCGGAATTGCAGAGCGCCTTAGCTTGTGCAGACAGACTGTTTGCTATCTTGGCTTTAGATAGCATTGACGATCAGGCTGAGCGGGAAATTGACTCTGAGGAGCTGAAGGGAGCTATTTCCTTTGAAAATGTGTCTTTCTCTTATAGCCCTGACCGTTCTCTTATAGAACAGTTGAACATTAATGTCAAATCTGGCCAAAAGGTAGCCATTGTTGGACCTACTGGTGCAGGGAAATCAACCATGATTAACCTGCTTATGCGCTTCTACGATGTAACGGCTGGTCAAATTACTTTAGATGGAGTTCCGATTAGCCAGTACAGTCGTGAGAATCTTCGCAGACAGATTGGGATGGTTTTACAGGAGACATGGATCAAATCTGGTACCATTCATGATAATATTGCCTATGGCTATCCAAATGCCACACGAGAATTGGTCATTGAGGCGGCTAAGGCAGCTAATGCAGATTTCTTTATTCGTCAGCTTCCGCAGGGGTACGATACAGTTTTGGCAGATGGAGGTGAAGCCTTATCCCAGGGACAACGTCAGCTTTTGTCTATTGCGCGTGTCTTTGTTAAAATACCTAAAATCCTGATTTTAGATGAGGCGACTTCCTCTATTGATACACGGACAGAAATTTTAGTACAGGAAGCATTTGCCAAATTGATGGAAGGACGGACTAGCTTTATTATTGCTCATCGCCTATCAACCATTCAATCAGCTGACTTGATTTTGGTCATGGTGGACGGAAAAATTGTTGAACAAGGAAATCATGAAGCATTGATGGCTGAACAAGGCGTTTATTATCAAATGCAAACAAGTCAGCAGACAGAGGAGGATGAAAGTGTTAGATAAATTAAACTTACAACCGATTACGGTTTTAGATGACTATCAAGCTACAATGCTCAATGAGAAAGAGGTGCTACTGACCACAAAGGTGACGGAAAAATCTCTCAATCCATACGGCATAGCACATGGAGGCTTTCTTTTCACATTGGCAGATTCAGTTGCAGGTCTGACAACGGTAGCAAGGGGGACTTATTCTGTTACCCTACAGTCCAATATACATTATATGAAGGCAGCTAAACTGGGTGATACCTTATCAGTAATAGGCTCTTGCACACATGATGGAAGCAGGACAAAGGTCGTTGAAGTTAAGATAGAAAACCAAGATAAACATCTACTTGCTTCAGCAAGCTTTACCATGTTTGTAACAGGTAAAGTAGAATAAAATTCTTCGAACATCAAAAACAGACAGTCTTGGCTAGATTTAGAGAAACAAATTCATTCGCTCAATCTCCAACCTCCAAAGTTTCCTCAAACCTTTGTAGAGACGAACTTCGTTCGCTCTATTTCCAACCTCCAAAGGTTCCCCAAACCTTTGGAGCTAGTTTGATTTTGATTATAAACGATATAAGGGAGTTGGCAAAAGCTGACTCCCTTTCTTTGTGTTATACTAGATGTATGTTAGATTTGAAAGAATATGGAATCGAAATGTGGCCGGAGGAAAAGATTCAAGCTTTTCGCAAGGCACTCTTAGATTGGTATGATGCTAATAAACGTGACTTGCCTTGGAGAAGGACAAGGGACCCGTATGCTATATGGGTTTCTGAAATCATGCTTCAACAGACAAGAGTAGACACGGTCATTCCTTATTATGAACGTTTTCTCCATCACTTGCCTACGATTAGTGATTTAGCACAAGCACCAGAGGAGGTCATTCTCAAACTCTGGGAGGGATTGGGCTATTATTCGCGCGTGCGGAATATGCAAAAGGCGGCTCAGCAAATGGTAGAAGATTTTGATGGGCAATTTCCGACCACGCATGCAGCCATTTCAAGCCTAAAGGGCATTGGTCCCTATACTGCTGGAGCAATTTCCAGTATTGCTTTTGACTTGCCAGAACCAGCGGTAGATGGCAATGTGATGCGGGTTCTCAGCCGCTTGTTTGAGGTTGATTATGATATTGGTTTGCCTGCCAATCGTAAGATTTTCCAAGCGATGATGGAGCTATTGATTGATCCAGAGCGACCGGGCGATTTCAACCAAGCCCTGATGGATCTGGGGTCGGATATTGAATCGCCAGTTAATCCACGTCCCCAGGACAGCCCAGTCAAAGCCTTTAGCGCAGCCTACTTAAACGGTACAATGGATAAGTATCCAATCAAAGCACCAAAGAAAAAGCCGATTCCCGTGGCCTACCAGGGATTTCTCATTAGAAATAAAGACAATCAATTTTTATTGGAAAAAAATAATGAAGCAGGTCTTCTATCAGGTTTCTGGTCTTTTCCGCTTTTGGAAAAAGGAGCAATCGTTGACAAACAAGTCTCTCTCTTTGAAGTTGCAGAAGAAGTTGTTCAGCCAGATATTCGGCAGAGCTTTACGGAACTTTATGGTCTGACTGTTGATTGGCAAGAGCAAGAATTTGATACCGTCCAGCACATTTTTAGTCACCGCAAATGGCAGATAGAAATGGTAGAAGGTGTGGCAGAAACACTTAACCTTCCAGAATCAAAAGAATTGAAATGGGTTTCTGTAGAAGATTTTCCTACCTACCCATTTGCTAAGCCGCAACAAAAAATGTGGGAAACCTTCATCAAGGAAAAAGAAAAGTAAAAAAGTTGACTTTGGAGCACATAATTATTTGAAAGCGTTTTATAATAGTGGTATAATCTAATTGAAAAAAGGAAAGAGTTAGTTAAGATGTTGAACGCCATCTGAATTACTGAAAGGAGTTCTTTAGCGTTCGTAGAAGTGTATATACTATTAGCCATCTTTCTCTAATAAAAAGAGAGGGATGCTAGTAGGGGGAAAAGTCCGTTATCCCTGTTTTATATCTATTTGTGATATCCATTGTCAAATGCATAGCATTAACTCATTATTTAGCCTTGCTACCCGGTTCAATCAGAAGTAGGCTAAGATTATTCGTGTCGTAACTACTATGTGTTCAAGATGTTGTAACTTTTGAACATAACCTTAGAAAATCACAAAAACCTCTAGCGATTTTCATCATAATAAGCAATCTCCACACTTTAGACAAATAGTAAGAGGACAATCAGAGACATAAGGGTAGCAGAATAATTATTTAATCATTAACTTGTTGTCAAATAACTATCTGGTAATGGACTTTTCCAATTTGACATATAAAAGGAGGCTGTCATAGCCTCCTTTTACTGTGCTTTTCAGTTTGTTTTCAGTAGGAAAAAAAGCCAGCTATACGAACAGACTTTCCAAAACTAGATGGAGGAATGTAGCCAATATAACTAGTGATTAACTAGGCTTAGAAATCAATCTGGACTATAAATATCTACAACTTGACCAATAGGTCGAATATCGTCTTCTGGGCTAAAATAGATGTTATCATAGTCAGAATTGAGTGATTGCAAATAGTCACCTTTGAACTTTTTAACAAAATTTTCGCCATTGACTGAAAAAATTCCAATCGTATTTAGAGGAATATGAGGAGTTAGGCGAATGAAGAGATAGTCTCCATCCTTGATATGCGGAGCCATAGAATCTCCCACAACCTGAGCGATTGTATCATAAGATTGGTTATTCGGAATCTCATCGTTATAGAACGATACAAGATTGTTCATATCTGTATCCTGCCAGTAACCTGTACCGGCAGAAACCTTACCAGGAACAGGTAATTCGATTCGCTCCCGGTAGTCATCCAAGTGAAGAATAGAAGCAGAAGGAGTAACTGAGGCAGTTTGCATAGCTGCTAACTGTTCTTGACCAAAAGTTAACCATCGTGCATGGAAATCACCTTTTAATTCATTGTCCAAGGTTTGAACCTCTGGATGAATAGGCTGTTGAAAGAGTTTAAATTGGGAAGGAGTAATCGTTAAAGCTATATCCTGATTGGAATCTAGTTGCTCGATTAGCTCACCAACCGATATAGCCATGCCCTTAGCGACTTTTTCTAGTGTATCCATCGTTGGCAGGAGAGCTTTTTTGGTTTTGGGATGCTGGTTCTTTTCCAACATAGAAATATAGCCTTTTGTTAAACCAGATAATTCAGCGAATTTATCCATTGATAATTTATTCTTGCTTCGGTATTCTTTTAAAATATCACCTAAAATCATGGTTGTCTCCTTATCTGTTTAACTAATTATACCATTAAAAAATATTTTTTGCAATTTTTGTTTAACGCGTTTGACAAAAAATCAAAACGGTGTTATGATAATCTCACAAAAAGAAAAATAGGAGTCGCAAATGAAAAGGATGACAGAGATTTCTTGGAATGATATTTATAAAGAGTGGGAAACCTATGCTAATCATTTTGGTTTGACGACTCCGATAAATGCTGAAAAATTGCGAAATCAGAAATCGAAGGATTTTGGAAAAGGAGGTCTGATTACGCTGGACTTATTAGCCGATTACGATGCTGATTCTGAGAAGACCGCAGCTATTTGGGTAGCTTCATTTTGTAGAGATTTAATACAAGATTATGCATATTTACTAAATGGTAGAGCCTATCTTACAGTCAATCAGATTTATTTTCAGGCACTCAAACAATTCCAGTCAGAAGCAGTAATATGGTCAAAACCTCTCACACGATTGCAACCGAAGTTATTTGTATCTTATCGTTTGTTGGAAAATCTTGATTTAAGTCATTATTCTTGTGTAGTTGAGTTAGCAATGTTGCAGGCTAGTATGGTTCGGACACAGATATTAGAAAAGTAATTATAACAGGAGAATGAAAATGTTTAATTTGTTGAATAAGAAAGCTGAAGTATCGAAAGTTGCAGAGTATTGGAATGATACTTTGATAGAAAGAGGAATTTTGAGCGCTGATGAATTGCTTGAAGGAAAATGCTGGAGATGTAAAAGTTCTCATGGTGTAGCTGTGTGTCAGATTGTATCAAGCAAATGGAGCAAGGATACGAGCCTGGCTAATCAGATGGTCCTCTGTCTATCCTGTCAGCATGAAAAACCTAATGTAGCCGATACAGAAATTGTGTGGCAATGGTTAGAAGTTGAGAATAATGAACGTTACTGGACACTACAAGGTATGGCAGAATATGAGAAAATGTATAAAAAATCAGTACTTCAAGAGTTATGGGATATGGGAATTAGAGATGGTGAAGAAGTCGAGATGCTTGTAAATAAAGTAACTAGCCTTTCTCGTAAGAATGATATTGTTTTAAATAGAGCAACCTTAGCAGGATTATTTCGCTGTGAAATTGAACAAATGCGTCGAAAGGCATTTCTAAATTGGACAGGAATTTTTAAGCTAGTCAGTTAACCGATACAGTTGTAGGAAAACATCTCATGCTGATTGGAGTAACAGATAAATAAAAAAACGCATCAGCTTAGAATCTTAAAGGAAGAAGTCTGATGATGCGTTTATGGGATTATATTTCAGCTAATAAAAATTGGAGTGAATACTTTTGAATTATAGCTATTAAAATTATGGCGGTTATTCGATGTTAGAAATAAAACGATTCTCCTTTCTAGAAAATCGGTAACCGCAATGTTGACAACGATAATAAGTCCGATCAGCTTCATAGAGCATTGCAAACATAGCTCCCTCTATGCCATTGATTGCATGACCAATCATACCGGCTTTACGAGAATATCTTTTTTGTGTTGGAACGTAAGTTTGCAGTTTTATTGACTTACATTTTGGACATTTGAGCGCTTGTTTAGTGTCCATATTATTAGGATGGCATCTGCGATAGATGCTATAAGAGATTATTAGTGCTATGAGGATAATCGGACCGATATATTCTATTAAGGTATTCATAATCTTATTGTAAATCTTGTCCTTATTTTATTCAAGGAAAATGAATATTATTTTTCTAGAATAACTGATCCTATGGCTATAGTTGTTAACTATACATATCTCTAATATTTAAGAATTAGTCAAGATGGTAAAAATGAGGTAGAATACAGAAAAAGACCAAAGGAGTACCTTTATGACTAGAGAATTTTCATTTGAAACCCTTCAACTCCATGCTGGACAAGAAGTTGATTCTACTTCAAAATCACGTGCTGTACCCATCTATCAAACTACTTCCTATGTTTTTGAAGACGCTCAAGAAGCAGAAGATTTATTTGCCTTGCGTAAATCAGGGAATATCTATACTCGTATCACTAATCCGACGGTCTCTACTTTTGAAAATCGTGTGGCAGCTTTAGAAGGTGGTATTGGTGCCTTGGCCACTTCTTCAGGAATGGCAGCTATCACATACACTATTCTAGCATTGGCACATGCTGGCGATCACATTGTGGCGGCAATGACACTCTATGGTGGGACTTTTAACCTATTCAAAGAAACTCTTCCTCGCTATGGTATTACAACAAGCTTTGTAGATATTGATGACTTTGAAGCAGTAGAAGCTGCCATTCAAGATAATACAAAACTTGTATTTATTGAAACCTTGGGAAATCCTGTTATCAATATTCCTGATCTTGAAAAATTGGCAGAAATTGCACACAACCACCACATCCCGCTTGTTTCAGATAATACCTTCGCAACTCCATATTTGATTAATGTATTTTCTCATGGTGTTGATATTGCCGTCCATTCAGCAACCAAGTTTATCGGTGGGCATGGTACGACCATTGGCGGTGTGATTGTCGATAGCGGCAAGTTTGATTGGGCGGTATCTGGTAAGTTTCCGCAATTTGTTGAAGAAGATCCAAGCTATCATAACATTAGTTATACTCGTGATATTGGTGCAGCTGCATTTATTGTAGCAGTTCGTGTACAATTACTTCGTGATACAGGTGCTGCCCTTTCTCCATTCAACGCCTTCTTGCTTTTGCAAGGGTTAGAAACCTTGTCTCTCCGTGTAGAGCGTCATGTATCTAATGCTGAAAAAATTGTTGACTTTTTACTTAGTCATCCTCAGGTAGAGTCGGTCAATTATCCATCACTTCCAGATAGTCCTTATAAGCCTTTGGCGGATAAATACCTGCCTAAGGGAGTTGGCTCTATTTTCTCTTTCCAAGTAAAAGGTGGAGCAGAAGAAGCGCGTAAGGTTATTGATAGTTTGGAAATCTTTTCCAATTTAGCAAACGTCGCGGATGCCAAATCACTAGTAGTTCATCCAGCTACAACCACGCATGCTCAGTTAGCTCCAGAAGATTTACTTGCTGCTGGTGTCACACCAAATCAAATCCGCCTATCCATCGGACTTGAAAATGTCAATGATTTGATTGAGGACTTACAGCTTGCTCTTGATAAACTATAAGCTGTAAAGCGAATACATTCGAAATACTATTAGAAAAGGAAATTTGGCATGTGCGCCAATTTCCTTTTATTATTTATTGTAGTTCTTCCAGTCCAGTCTCAGTTAGTCGGTAGATTCTTTGACAAACTTCTTTCAAAAAACGTCTGTCGTGTGATACACATACCAAGCCACCTGGATAATCGGCAAATAGTTGACGAATATATGGCTGAGAAGTAGGAGAGAAGTTTCGACTGGGTTCATCTAACAAGAGAAAATTGGCTTGTTCAAGAACCATTTTTAACAAGAGTAACTTGGCTTTTTGTCCCCCTGAAAGTTCACAGATCCTGTGTTGAACTTCTTGTCGTGTAAACTGCAGACTGGCTAGATGTGTTAAGATGAGTTGTTCCTGCTCACGATTGCCATTTTCAAATAAAAAATCAAGTGGAGTTTTAGACTCATCAAGGACTTCTGAATAGCGCTGGGGCATGTATCCCAAGTTTATATCTGCTCGTTGCCTGAGTTCTTGATAGATTAGCTTTAGAAAACTGGATTTACCAATTCCATTTTTTCCAATGATGCCAATTTTCTCTTGTCCATTTAAGTTGAAATGGATATTGCTAACTAATTGTCGTTCTTCAACGTTCAATTGGAAGTTTTCTAAGTGAAGCACTTGCTTTCTAGCTGGTAGTGGTGAAATGTCCGAGAAGAAGAGGGCAATGGCATCTTCATGAAAAGGTACTTCTGTGAGATTTTTCTTCATTCTTTCATAGCGTTTTTCACGTGATAAGACATTCTTCATCTTCTTGGCAATGAGGCGTCCCATAGTAGCATCATGTGTATTGAGCAAGGTATTGCGCACCTGTGATTTTTGTCGTAGATGCTTGTTCATGGCTTTGTCAAATTCTTTTTTGTCGTTCCGAGCTTGTTGGACTTGCTTCTTATAGGCTTGTTGGCGTCTCAATGCGTAATCTTGGTAGTCAAGATCTTCAACCTTGGTCTGAGCAAGTGTTTTCTTTTTTACTGATTCTAGGTGAATGATTTTTGTAGCTGTTCTGCTAAGAAAGTCTTCATCGTGAGAAACAAATAGGATGGTCTTTGGGCTCGTGATGATATAGTTTTCAAGCCAAAGTAAGGTATCTAAATCCAAGTCATTGGACGGCTCATCCAGAAAAATAATATCAGATGGAGTTGCTAGAGATTTGATTAACTGAATTTTTAATTTTTCGCCACCTGACAGGCTTCCAATCAATTGTTGACTGGCAAATCGCTCACTGTCAAACTGGAGCTGGTCAGCATAGAGGTAGAGTAGGCCGTAATCAATATTGCTCTCTATATCTCCAAAGAAGTAGTCGTTCAAGGTTAGCTCTGCCATTTCCAGTGAAAGACTTTGGGGAATGTAGACTGGCGAGTGAAAATATCGGTGAATGCTGCCTGATATGAGCAGGTAGTCGGCGACAAGAGTTGAATCCATCAAGGTGAGTAATAGACTGGATTTTCCATTTCCTTCTTCGCCGATGATGGCTATTTTATCGCCAGAGTTAACAATGAGGTTTAGGTCATGAACCAGATTTCTCAAATCTTTTTGATGGTCGAGGGTTAGGTGTTGAGTGGTTAGTAGCATAAGGCCTCCTTTACAAGAAAAAACACACTACCTATTTAGTAGTGTGTCGAAATCTGCTCAAAAAGACCCTATTCAAGGAATAGAGGGAACAGAAAAATGGACGCAAGAAAACTACTAAATAAGTATAGAACTTAAATTGAGTTTACTTGTTATTGTCCATTTCTCCTTACCTCGCATGCTTTATTTGTTTTAATATAGCATATCGATAGAAGCTTGTCAATCGTGTGCTATAATATTCATAGATTTTGATAGAGATATATGTTAAAATGAACTTATTGTAAATGAGAGGGGATCCGAAATGGCAATCACTGGAATTGAGCAAGCAGACATTTTAGAAATAGACAAACAAGTCCGTTTACGTCGGTATGATGGTCAGCATGATTTTGCTTTTGAATGGCACCAAGATCTAGAATTGGTCTGGCTGGTTGATGGAAATGAGGAACCTTATACTTTTGATCGGCTCAATCGTATGTATGGCTATTTGGCAACAAATGGCGAATGTTACTTTATTGAAATTTTTGAAGACGAACAGTTTATCCCAATTGGTGATGTGACGTTGTTTGCAGATGATTTTGCCATTGCCATTGGAGATAAGCGGTATTGGAACAAAGGAATTGGAACCAAGGTATTGCAGCGAATGGTAGAACGTGCAAGGGAGCTTGGCTTTGTAGAAATACTTGTCGAAGAAATTTACGATTGGAATCTTGGTTCACGAAAGCTATTTGAGAAATGTGGTTTTGAAGCAGTAAAGAAGAAAGAGAAAGGTTGGTCTTACAAAAAGATGTTATAGGTATTAATTGTGAGATGTTAAAAAGCCTCTGACACACTTGGTCAAAGGCTTTTTGTATTTTTACACGTTCAATACTTTATCTAGGAAGTCTTGTAAACGTGGATGTTGTGGGTTGTCAAAGATTTGCTCTGGTGTACCATCTTCAAGGAACTCGCCGCCATCCGTGAAGATAACGCGGTTAGCAACCTTGCGGGCGAAGCCCATTTCGTGTGTGACGATCAACATGGTCATACCTTGCTCAGCCAAGTCTTTCATTACGTTAAGAACGTCTCCAACCATTTCAGGGTCAAGGGCGGAAGTTGGTTCGTCAAAGAGCATGATGTCTGGGTTCATAGCGAGGGCACGAGCGATGGCAACACGTTGCTTCTGACCTCCTGAAAGGCTGTCTGGCATAGCGTCGCGTTTGTCTGCCAATCCAACTTTTTCCAATAATTCCATGCCGACTTTTTCAGCTTCAGATTTGTCCATCAATTTGTGTTCGATTGGCGCAAATGTGATGTTATCAAGTACAGACATATGCGGGAAGAGGTTGAAGTGTTGGAATACCATTCCGACATTTGAACGGAAGGCGTCAACATCTGTCTTAGGATCGGTTAAGTCATATCCATCGACTGTTACTTGACCACTTGTAATGGTTTCAAGTAAGTTCATTGTCCGAAGGAAGGTCGATTTACCTGAACCAGAAGGGCCGATGATACAAACAACATCCCCTTCATAGAACTTAGCAGTAATACCTTTGAGGACCTCGTTTTTTCCATAAGACTTGTGTAAGTCATGGACGTTGATTTTTAATTGAGCCATTATTTGCCTCCTTTTTCGAGTTTGCGTGCTAAGCGAGTCAAGAGTGTGATAACTACCAAGTAAATGATAGCAAGAATTGCATACATACGGAAGGATTGGTAGTTACGTGCAATAATGATTTTACCTGCTTGGAAGAGTTCGACCAAACCAATCGCAGAAATGATAGTAGTATCTTTCAGAGTAATAACAAACTGGTTGATAAAGTTAGGCAACATAATTTTACCAGCTTGAGGTAGGATAATCTTACGCATGGTTGTTCCGTAGGAAATACCCAAACTGCGAGATGCTTCCATTTGACCAGCTGGAACTGCCTGAATACCACCACGAACAATCTCAGCAATATAGGCACCAGAGTTGAGGGATAGGGCAATCGTACCAGCGACAAAGTCATTGATTGGAGATTGTTGACCAGTAATCGACTCGATTAAGTTTGGAATACCCCAGAAGATGAATGCAGCGACAATCATGAGCGGAATACCACGAACAACATCTACAAAAACAGATGAAGTAACACGGAGTGCTTTAACTGGGCTGACTGCAAACATACCGAAGATAATACCGATGACAATTGCAATAGCAAATGATAGAAGGGCAAGTCCAATTGTGATACCAAGACCTGAGAGCAACTGACCGTAGTTGTTTTTCAAAAGACCAACAATCGTTGTCTCATCAACAGTTGAAGTTGTTGCGCCTGCTTCTTCAGTTGAGTTGAAATACTTATTAAGGATTTCATCATACTTGCCTGATTCAACCAGGGCAGCTAAACCGTTGTTAAACATTTCAATCAATTCTGGGTTGGCACCTTTTTTTACGGCAAATCCGTATTCACCTGATTTTTCGCCAGGGATTGGTGTTGCAAAGTTGCGACCTTGTTGGATGGCATATAGAAGAACGGCTTCGTCATCCATAAGAGCATCGATAGAACCAGAGTTTAAACTGTCATACATACTTGAAGCTTCGTCGAAGGCTTTTAGGGTGTAACCATATTTTGCCTTGTTTTCTTCTAAGAAGCTATATGAAGCAGTACCATTTTTAGCCCCGACAGTTTTCCCTTTTAAGTCTTCGTAAGAAGCGATGTCACTACCATTTTTAACAGCTAATAGGATGTTTGAAGTATAGTAGGCGTTTGAGAAGTCAAAGATTTCCTTACGAGCATCTGTGATAGACATACCTGCAATAACTGCATCAGCTTGTCCAGCTTGAACAGCATTTAGTGCAGCGTCGAAACCAGGGTTTTGAATGGTAATAGTAAATCCTTGTTGTTCAGCGATTGCCTTGATTAATTCCATGTCAATCCCGACATAGTTACCTGATTCATCTTGGTATTCAAATGGAGCAAAAGAAGAATCTGCCACAATTGTGTAGCTTGATTTGACAGGTGTTGCTTTAGCTGATGCGTTTCCTGTTAAGCTTAAACGAGATGAGTAGTCGGCACTTTCGGTAGAAGTGGTAGAAGCTCCCAACCATTTGTTCATGATTGTTTCGTAGGTACCATCCTTTTTCATCTCAGCTAAAGCTTTGTTAAAGTCTTCAACAAGATATTCATATTGGCTACCTTTTTTGACAGAGAAACCGAATGAACCGATGGCTTCGCCGTCAATATCAATGCTTAAATCTTGACCTTGTTGAATAGCGTACTGAATAACCGCTTCGTCGTCCATTACAGCATCAACAGCACCAGCAGAAAGGCTATTATACATCAAATCGCCAGTATCAAAAGTTTTTACGTTGTATCCGTACTTGTCTTTATTTTCTTCTAGGAAGTTTTGGGCTGCGGTACCGTTTTTGACACCGACAGTCTTGCCTTTAAGGTCCTTATATGAAGAGATGGTATTTGCCTTTGTGGTAGCGATAACGATTTTAGTGTCGAAGTAAGGGTCTGAGAAAGTAAATACTTTCTTACGCGCTTCGGTGATAGTTGTACCTGCCATTAGGGCGTCCGCAGATCCAGCCTGTACAGCGTTGACAGCTGCATCAAATCCTGGGAAGCTTTGATTCATGGTCCAACCTGAGCGCTTGGCTACTTCGTTGATGATGTCAACATCTAATCCTTTATAAATTTGATCTGAGTCTTTAAACTCGAATGGGGCGTAAGCATTGTCAAATACGACATCAATAGTATCGTCAGCTTTAACGCCAGTAAAAATAAAGAATACTGGCAGAATGCTTGCCAATAACATGAGTAGTTTTTTCTTCATTTCCATACTCCTTCTATTATAAAATAACTGTCCTAGTATATCATATTCTGAAAATTAATGCAAAATTGAGGTTTTTGCAATGTTAGAATTTCTGACATACAAAGTCATTAAAATGTGAGAAAATTTAATATTTTGGACATGGTCGTGAATGGTTT
Source organism: Streptococcus sp. 2020WUSS089 (assembly GCF_044427405.1). Classification (NCBI taxonomy): domain Bacteria; kingdom Bacillati; phylum Bacillota; class Bacilli; order Lactobacillales; family Streptococcaceae; genus Streptococcus; species Streptococcus sp. 2020WUSS089. The sequence continues at coordinate 39,115 of NZ_JAOTGD010000001.1, read as the reverse complement.
AGAATGTTTCTCCATTAGTCGAACTTATGATAAAATAGGAGTATGATCAATCGAAATACTGAAAACCAATTTAAACTTGTGTCAAAATATGCACCGTCTGGTGACCAGCCCCAAGCCATTGAAACCTTGGTTGATAACATCGAGGGGGGCGAAAAAGCCCAGATTCTCATGGGGGCGACTGGTACTGGTAAGACCTACACCATGAGTCAGGTCATTGCCCGTGTCAATAAGCCTACTTTGGTTATCGCCCACAATAAGACCTTGGCTGGTCAGCTCTACAGTGAGTTCAAGGAATTCTTCCCAGAAAATGCGGTCGAATACTTCGTGTCTTACTATGATTACTACCAGCCAGAAGCCTATGTACCGTCTAGCGATACCTATATTGAGAAGGACAGTTCGGTCAATGATGAGATTGACAAACTCCGTCACTCAGCGACCTCAGCTTTGCTAGAACGCAACGATGTCATCGTCGTGGCCTCCGTTTCCTGTATCTACGGTTTGGGATCGCCTAAGGAATATTCAGATAGCGTGGTCAGCCTGCGCCCAGGTCAGGAGATTTCCCGTGACCAGTTGCTTAATTCCTTGGTCGATATTCAGTTTGAGCGCAACGACATTGACTTTCAACGGGGACGCTTCCGTGTACGTGGAGATGTGGTGGAGATTTTCCCAGCTTCTCGCGATGAGCATGCCTTTCGTGTGGAGTTTTTCGGGGATGAAATCGACCGCATTCGTGAGATTGAAAGCCTGACAGGTAAGGTCTTGGGCGATGTGGACCACTTGGCGATTTTCCCTGCCACCCACTTCGTGACCAACGATGACCACATGGAAACGGCTATTGCCAAGATTCAGGCGGAACTGGAAGAGCAGCTCAAGGTCTTTGAAGCAGAAGGAAAACTCTTAGAAGCTCAGCGATTGAAACAACGAACCGACTACGACATCGAGATGCTTCGGGAAATGGGCTACACCAACGGAGTCGAGAACTATTCACGACACATGGACGGGCGAAGCGAGGGCGAGCCTCCGTACACACTGCTGGACTTTTTCCCTGAAGACTATCTGATCATGATTGACGAGAGCCACATGACCATGGGGCAGATTAAGGGGATGTACAATGGTGACCGCTCACGCAAGGAGATGTTGGTCAATTATGGTTTCCGCCTCCCAAGTGCACTGGACAATCGTCCGCTGCGCAGGGAAGAATTTGAGAGCCATGTCCACCAGATTGTCTATGTATCTGCGACGCCGGGTGACTATGAAATGGAGCAGACCGATACCGTTGTCGAGCAGATCATTCGGCCGACAGGGCTTTTGGATCCAGAAGTGGAAGTCCGTCCAACCATGGGTCAAATGGATGACCTCTTGGGTGAAATCAATGCCCGTGTTGAGAAGGGTGAGCGGACCTTTATCACTACCCTGACTAAGAAAATGGCAGAGGACTTGACTGACTACCTAAAAGAAATGGGCGTCAAGGTCAAGTATATGCACTCGGATATCAAGACCTTGGAGCGTACGGAGATTATTCGTGATTTGCGTCTGGGTGTCTTTGATGTCTTGATAGGGATTAACCTGCTTCGTGAAGGGATTGACGTGCCAGAGGTCAGTCTGGTGGCTATCTTAGATGCTGACAAGGAAGGCTTCCTCCGTAATGAGCGAGGGCTCATCCAGACAATTGGTCGGGCGGCTCGTAACTCTGAGGGACATGTGATTATGTATGCGGACAAGGTCACCGAGTCCATGCGCAAGGCTATGGACGAAACAGCTCGCCGCCGTCAAATCCAGATGGCTTATAATGAAGAACATGGCATCATTCCACAAACTATTAAAAAGGAAATCCGTGACCTGATTAGCGTGACCAAGGCTGTCACTCAGGACAAGGAAGAAGTGGTGGACTTCAATGCTCTTAACAAAGATGAACGCAAGGCTATGATCAAGAAACTGGAAGGTCAAATGCAGGAAGCTGCAGAAGTGCTTGACTTTGAACTGGCAGCCCAGATTCGTGACATGGTTATTGAGTTGAAGAATATGTAGTAAGAGTTGCTAGGTTCCATGATTTTTAGCAGATTGAAATTACAAGAGGCGGCAGGTAGAAATTGACCTGCCACCTTTTATAATACTTAAAATTTTTACTTGGGGACTTAGGGACAAAAAATTTGTCCCTGTCCCTATAAAAGGTTATAATGGTTTCTATACTATTTAGGGAATAGGGGAGTTTTTATGAAAAATATTTTTGGTGAAAAACGACAGCGGTTCGGTTTTCGGAAACTGTCAATTGGACTTGTCTCGGCAGCTGTAGCAAGTTTGTTTTTTGCATCGTCGGTCGCAGCAGCACCGTCAGCTAGTGCTCAGTCTATCAATTATTCCTATGTGACAGAGCAAGAATTGACAGATGCAGAAAAGGAGTTGATTATTCGTGACTTGCCTGGCTTAGCTCAGGAAGCGGATGCAAATTATTACCTGATCTATCGTCCAGCTACTGGCACAGCATCTACTTCATCGACAAGCACGTCTCAAGTTTTGCCAAATACTGGCTCCGTAGAAACTGGACTATTGGTGGCGGGTGGAGTGTCTCTCCTATTATTGGCTGTTAGATTTGGTAAAAAAGGTAAGAAAGAGTTGGCGGGCGTCATCCTTTTGACAGCTACAGGAGCAAGCTTCTGGGGTCCAACTAGCTCCGCATTGACGAGTCAAATTTTGGCTCAATATAACCATGCTATCGAAATATCTGCTGAACAAGCGTTACCGGCCCCAGCTGAGATTGATGGCTACGTGTATGTAGGATATTTGAAGGATAGCAAAGCTATTGAACAAACTACTTCGGAAGAGGAAAAAACAGCGGAATTCCCAGCTTCAGAAGGAATCCGTACAGAAATCATTGTCAACAAGACAGAGGCCATTCCATTCGAAATTCAAACCGTAGAAAATCCCCAATTATCTGAGGGGACAGAGCGAGTGGTACAAGAAGGACAGGATGGGGAGCGTACTATAACGATTAAACAAATCCATTCAAAAGGTCAAATTATTTCGGAAGAAGAGATTTCCTCGACGGTTACAAAAACTGCTGTTCCAAAGATTGTTGAAGTTGGTACAAAACAAGCAACCGATGATATTGTTACAGAAGTACCAGATACAGCGCCTAGTCACGAGTTACCTACCTTACAGATAACAGAAGAAGTATCTACCTACACGGAGTCTATTCCTTTTGAAACACAAGAAGTTGCTGATGACACCTTGCTAGAAGGTACAAGACAGATTGTGCAAGAAGGTAAAGCTGGACAAAAGACAATTGAGACAAGGAAAACCTACATCGACGGTATTTTAGTAAAAACAGAAACCGTTTCTGAAACGATTAACCAAACTGCTGCTCCACAGATCATCCATGTTGGAACAAAGCCAGTCACAAGTGTACCAGATTCGGCACCTAGCCATGAAGTTCCAACGATTTCTTTAACGGAAGAAACACTTACTCATACAGAAGCTATTGCCTTTGATGTGCAAGAAATCTATGATGCAAACTTGGCAGAAGGCAGCCGTGAAGTTGAACAGAAGGGACAAGCTGGTGTTCGGACAATCGAGACTAAGAATTATTATGCCGATGGCGTACTAATTAAATCCGAACAAGTTTCAGATGTAGTGACAAAAGCGCCAGTAACAGAAGTTGTAAGAGTCGGCACGAAAACAGCAGAGGTTCTTGGAGTTGAAACCGTTGTCGCAACAGAAGAGATTCCGTTTGAAACGACAGTCACAGAAACAGAAGAACTTTATGTTGGAGAAGAAAAAGTTGTTAATGAAGGTAAGGTTGGTTCTAAGGAAGTTACCACTACTTATCAGACAATCAACGGAGTCCGTCAACCAAACCCAACAGTGATTGAGAAAGTCCTTGAAGAGCCAACAACGAAAGAGGTTCTCAAAGGAACAAAACCAATAGAGGGTACGGAAACCGAAACTAATCAAGTTGAAATTACCTTTGAAACAGAGTATGTTGATGACCCGACACTGCTAGAAGGTAAGACCAAAGTTGTAACGGCGGGTGTAAATGGCTCTAAGACAGTTACAACAACTTACCAGACTATTAAGGGAGTTCGTCAGGAAAATCCTACTGTAACAGAAGAAATCACCAAACAACCAGTCAAGCAAGTGATTGCGCGTGGTACAAAGGTTGAAAAAGTCCCACAAGTGATTATCACAGACTTGGTTGAAAATGACGATGCCAAGTCAGCGACAATTAGCTACAAGTTGACAGATGAAACTGCCAACTTCCAAAGAGCTGTTGCTCTTCTCTATGATAATACAGGTGCCTTGGTACAGGAACAGGCCATTACAGATCCAAATGGCCAGTTGACACTTGAAAATCTTGATTTCTACACAGATTACACTGTTAAGACTAAGATTTTTTACACAATGGCAGAGCAGGAGCAAAGCTCAGAACAAGAAGCTGTTCTTGAAAGCATGCGCAAATTTGATTTGGTCTACAAGAAGATTGAAATCAAGGATATTGATGCGGTGACTGTTTACCGTCGTAAGAATGGTAGTTACATCGGTCAAGAATTCTTGGAAGAACTGCCAACAAACACAGATGAGTTGTTTATCAAGGTGACTTCGGACCGCTTCAAGGAAGTATACCTACCTGTGTCAAGCATTGAAGAAACAACCTTGAATGGCAAGGCAGTCTTCAAACTAGTTTCATCCTTTGATGAATTGGTGCAAGATAAGGATGCCAAATACATTGCCAACCGTGAATTCTACATTCCAAAGATGGCGACTGATGCAAATACCTACACATCCTTCAAGGCTTTGATTGATGCTATGAAGGCAAATCCAAAAGGCACCTTCAAACTAGGAGCGCATTTGGACGCAAGTGAAGTTCCTGTTGGAGATGTTGCATCGTATGTGACCAACTTTAGCGGTACCTTGGATGGATTAAATGACGGCTACGCCTTCTCTATTAGCAACTTGAAAGCACCATTGTTCTTTAACCTTGGTGGTAAAGTTCAAAACTTGGACATCAAAAATGCTAGCCTAAACACAACCTCTAAGAACCCACTTGCGACAATTGCTATCAATGCCAATGGAGCAACCATTACAAACGTAGCAGTAGAAGCAAGCCTTAAAGGTCCGCAACATGTTTCTGGTCTAGTTCATTCTGCAACCAACTCTACTATCAAGGATGTATCCTTCAAGGGAAGTATTGAAGTAACTGGAACTGAAGCCAGCCTAACTGGTGGTATCTTGGGTAACGGTACGATGGCAAGTGTTGGAAATGCCAAGGTTGATGCGACCATTACCCTCCCAGGTACGGCAAATCAAGTAGCTGGTGGTATCGTCGGTCGTACCATGCTTGTCTACGATGTACCAGGAAGCGTCTATAATTCTTATGCAACTGGTTCCATTGTGACGCCTGAATCGGCAGCCATTGTCGGCGGAATCGCAGGTGCCAACCAAGTAATGGGTGCCTATGCTCCATATAGTGGTAATGTTAACAATGTTATCAGTGATATGACTGGTGCGACAAGCATTATCGGTCAACCAGCAAATCCAAATGGTAAGATTAAAGACGGATTTACAACAACATCCGATAGCTTGAGTAATGTCACTGTTATCACTGATGAAGAAGCGCAAGCAAAAGTGGAAGCTATGGCTATTCAAGCGACAATTGACGATTCAGTTCCGCTCAACTTAAACAACTATTCTGTAGACTACTTGACCTTGGATAAGGCACAGGCTGACCATGAAATCGCCTACTACAACATGGAGAAAATCTTGCCATTCTACAACAAGGAACTTCTTGTCTATTATGGAAACAAGATTGCGACAGACGATAAGCTCAACAAGGTTCGTTTGCTGGATGTTGTTCCAATGAAGGACAATGTTGTAGTTGCTGATGTCTACGCTGAGAAGGCCAATATCAATAAGATTATGCTTCACTATGCAGATGGCACTGTGGACTACAAGACAGTTTCTTATCTAGAAGACTTCAAGAATAATCATGTGGTCGAGTACACTATATCAGGTACGGACTTGATTTACACGCCAGAATCATTCTTGAATGACAGAAGTGCCCTTGTCAACGACTTGGTAAGCAGCCTTTCTACGGTTGTCCTCGACTCGGATGCTATGAAGGCGCTTATCAATTATCCAACGACTTTGAATGCGGATACTCAGACTGGCACAGCAAAAGACTTCTACTTTGGTGAAAGCTATGACCAAGTGATGGCCAACCTAGAAAGCAACGTTCGTAAGATTTTGGTTGCTAGTCTAAATGGTCAAGGTCAGGCTTCTGAAGACTACATCAAAGAGAAAATCACCAACAACAAAGAAGCCTTTGTGCTCGGTTTGACCTACTTGAACCGTTGGTATGACATCAACTTTGGAGAGATGAATACCAAAGATTTGACAATATTTGAACCTGACTTCTTCGGAAATGATGCAGCATCTGCCCTTGATATGATTCTTGCAATTGGTAATGGTGGCTATGATGTTCTTCGTGCCCACAATAACGTGACCACTTTTGCATCCATCATTGGTAAACAAAATAATCAGACCAAGCTTTTCGATATGCTGGAAGACTATCGTCAGCTCTTCTTACCAGAAATGACCAACAACGAATGGTTCAAACAAACGACTAAAGCCTATGTGGTTGAAGGTAAGTCCTTGATTCCAGAAGTAGCTGCTAAGCAGGAAACGACAGATACTTACAGCAAGTACAATGTCGGTGCCTACAGCAAGATTGTGAATGATACGGTGTCTAACCCAACTTGGAAGTACAACCACATGCTCTTGCCACTCTTGACCCTGCCACAAGAAAATATCTTTATCATCACCAACATGAATACCATCGCGATTGGTTCATACGAGCACTATGTAGATGATTATTCAACAGTTGAAAATCGTGATAAGGTTCGTCAGATGGTTGATTTGGCGGCAGAACGTCAGCGTGATAATGCAGACTTCTGGTATAAGATGATGGACGAAGCCAACCGTGACAAGCTCTTCAGATCTGTCCTCAATAACGAAGGTTACGTCATGTACGGTAAAGATGGCATGAAGTCTTATCGCAACTTGACATCCGATGTTGACGCTATCCAAGATTTCTACGGTCCTATCAACAAGTGGTACCGTGAGCATCCGTCTATTAAGACTGCTTTTGCGGATGGAAGTGAGACCTACTATATCACTTACGACATGCTGTCAGATTATGGCACAGCCCTTTATACCCACGAAATGGTCCACAACCAAGATGGCGATATTTATCTGAAAGGCTATGGTCGCCGTATTGGTCAAGGTATGGAAGTTTACGCCCAAGGTCTTCTGCAAAATGTCTTCAATGTCACTGAGATGAACCTTGGATTCAACGCTGTCTATAATAGCGATGATGCCAACCGTGTCCATGTCGGAGATCCAGTTGCACGTTTCAATAGCGAAGCTGATTTCAATGAGTATTACCATAATCAGTTCGATGTACTTTACTTGTTGGATTACCTAGAAGGTACAAATATTTTGGCTCAATCGGATGCAGCGAAGAAAGCATGGTTGCGTAAGATTGAAAACTACTATGTCCAAAATAATGGTGTTGATACCCATGCTGGAAACTCTGCGCGTGCATTGACAGATGATGAAGTTGCAAGCTTGAAGTCCTTCAATGATTTGATTGATCAGAGCATTATCGTTCAGCGCCAATATGTCAACAATCCAACTAACACAAGCAAGAAATGGGATAGAAATAGCTATGTCAGCGTTCCAATGTTTGCAGCTAACTTCTCAGCCCTTTCAAACTCAAACGGTTCACCAGGTGACATCATGTTCCGCCGTATGGCCTTTGAATTGATTGCAGCTAAAGGCTACACAGATGGTTTTGTGCCGTATGCTTCCGGACAATTATCCGACCTAGCCATGGAAAAAGGCTCTAAGATTTACGATACATGGACTAAAAAAGATGTTGGTTTGATTACAGACAATCTTGTCTTAGACTATGTCTTCCAAGGTCAATACGCATCATGGGCTGACTTCAAGAAAGCCATGTTTACTGAGCGTTTGGAAAAAGCTGCAGCAGGCCAACTCAAACCGTTTACCATGCAGTATGAACTTGGTGTTGCTGATTCGACCAAGGAAGTGACTGTCACAAGCTTTGAACAGTTGCAAAACTTGATGAAAGAAGCCATGGAGGCAGACATCCAAGCGAACAGCCTCAACTTGAACAATAGTCGTGTTCATGCACTCAAAGTGAAAGTTTATCAAGCCTTGATGAACTCTACAAATGACTTCAGAACATCGATTTTTAATTAAATAATCATTAACAAGTTGGTCTTGTGCCAACTTGTTTTTTAATGTATACTAGAGGAAAAAATTCGGAGGTACATTAGATGATGATTAAACCACTGGAAACGGAAAGTGAAATGCTAGGCAAGGCCTATGTTCATTGGAAATCGTGGCAGGAAGCCTATGCTGACTTGTTACCTCAGGAATTTTTAAAGAATACTTACACCTTAGAACGCTGTCAAGACTGGGCGGTTCGGTATCCTCAGAATATCTTGATAGCTGTGATGGATGATAAGGTGGTTGGTTTTGCCTGTTACGGCTCGTCTAGTCAGGAGGATTTGCAAGGGGCAGGGGAGCTCTACGCCCTCTATGTCTTAGCGGACTATTATGATCAGAAGATTGGTTACCAGCTCATGCAGGTGGCTTTGGAAAAATTGCAGAGCTACGAAACAGTTACTCTCTGGGTATTGGAGGGGAATGCGCGTGCCATTGCCTTCTATGAAAAAGTAGGTTTCCGATTTGATGGTGTCAAAAAAACGGTCAATTTAGGTGCAGAACGTACAGAATATAGAATGATTTTAAAACAGAAAGAGAGAGAAAATGGCTAGAAAAGAAATGGTCACTTTGACCAACATGTGTCTAATCGAAGACAAGGAAGGGAAGGTCGTCGTGCAAATTAGGGAGCCTGAACGCTATCGTTGGTCTGGTGTTGCCTTTCCAGGTGGACATATTGAAGAAGGCGAGAATTTCCATGATTCGGTTGTTAGAGAAGTGCAAGAAGAAACGGGTTTAACAGTCACTGATGCTCGCTTGGTTGGTCTTAAACATTGGCCGGACAAGGAAGGGCATCGTTATATGGTCTTTCTCTATAAGGCAACGGAGTTTACTGGTACGCTTCATTCAACGGAAGAGGGTGAAGTTCGTTGGGTCGAGAAGTCGGACCTGCCTCAGATGGATTTGGCCTATGACTTACTAGAAATCCTGAAAGTCATGGATGAGCCAGATTTGTCCGAGTTCTTTTATACTAGAAAAAATGACGATGGAGAGTGGGACAAGAATTTTAGGTAGAAGCTAGGAATAGCTTCTTTTTTATGTTATTTGAATAAAAATACAACAAATAAGTTGACAAATGTATAAAAATGAAATAAAATGTTTTTATCTTTCAAAAAAGGAGAAAAAATATGCATTTTACTACAATGAAAGTCCGATGTTTTATATAAAAAACGGTATAAGTATGCACAGGATTATTTTAAAGGAGAATATGATGATGAAAAAATATATTATGACAGGCTTGGTTTTACTGGCAACGATGACCCTAAGTGCTTGTAGTGGAAATGCTACTCAAGAAGATACTTCTTTGAAGGATGTTCAGGAAAAGGGAAAACTAATTGTTGCATTGAATCCAGAATTTCCACCATTTGAGTTTAGAACACTGGTTGATGGCAAAGATACAATCGTTGGAGCTGACATTGAGCTTGCAAAAGCCATTGGTCAAGAATTGGGTGTAGAAGTCGAATTTTCAGCGATGAGTTTTGATAATGTTTTGAACAATGTCCAGTCAGGGCAATCGGATATTGCCATTTCAGGAATTTCAGCCACTGAAGAGCGTGCAAAAGTGTATGATTTTTCCATTCCTTACTACACCTCAACCAATAAAGTTATTATAAATAAAGAGGATCTTGCACAATATACATCGCTTGATTCTCTAGCTGAGGCAAATATAGGAGCACAAAAAGGTTCTATTCAAGAACAAATTATTAAAGAACAGCTTCCGTCCTCCACGGTTATTGCTCTAGCTTCGAACGGCGAGCTAATTAATCAATTAAAATCACAGAAGGTAGAAGCAGTTATTTTTGAAGAGCCGATTGCGAAAGCCTATGTTGCCAAAAATGATGATTTGGTTATTTTAGATACTGAGATAAAAAGTAGCTATTCAGATGCCTATGCTATTGCCTTGCCAAAAGGAAGTACAGCTTTAAAGGAAAAAGTTGACTCTGTCATTACAAAACTAGTGGAATCTGGACAGATGGATCAATTTGTTCAAGAAGCCTATGAATTATCCATTGCTAACAATTAAATTTTATACATTTAAAGTGAATAAAAATAATATTTTCTTGACAAATGTATAAAAATGAATTAAAATGAGAATACATTCTGAAAAAATGCAAGAAAATACAATGAAAATCAATAAGCTTGTGTTTTTTAGAATAAGTATTTTATTAAAATAAAGAGAAGGTATTTAGGAAATATGAAAAAAATCTTGGCATTAGCAGCAACAGTTTTAGCTGGACTGACATTGGCAGCTTGTTCTTCGACGTCATCACAATCCGCATTAGATAAAATTAAAGAAAAAGGAACATTAGTAGTGGCAACTAGTCCAGACTATGCTCCATTCGAGTTTCAGGCACTAGTTGATGGAAAGAATGAAGTTGTTGGTGCAGATATTATGTTGGCTCAAAAAATAGCCGACGAACTTGGGGTCAAGCTTGAAGTTTCAGCAATGAGTTTTGACAATGTATTGTCTAGCGTTCAGAATGGCAAAGCTGATATTGCAATTGCTGGTCTATCTTATTCGGAAGAGCGTGCAAAAGTTTTTGATTTCTCTGAAAGTTACTATCAAATTTCTGATGTATTACTTATCAAAAAAGATAGCGCCAATTCACTCACTTCAATTGATGCTATGAGCGGGAAAACTCTCGCGGTACAAAAGGGTTCAACACAAGAATCCTATGCACAGGAAAACATTAGTCAAGCTAACCTAATTTCTTTAACCTTGATGGGTGAAGCTGTAAATGAGCTCAAATCAGGAAAAGTTGATGCTATTTTAATGGATTCTCCAGTTGCTGCTGGTTATGTTTCACAGAATTCAGATTTAGCCGTTGCATCCGTTGAATTTCCAACGATTGATGAGAATTCGAAAGTCATTGCTTTGCCAAAAGGTAGTACAGAACTAAAAACTGCGATAGACAAGGTTATCGCAGAAGTAAAAGCAAGTGGTGAGTTTGATACTTTCCTTGAGAAAGCTGCAACATATACAAGTGTTGAATAAGAGAAATGAACAATCATCGGAAACGGTGGTTGTTTTTGCATGCAAAAAAGAATGGAGTAAATGAGCCACACACCAAAAGTTAGACAGAAAATTTGGGTCGGTTCAATACTCCATTTTTTATAGATAATTATTTCACACGCTCTAGATAAAAACTGGTCAAACGTGGTACAGTAATTCTGGCTCCATTTTCATCGGGATAGAGGCTAAATGTGTCCATTGGAATAGCATTAGATGAGAAGACAAGTTTATATTCGCTGTCAGCTGGCAAATCCAAGTGTACATCAAATAGTTCTTGATCATTAAAGTTATGAATAGTCAAGATTTCTTGCACATCACTAGTGCGAGAAAAAGCATACAGGCTTGCTTCTTCATCTATTTTTACCCAATTAAATCCTTTTTCATAGGCTTGGTAGTCATATTTCCAGAAAGCATCATGTTCTTTATAGAAAGTAGATAGTGTTTTCATCATTTGATAGAAAGAATGGTGGATTGGAAATTGTAGCAGTCCCCAGTCCATTTCTGTATATTCGTGCCATTCACGGATGTGACCCCATTCATTTCCCATGAAGAGTAATTTCTTTCCAGGATGGGCAAAGTAAAAGCTGTAGTAGACTCGAGCCAGATGGAACTTATCTTCGTAGTCGCCATTCATCTTCTCGATAATGGAGTGTTTCCCATGAACAACTTCGTCGTGCGAAAGTGGTAGTAAGAATTGCTCGTTTTGGTTATAGTACATACCAAAAGTGATTTCATTTGAGTGATATTTTCGATAAATAGCAGGGCGTTCCACGAATTTTAGTGTATCATTCATCCAGCCCAGATCCCATTTCATATCAAATCCAATACCGCCATCTTCTAGAGGATGTGTGACTTTAGGGAAGCTTGAAGAGTCTTCAGCAATCATCAAGACTCCCTTATAGTCGGTATGGACCATGGCATTGACACGTTTGATAAAGTCAATTGCGGCATGATTTATCTTATCTTCATCTGTTTCACCACGCCAATAGAGGAGATAAGATAGTGCATCAACACGGATGCCATCAAAATGGAAATATTCCAACCAGTATTTTAAATTAGAAAGAAGGAAAGAACGAGTCAGTCCTTTTCCAAGGTCAAAATTAGCAGTCCCCCACTGGTGATTTTCACGGTCTTGTTCGTAGGAGTATTCGTATAGCCAACTACCATCAAACTGGTAGAGCCCATGAGCATCTTTACAGAAATGAAGTGGTACCCAGTCAAGAATCACTCCGATTCCTGCTTGGTGACATTGGTCAACTAAATACTTAAGTTCATCTGGCTTGCCATAGCGACTAGTTGGACTGTAGTAGCCTGTTACCTGATAGCCCCAAGACGCATCGAGAGGATGCTCGGTAATTGGCAATAACTCAATATGTGTGTAGTTATTTTCCTTGATATGTTCGATGAGAAGTGGAGTAATTTCCTTATAACTATTGAAAGCTTCTACAGGAGCTCCTCCTTCATTTTTATTAGCAAATTTTTGCTTCCACGAACCTAAGTGCACCTCGTAGATGGATACTGGCTGTTCTTTAAAATCATAGTTAACACGATTATACATCCAGATGTCATCTTTGAATTTATAACGCGAATTGTAGGTTGTAGAGGCAGTGTCTGGACGAACTTGGCTGAAAAATGCATAAGGGTCAGCCTTATATATTTCACGCCCATCGTGTGTGATAATCAGGTATTTATAATCTTCAAGGGATTTTAATCCGTCTACATAAAGTTGAAATACTCCATCAATTTCACGCTCCATAGAGTGACTGCGTTGCCACTCGTTAAAGTTGCCAACTAAGAATACTTCTCTGGCATTTGGGGCATAGACACGAAATTGGGTTCCGATAATTTTGTTTCGTTCTTTTATAATATGAGCACCCATTTTTTCGTAAAGAGTGGTATGCTCACCAGTATTCATATAATATAAATCTAGGTCAGTAAATTCTGTCATAGCAATCTCCATTGCCGAAAAGGAGTGGACTAGGGTCCCACTCCGATTCAGTATATTTTTTCATCTTATTTCCTAACCACTAATTTCACGGTAGAGCCAGATGTATTTCTCTGCCGAAGCTGTCCAACTAAAATCACGCTTCATAGCTTGTTCAACCATGGCATACCAGTCATCGGGACGGTCATAGTAGGTTTGAAGGGCTAAATCATAGACTTGTCGCATATTGTAAGCGTCACGCCCTCCAAAGCTAAAGCCAGTTCCTTCCTTGGTAGACATATTGTATGGTGCTACAGTATCAACCAAGCCACCTGTTTCACGCACTAGAGGGAGTGTTCCGTAGTGCATTGAAATCAACTGGCTAATGCCGCATGGTTCAAACATAGAAGGCATAAGGAAGAGATCACTTGCTGCATAAATTTGGTGGGCAAGTGGTTCATTGTAACCACGGTAGAATGCAAATTTATCAGGATAAGCATGTTTAAAGTGATTAAAGGCATTTTCAATGTCTTCCTCACCATTGCCTAAGATAACAAATTGGACATGGGCTTGAAGAAGATGGCCAAGTACCTCGGTCAAGAGGTAGAACCCTTTTTGCCATGTCAAACGAGAGACGATACCTATCAATAGGACATTCTCATCTTGTGGAAGGGCAAATTGTGCTTGCAGGGCCAGTTTATTAGCCTTTTTACTTTCAATCGTTTCAAGACTATAATTTCTCACAAGGTACTGGTCTGTTTGACTATCCCAACTGTCATAGTCGATACCATTGACAATACCAACCAAGTCATATTTGCGCAACTCTAGTACATGTTGCATGTTTTCGCCGAATTCTTCCGTTAGGATTTCGCGAGCATAAGTTTCAGAAACTGTAGTAACCTTGTCAGCGTATAGGATACCAAGCTTCATGAAGCTGATACATTCATCATGAAAACGTGCAATACCATCCAAATAGTAGCTATAGTCCATGCCAAGCGCTGACCAAAGTGCTTGTTTGTGGAAAATACCTTGAAAAGCCAAGTTATGAATAGTGAATACATGCTTGATATTGCGGAATTCTTCGCGGTAGCTATAGAAAGTACGGCAAAGGAATGGAAGGGCAGCAGTGTGCCAGTCATGTGTGTGCATGACATCCGGGAAGAAATGAAGTGCTTCTAACAGACGACATGTAGCATGTTGGAAATAGCCAAAACGCATGGCATCATCGTCATATCCATATAGTTCATCGCGTTCAAAGAAATCGCGGTGCTCAATAAAATAGAATGTTACTCCATCAACAACCTGACTGTAAACATTTGCCATAGATTGGATGTCGCCAGCCCGCACATCAAAACTTGATACGTAATCGAAATCAGAGTGATTATTTACTGCAATTTTTTTGTATAGTGGTAGAACGACTCGGACATCTAAACCCTGTTTCACCAATTCTTTTGGTAAAGAGCCAATAACATCAGCCAATCCGCCAGTCTTGATGAATGGAAGTCCCTCGGATGCTACAAAGAGAACAGATTTTTTTGTCATGTTAGCTCCTAAATGATTTGGTGTGGTTTCAAGTATGAAGGCGAAGTTTCGCTTCCCTTGATGTCAATTGGGTGAATAATTTTAGTTGCTTTATCGATAATTGCATTTTCAATATTCGCCCCACTCTTGATTGTCACGCCATTGAGAATGATTGAGTTTTTGATAACAACACCTTCTTCAATGATAACATCGCGGTCAATGACTGAATTTTCAACTTGACCATTGATATTCGCTCCATTTGAAATTAGGCTACGTTTGACCTCTGCCAATGGACCATATAAACATGGTGAGCTATCACTTGTTTGAGTATGGATTGGCCAATCATGTTTGAAGAGGAGTTTGCGGGTATCTTGGTCAATCAATTCAATTTGAGTATTGAAGTAGGAAGCTGTCGTATTGATACATGCGACATAATCACGATGTGCATAGCCCATAATCTTGTACTGGTCAACTGTATCACGTAAAATATCTTTTAACCAGTAGAGAGACGACACTTTGTTAGCACGTTTAATCAAGTCGATAAATGTAGTCCGTTTCATAATGTAGGCTTCAAGGGAAACGGGACGGTTTTTATATTTACCGTGGTTTTCTTCAAAAGCTACGACACGACGGTCTTCACCAAATTTGAGAGTTTGGCAGCCGATGAAATTTTCTTTAGCATCTGAAACGTTTTTATAAAGAACAGTAATATCAGCATCCGTTGCAATATGGTCATCCATGACTTTTGAAAAATCCTGGCTATAGATGAAGTAAGATGGAGCAACTAGCACATAATCTTTTGTAGAATTTTCGATGTAGTGGATGTTTTCTGTGAAGGCATTAATATCGTGACGATAGACACTATTTGGGTCTGTTGCGCTATTGAGCAAGCGAAGGGTACCGCGTTTGCTGTTGATATTATAGTGTTTTCCTGTACCAACGTGCTGAATTGTTGAACGCATTTCGGCAGGCATGTATACTTGGAATTCTGTAATTCCAGAGTTTGACATATTGGATAGAGCAAAGTCGATTAGGCGATAACGACCTAAGAAACCGAAAGCTTGTACGCCACGGTGCTTCATCACGTCACCAAAATGTACGTTGTTTCCTTCAATATTTACAATTCCGAGAGTATTTCTTAGCATAGCAGTCCTTTCTTACTTGGTTACATTCTTGTCGATCAAGAGGATATGGTCGATGTCTCCTGTGAGTTTAACTCCGTCAGCAATTTTAATATTTTCAGCGACGATGACGTAGTCAAGCTCAACACCTTCGCCGATAATAGCACCAGGTAGGATGACAGAATTTTTTACTACGGCATTTTGGTTGACTTGCACATCTGTTGAAATAACAGAATGTTCTACAGTACCATCGATGATTGCCCCTTTATCAATATAGGCAGATTTAACCGTTGCAGTTGCACCAATGACTTGGGCAGGAGATCCCTTATCCTCTGAATAGATTCTCCATGAGCGGTCAGAAAGGTCCAAATCTCCAGCGTGGTCAATCAAGTCCATATTGGATTCCCAGAGGCTGTTAACGGTACCTACGTCTTTCCAATAACCACGGAATGGATGGGCAATGAGAGTGCGGCTATCTTCTAAGTATTTCGGAATGATGTCGTGCCCAAAATCGTGAGATGAAGTGTCCAATTTGTCATCTTCTTGAAGGTATTTTTTCAAGGTCTTCCAAGTGAAGATATAGATACCCATTGATGCTAAATTGCTCTTAGGATTTTCTGGTTTTTCTTCAAATTCTTCAATACGGTAATCATCGTCCGTATTCATGATACCAAAACGTGAAGCTTCTTTGATTGGAACTTCGATAACCGCAATCGTGGCATCTGCTTTTTTCTGAATATGTGTATCAAGGAGTTTGTCGTAGTTCATCTTATAGATGTGGTCACCAGACAAAATCAATACGTACTCTGGATCGTGAAGATCAATGAAATCAATGTTCTGTGTAATAGCGTCGGCTGTACCTTTGTAAAGTCCGAAACCTTCGATTTTTTCACTCGGTGGTAATACAAAGACGCCAGATCCTTGTACATCAAGCCCCCAACGTTGAGACTGTGCAACGTATGAGTTCAAGAGAACAGGCTCATACTGAGTCAAAACTCCGACAATATCAATACCTGAGTTGGCACAGTTACTAAGAGGAAAGTCAATAATGCGGTACTTTCCGCCAAATGCGACCGCTGGTTTGGCGACTTTTTTTGTCAACCCTTCTAGACGTGTTCCACGTCCACCAGCAAGAATCATAGCTAACATTTTATTTTGAGCCATCTAACCACTCCTTAATATATATATGATACATGTATTATAGCATAGAGTATAAAAAAATGAAAGCGTTTCCTTAAAGAAAAATGAATTATTTTCATTTTTCTTTTCAACGTCTTTCATAAATGTATCATAACATATTGTATTTTGTTTGTCTATATAAAATGGTATTTATTTTTGGTCGAATTTTACCTCTTCAAGTAGGTAATTGATGAATTTTTCTCCCATGTCGGACAGCAATGCCTTTTCGTGTTGAATATAGACCAATTCGATTTCATCATCAAATTCCAGAGGAATTGATACAATATTATCTCCGTTAAGGTTTGAATTAAGGATACCTGTTGCGATTGTATAGCCATCTAGACCGATTAAGAGATTGAAGAGTGTGGCACGGTCAGATACGACAATCGATTTTTTATGGTGTTCCTGGGCTAGAATTTCTTCTGCAAAGTAGAAGGAGTTGTGAATACCTTGCTCGTAGCTGAGATAGGGGAAATCTACCAAATCATCGAGAGTGATTGACTTTCTTTGTGCCAAAGGATTGGTTTTGCTGACAAATACATGTGGTTTGGCAGTGAAGAGAGTTGTATAGGATAGTCGATTGTCATCCAAAAGTTTCAGCAGAACATCACGGTTGAAATGGTTGAGGAAAAGCACTCCGATTTCTGAGCGGAAATTCTTAACGTCATCAATGATTTCCCAGGTCCGTGTTTCACGTAGGAATAGTTCGTAATCCTCCATCTCAGTTTCTTTCAAAAGCGAGACAAAGGCGTTAACCACAAAGGCATAGTGTTGGGAAGATACGCTGAAGAGTTGGCGTTTTGCATTCGGATTTTTATAGCGATCTTCTAAAAGCTCTGTCTGTTCAACAATTTGACGAGCGTAGGAAAGAAACTCCATGCCATCCTTTGTTAGGGTAATGCCCTTAGAATTACGGAAAAAGATTTTAATTTTCATTTCTTTTTCCAGGTCTCTTACAGCGTTGGAAAGGCTGGGTTGGGTAATGAAGAGTTGTTTGGCAGCCTCATTCATACTGCCTGTTTCTGCAATTTTGATAATATAGTATAATTGTTGGATTCTCATACCTCTATTGTAACATGATTTGACAAATTATTCTAAAAAATGTATAATGCTGAAAATATATCCTTTAACTGAGTCCAGAGAGGCGAAGAAGGGAACGTGATAAATAGGGCAAATACTGCCTTCTTTTCGTGTAACCTTGCTAGCCAGCAAGGTTTTTTTCTCTATATCGACTTTCTTGTTTTCTGTGTCATTGTTATATAGAATAGGAGAAAAGATGATTTTAAAAGAACAGATGTTACTGGTGGACCAAGTCCAACTAGCACCACGAATTTTTGCTATGACCTTGCAGGGTGATATGGTCCAAGATATGAAAATGGGGCAGTTTATCCATATTCGTGTCCCAGATGATTCCATGCTCTTGCGGAGACCAATATCTATTTCCGAGATTGATCGGAATAAGTCTCAATGTCGGATTATTTACCGAGTGGAAGGTCAAGGGACGGAAGTCTTTTCGAAAATGACTGTTGGGCAGTATTTGGATGTTATGGGACCGCTTGGGAAAGGGTTTGAAGTAGACTTTCTCAAAGAAGGTGACCGCATTCTCATCATTGGCGGAGGAATCGGTGTTCCTCCCTTGGTGGAAGTAGCAAAACAGGCGGCGAACCGTGGCGCCAAAGTCACGTCAGTCATTGGCTTTGCCACCAAAGAGGCCGTCATTTTGGAAGAGGAGCTGGCAAGTTATGGGGTGGTCTATGTTACAACAGATGATGGTTCCTATGGGCGTAAGGGGAATGTCGCAACGGTCGTTGAAGAGCTGACAAACGAGTTTGCAGCCATTTACTCATGTGGGGCGCCAGCTATGATGAACTATGTTGACCAACGCTTTCAGGAACATCCTCATGCCTACATTTCACTGGAGGCTAGGATGGCTTGCGGGATGGGGGCGTGCTATGCCTGTGTTGTCAAACCCAAAGAGGGACAAGAACACGAGAACAAGCGTGTCTGCAAGGAAGGTCCAGTCTTTGCGACTGGTAGTCTGATTTTATAGGAGGTTGATATGACAAAACGATTAGCGATTTCTTTACCAGGCTTGGACTTGAAAAATCCCATCATTCCAGCCTCTGGTTGCTTCGGTTTTGGTCAGGAGTATGCAGATTATTATGACCTTAACCAGCTTGGATCCATTATGATTAAGGCGACTACCCGTCATCCTCGTTATGGCAATGTGACTCCCCGTGTAGCCGAGACACCAGCAGGTATGCTCAATGCCATTGGACTTCAAAATCCGGGTATTGAGGCGGTCTTATCTGAAAAATTACCATGGTTAGAGCAACATTTCCCAGATTTGCCCATCATTGCCAATGTGGCTGGTTTTTCCAATGAAGAATATGCCTATGTATCAGGGAAAATTTCAAAAACTCCTAATGTAAAAGCTATCGAGTTGAACATTTCCTGTCCCAATGTGGACCACGGAAATAATGGTCTCTTGATTGGACAGGTGCCAGAATTAGCCTATCAAGCAGTAAAAGCAGCAGTCGAAGCCTCATCTGTACCTGTTTACGTTAAGTTGACACCAAGTGTAGCAGACATAACCCTGTTGGCCAAGGCTGCTGAGGATGCTGGAGCGACTGGCTTGACGATGATAAATACCTTGGTTGGTATGCGATTCAATCTCAAAACTCGACAACCAATCTTAGCAAATGGTACAGGAGGAATGTCAGGTCCAGCAGTTTTTCCGGTTGCTCTCAAACTCATTCGTCAGGTTGCTCAGATGACTGATTTACCAATTATTGGTATGGGTGGTGTGGATACGGCGGACAAGGCTATAGAGATGATGGTTGCAGGAGCTTCAGCTGTAGGGGTAGGAACAGCCAACTTTACAGACCCATTTGCTTGTCCAAAGATTATTCAAGACTTGCCGAAACGCATGGAAGTTTATGGTATTGATAGTTTGGAAGGTTTACGCCGAGAAATTAGACATAGCTTGGGTAAGCGTTGACAAAGGTAAAATAAAAGAGTAATATAAAGAAAATATCTCCTTTAACTAAGTCCAGAGAGGCTAGGAAGGTGTCATGTAATATGCTTGAAAGGTGATTTTCAAGCTGAATTCGTGCACATCCCTGACCGATTTGGCAGGGATTTTTGTGTAAATGAAAGGATTTTATGAAAGAAACAAGACCAATTATTGCCCTTGACTTTGCAGGTAAAGAAGAAGTTCAGTCTTTTCTGGAACAGTTCCCACCAGATGAGAAACTCTATGTAAAGGTTGGAATGGAGTTGTATTATGCGGAGGGACCAGGTATTATCAATTATTTGAAAGGCTGCGGTCACAGTATTTTTCTAGATTTGAAACTGCATGATATTCCTAATACCGTCGAGTCTGCTATGAAAGTCTTGGCAAAACTCGGTGTGGATATGACCAACGTTCACGCTGCAGGTGGAGTTGAGATGATGCGGGCAGCACGAAGGGGATTGGGTAAGGCTGCGGTTTTAATAGCAGTCACTCAGTTGACCTCTACCTCAGAAGAGCAGATGAGAACAGACCAGAATATACAGACTAGTTTGCAGGAAGCGGTTGTTCATTATGCTCAAAGAGCACAAGAAGCTGGTCTTGATGGGGTGGTTTGTTCAGCGCATGAGGTGGCTTTGATTAAAGATGCTACGAGTTCTGATTTTGTGTGCCTGACGCCAGGGAT
The DNA here is from genome assembly GCF_044427405.1 of Streptococcus sp. 2020WUSS089. Taxonomy (NCBI): domain Bacteria; kingdom Bacillati; phylum Bacillota; class Bacilli; order Lactobacillales; family Streptococcaceae; genus Streptococcus; species Streptococcus sp. 2020WUSS089. The sequence continues at coordinate 18,352 of NZ_JAOTGD010000001.1, read as the reverse complement.
TCGTCCGACTGGCGGTGAAGTAGGCGATCAGAAACGAGTTATGACACCAGCAGATGCTGCTCGAATCGGTAGTGATTACATTGTGGTAGGTCGCCCGATTACAAAATCAGAACATCCTTACCAGACCTATTTGTCTATTAAAGAGGAGTGGAATCGTGGATAAGATTTATCAGATTATAATCGATAGACCTCTCGGGTATATTGATAAATTTGGCAACCAGTACCCCATTAATTACGGCTATGTTCCAAATCTATTGGCTGGAGATGGTGAAGAGCAAGATGTTTACATCATTTCCAAAGCTGTTCGGCAGCCCTTGACAGCTTTCGAGGGGAAATTGGTCGCGATTATCCATCGCAGAGATGATGTTGAGGATAAATGGGTTCTGACAGGTCTTGATGAAAAACTTACCGTGACAGAAATAAAAGAGAAAACTAATTTCATTGAACAGTATTTTGATTCATGGATTGAAATGGTGGACTAAGAGAAATCTGTAAGAATTCAACAGGGATAAATATAGTTTTTTGTAGGGTTCATAGATTGAACCAATACTTTAGGAGTGACAGGCTATTCGGCGGGATGGTCATGTTGGAATGGTACGCATTTAGAAGGAGGTCTATTATGACACTAGCAACAGAAATCGCATCACACTTATTGGATATTAAGGCAGTTCATCTGCGCCCTGAAAAGCCGTTTACATGGGCATCAGGTATCAAATCCCCTATCTATACAGATAATCGTATTACACTATCTTATCCTGAAACTCGAAATCTGATTGAAGATGGCTTTGTCCAACGTATTGAAGAAGAATTTCCTGAGGTTGAGGTGATTGCCGGAACGGCCACAGCAGGTATTCCTCATGGTGCTATCATTGCAGATCGGATGAATTTGCCATTTGCTTACATCCGTAGCAAACCAAAAGACCATGGTGCAGGGAATCAATTAGAGGGGCGCATCGTCAAGGGACAAAAAATGGTTGTCGTTGAAGATCTGATTTCTACTGGAGGCTCTGTTCTAGATGCCGTAGCAGCAGCTGAGCGCGAAGGCGCTGACGTTATTGGTGTTGTGGCAATCTTTACTTATGAATTGCCAAAGGCAGATCGTAATTTTGACAATGCTGGCGTGAAATTGGTGACGCTCAGCAATTATTCAGAGTTAATCAAGGTCGCAAAAGTACAGGGATATATCAATGCAGATGGTTTGAATCTGCTTAAAAAGTTCCGTCAAAATCAAGAAACTTGGCAGGAAGACTAGATTTAAAACGAGCCCACGCACGATTTCTGGGAACTTATCCTGTAAAATGGTATAATAGTCTCTAACGTATTTTGAGAATACAATAATTGACCGTATGAGGAGAAGAACATGATTTCAGTTATCGTGCCTTGTTTTAATGAAGAAGAGGCAATTCCCTATTTTTACGATGCTATGGAGAAAGTTCGTAAGGAGATGGGGGAACAATTTGAGTATATTTTTGTCAATGATGGTTCAAAGGATAGGACACTAACGGTTTTACGCCAATTGTCTGGTCAAGACCGAGCTGTTCGCTATCTTTCCTTTTCAAGGAATTTCGGGAAAGAAGCTGCTCTCTATGCAGGTCTACAAGCTGCGCAAGGTGAGCTAGTGACTGTCATGGATGTTGATTTGCAAGATCCACCTGAAATGTTGATGGAAATGAAGGCTATGTTGGATGGAAATCCAGATTTAGATTGCGTTGGAACCCGTCGTGTCAGTCGTGATGGTGAGCCACCGATTCGAAGCTTTTTTGCAAAATTATTCTACAAATTGATGAATAAAATCAGCCAGGTCGAGGTAGTAGACGGTGCCCGTGATTTCCGTCTCATGCGTCGTCACATGGTAGATGCTATTCTATCTGTGTCTGAATACAATCGCTTTTCAAAGGGAATTTTTGCCTGGGTTGGATTCGAGACAGAATACTTGCCATATGAAAATGTCGAGAGGGTTGCTGGTGAAACTAGTTGGTCTTTCTGGAAATTGCTTTCTTATTCTATTGAAGGAATCATCAATTTTTCAGATACACCTTTGAATATTGCCTCCTATACAGGTTTCTTCACCTTCCTGTTGTCGCTAGTTCTAATGGTTTTTGTGGTTTTCAAAACCTTGGCGTTCGGAGATCCTACAATTGGCTGGCCGTCGACTATTTGTATCATCCTATTTTTGGGAGGTCTGCAGTTGATGACCATTGGTATTCTCGGTAAATATTTGGCAAAAGTTTTCTTGGAAACGAAGAAACGTCCGATTTATATTGTTAAAGAGAAAAGTTCAAACTAGGAGCAGTTTATGGAACATTCAGCTTGGCACGAATTGATAAAGGCACAGTTGCCAGAGCATTATTTTTGTAAAATCAATCAGTTTTTAGATCATGTTTATGCTGGTGGAACCATTTATCCGCCTCGTGAGAAGGTATTTGCTGCCATTCAAACAACGGATTTGGAAGAGGTTAAAGTAGTTATTTTGGGACAGGATCCCTATCACGGACCTGGTCAGGCACAGGGCTTGTCATTTTCTGTTCCGAACTCGGTACCAGCTCCGCCATCTCTTCAAAACATCTTAAAAGAATTGACGGATGATATTGGCGTCAAACAAGATCATGATTTGACAGCATGGGCGGAACAAGGTGTGCTTTTGCTCAATGCTTGTTTAACTGTTCCAGCAGGTCAGGCAAATGGACATGCAGGGCAAATCTGGGAGCCTTTTACGGACGCTGTTATTAAGGTGGTCAATAGCTTAGACCAGCCTGTCGTCTATATTCTTTGGGGTGCTTATGCTCGCAAGAAAAAGGCGTTGATAACCAATCCAAAACATCTGGTTATCGAATCTGCTCATCCAAGCCCTCTTTCAGCCTATCGAGGTTTCTTTGGAAGCAAGCCCTTCTCACAAGCAAATGCCTACTTGACTTCACAAGGCAGAACAGGAATTGATTGGCTTCGATAGTAGATGGTAATGGCTTTGGTACTACAAAGGAGAATATGAATGTTATTAGTGAAAAATGGTCGAGTATTGGATCCGCAATCCGGTTTAGACAAGGTTTGCGACATCTTGATGGACGGAAGTAAGATCGTTAAGATTGCGGAGTTAATTTCTGCTGACGTTGAACAGGTGATTGATGCGACAGGATTAGTCGTTGCTCCTGGCTTGGTCGATGTTCATGTGCATTTTCGGGAGCCTGGTCAGACCCATAAAGAAGATATTCATACAGGAGCTCTTTCTGCAGCAGCGGGTGGTTTTACTTCTGTTGTCATGATGGCTAATACCAATCCGACGATTTCAAATGTTGAAACCTTAAAAGAAGTATTGGATTCCGCTAAAAAAGAAGCTATTCATATTTATAGTGTGGCAACCATTACAGATCATTTCGATGGGCAAAATCTGACCGATTTTCCTACTTTGCTAGAAGCTGGAGCGGTGGCCTTTTCGGACGACGGTATTCCTTTGACAAATGCTGGCGTGGTTAGACAAGCTATGAAATTAGCCAAAGAGCAGGGCTGTCTCATCAGTCTGCATGAAGAAGACCCTGACCTGAATGGTGTCTTGGGACTAAACGAGCAAGTAGCTGAAAAACATTTTCATGTTTGTGGAGCAACTGGCGTAGCAGAATACAGCATGGTCGCTCGCGATGTCATGATTGCCTATGAAACGGGTGCGCGTGTTCATATCCAGCATCTATCCAAAGCTGAGTCGGTCAAGGTGGTTGAATTTGTTCAAGGTCTCGGAGCAAACGTCACGGCAGAAGTAGCACCCCAACATTTTTCACGAACTGAGGACTTACTTCTAACAAAAGGTGCCAATGCTAAGATGAACCCTCCGCTACGATTAGAAAGTGATCGCTTGGCTGTGATTGATGGGGTGAAATCTGGTGTTATCTCTGTCATTGCGACGGATCATGCTCCTCACCATGCCGATGAGAAAAACGTTGAGGATGTCACTCAAGCACCGTCAGGAATGACAGGCTTGGAAACCTCGCTTTCACTTGGTTTGACGCATCTGGTGGAAGAAGGGCATCTGACACTCGTGCAATTGTTGGAGAAAATGACGATTAATCCAGCCAAGCTCTATGGTCTTGATGCTGGCTATCTTGCTGAAAATGGCCCAGCTGATCTTGTTATTTTTGACCCAAATGCAAATCGGTTGGTCACAGCGGATTTTGCCTCGAAGTCTGCTAATTCTCCGTTTGTTGGTGATAGTCTGAAAGGACAGGTCCTTTACACCATTGCAAATGGACAAATAGTATTTGGTAAATAGGAAATGAGCGGATTAGATAGTTAATTCGCTTATTTCGAACATTTTTAACATGTAAGCGATTTTAATGTTTTTGTTTTTTGTTAAAAAGTGTATAATAGAGATATAAAAAATGCCGAAGAAAGGTCTATTTATGAAAAAGAAAAAAATCTTGTTGCCTGTAATGTCCACACTCTTGTTGGCTCCATTTGTTTTAGCTCAACAAGTACAAGCTGCTGAGACAACGACTGCAGCTACCACAACCAATCAGCCAGCAACGACTGATGCAACTGCTACGGTACCAGCAACGTCAGTTGAAAACGTAGCAACGGAGGAAACTGTTGTCCCTGCTGCGGAAGAAACAGTAGAGGCAGTCATTATCCACACAAACGATGTTCACGGTCGCATTCTTGAAGAAAAGAATGTCATCGGTGACGCAAAGGCTGCGGCAGTCATTGAAGAAGAACGTGCCAAAGTAGAGAATACAATTGTAGTAGATGCTGGTGATGCCTTCCAAGGACTTCCAATTTCCAACTCTACAAAAGGTGAAGACCGCGCCAATATCATGAACCAAGTCGGCTATGATGCAATGGCTGTTGGTAACCATGAATTTGACTTTGGGATGGATCAAGCAATCAAGTACAAGGAAACCTTGAACTTCCCGCTATTGAGTGCTAACACTTACGTTAATGGCGCTCGTGTTTTTGAAGCTTCAACTATCGTCGATAAAACTCCAACTGTTGTAGGTGATGAATTTGTAGTTATCGGTGTAACAACACCTGAAACTGCTACAAAAACCCATCCGAAAAATGTTGAGGGAGTAACATTTACCGACCCAGTCACAGAAGTCAATAAAGTGATTGACGAAGTGGAAGCACGTGCTCTAGCAGATAATCGTGTTTACAAGAACTATATCATTCTAGCTCACCTAGGTGTTGATTCTACAACGCCTGTTGAATGGAGAGGCTCAACTCTTGCTGAAGCACTTTCTAAAAATAGTAAATTAGCTGGTAAACGTGTTATTGTTATCGACGGTCATTCCCACACGGTAGAAGCGACTACCTATGGAGATAACGTTACTTATAATCAAACAGGCTCTTACTTGAACAATATCGGTAAAGTAACCTTGAAATCCGATAAATTATTGGGTGAAGCTGGTTTGATTTCTGCCGCAGATACTAAAAATGTGACGCCAAATGCTAAAATTGCAGCCTTGGTTGATGAAATTAAAGCAAAATATGAAGCTGAAAATGCTCAAGTAGTTATTGAAAATAACCCAGTGGAATTAAATGGAGACCGCTCAAACGTGCGTGTTCGTGAAACCAACTTGGGGAATGCAGTGACAGATGCAATCTATGCCTATGGTCAAACAGGATTTTCAAACAAAACTAGCCTTGCTGTGACTAACGGTGGTGGTCTACGTGCAACAATTGATAAAGATCAGCCTGTTACAAAAGGTGATATTATTGCAGTCTTGCCATTTGGTAACATTGTTTCTCAAATCACTGTGACTGGTCAGCAAATTTATGATATGTTTACCAAGTCTTTATCATCTACATTGCAAGTGAATCCAGAAACTGGCGAGATGCTTTTAGATGAAAATGGTATGCCACTCTTTGAAGCTAGTGGTGGATTCCTACACATTTCAGGAGCAAATGTATTCTACGATCCAACTCTTCCTGTAGAAGAACGTGTTCTTCTTATCGGTATTCTTAATCCAGAGACTGGCGAATATGACGCCTTGGATCTTGAAAAAACGTACTATTTAGCAACAAATGACTTCCTTGCTGCTGGTGGTGACGGCTACACAATGCTTGGCGGAGCACGTGAAGAAGGTCCTTCAATGGACAGCGTCTTTGCTGAATACCTAAAGACAGCTGACTTATCAGCTTATGAGGTTGTCAACCCATATTCACGTATCATTCCTGTAAATTCAAGCATTGACACGGATGAAGATGGCTACCCAGACTTTATCGAGATTTTATTGGATACTGATCCAGAAAATCCAGCATCAAGTCCAGAAACTGTTCCAGCCGAAAATACAGATTCACCATCTAATCAAGTACAAAATACTTCGGCAACGGACAAGAAGGTCCCAGTTGATTCTCCGAAAGTAGGAGATAAAAAACCAGAAGTAGCAAGTCCAGTAAAAACTACAAAAGCAGGAGTCTTGCCAAATACTGGTGACCAGATGAATCTGACGCTCAGCCTGTTTGGTTTAGGTCTTGCAGGACTGGCTATGGCAGTAGGTCGTAGAAAAGAAAATTAATCAATCATCTGAAAACAGGGTCTTCGGACTCTGTTTTTGACTGGAGGAAACATGCAAACTGTATTTCAATATCAAAAAGAGGGGGATCGTGAGCAGATTAGTACTTACGTTCTGCTTAGCAACTCCCCACGTCGTAAACAATTATTGGGATTTTTACAACCACAAATCGCATCAGTTGAAGTGGATGAGCGTGGTATCGAAGAACATTTTATGAAACAATTCGCTACAGATGATTTTCTCACTCGAGCTGCAAAAACCTGTTGTGAAATTTCCAAAGCCAAATCGGACATGGATTTGGTAACTGGCCATCTCTACATTTCTGCAGATACAATCGTCGTATCAGATGGGCAAATTTTTAACAAGCCTCAAGATTTGACAGAAGCTGAAACCATGTTACGTTCCTATTTTGGAAAGAGCCATCATGTTGTAACATCTGTCTGCCTACGGACAAGTCACTCACTGGATGTTTTTTATACGGTTGCACAGATTGATTTTGTCGACTATTATCCAGCCCTTGAAGAGGTTATTCAGTCGTATATCCGTGAAAAGCAGCCACTGGATAAGGCCGGTGCCTACGGTATTCAGGAGCTTGACCCACGCTTTGTAGCAGGTATTTCTGGGGATATTCACACCATTATTGGTCTACCTGTAGCCGAAGTTTCCCGCAGGATTTTTGGGAGTGGGAAAAAAGAGTTCGTCAAGCAAGTCTTTATTTCTAGTTGTTGAGCTGAAACAGTCTATTTCCAGACTGTTTCACTCCCACCCCCGCACAGCTCAAACTGTCTGGGAGACAGTTTGAGGTTGGAGATAGAGCGAACTTTGTTCGCAACAGTCGTAACGGTCAGATTTGGAGTGTGAAACGCGAATTGCTGAGATTTGCTTCGCAAATCTTATCTCCAACCTTTAACAGTCCACTGGACTGTTAAACCCAATCAACCACTGCGCTGAGATGCTGACACTAACCTTATTAAGTGATGCTATAATTTAGCTCAGCAGAAAAATAGCAGAGCTCAATAGCTAGTTTGTGGTATAATAGTGGTCGAAAAGGAGAGTTTATGACCGTCGACATTGAAAGATACAAGCAATTGGCCCAGCAGAAGCAAGGAGAACATCGAAAATTTCTAGCAAATTTGAAGAAAAAAGCACCTAAAAATTTGGATAGAATTGTTCAAGATATTCATGCCGAAGTATTTTCTGAAATCGACTGTACAGAGTGTGCCAACTGTTGTAAAACGTTGGGACCGCTCTTTACAGAAGCAGATATTACCCGAATTGCCAAGCATTTGCGCATGAACCTTCCAGTTTTTGAGGACATGTACTTGCGTGTGGATGAGGACGGAGATAAGGTATTTCAATCCATGCCCTGTCCCTTCCTTGGAGGCGATAATCTATGTAGTATCTATGATGCTCGTCCCAAAGCCTGTCGAGAATTTCCGCATACTGACCGCAAGAAAATTTACCAAATCAACAATTTAACAATAAAAAATACTCTGATTTGTCCCGCAGCCTATCTCTTTGTCGAAAAGTTACGGGAGAGAATTTAAGAGGAACAAGAAAGACAAAATATTGATTTTCTGCTATAATAATAAAAAAACAAGCCGTTTTTACGGCTTTTTTCAATGAATTATATTTAGGAGGACCCCATGGCAACAATTCAATGGTTTCCGGGCCACATGTCAAAAGCTCGCAGGCAGGTGCAGGAGAACATCAAGCACGTTGATTTCGTGACTATTTTGGTCGATGCCCGCCTGCCCCTATCCAGCCAAAACCCTATGTTGACCAAGATTGTTGGCGACAAGCCCAAGCTCATGATTCTCAATAAGGTCGATTTGGCTGACCCTATTCGTACCAAAGAATGGCAGAGCTACTTTGAAGGTCAGGGTATTCGCACCCTGGCTATCAACTCAAAAGAGCAAGCGACGGTGAAAAAAGTGACCGACGCAGCCAAGAGTCTGATGAAAGACAAGATTGAACGTCTCCGCGAAAGAGGGATTCAAAAGGAGACCTTGCGAACCATGATTATCGGTATTCCAAACGCTGGAAAATCCACCCTCATGAACCGTCTGGCTGGTAAGAAAATCGCCGTTGTCGGCAACAAACCAGGTGTGACCAAAGGTCAACAGTGGCTCAAGTCAAACAAGGATCTTGAAATCCTTGATACACCAGGTATTCTCTGGCCTAAGTTTGAGGACCAGGAAGTTGGACTGAAGTTGGCTCTGACAGGAGCCATTAAGGATCAGCTCTTGCCTATGGACGAGGTCACTATTTTTGGTTTGGACTATTTCAAGGCCAACTACCCAGAACGTTTACAAGAACGATTCAAGGGCATGGATTTGGAGCAGGAAACGCCTGAACTCATCATGGACTGGACCAAGAAATTGGGCTTCCGTGATGATTATGACCGTTTCTATAGTCTATTTGTCAAGGACGTTCGAGACGGGCGTTTGGGCACCTATACATTGGATAAGGTGAGTGACTTAGATGGCAACGATTAGGGAAGTGACTGCTCTGCTGGCTCAGGTGGACAGTCTAGACAGCCCTGTCTGGGCAGAGTTGGCTCAGGACGTGCGAACAGGGGTCCAGTCTGCTATCAAGAAACGCCGTAAGGAGCTGGAAAAAGAAGCAGCAGAAGACGCTCGCTTAGAAGCTATGCTATGCTACGAAAAAGCCCTTTATGAAAATGGGGTGGAGTTAATCGCTGGTATCGACGAAGTCGGCCGGGGGCCTCTAGCAGGTCCTGTGGTGGCAGCTGCGGTTATCTTGCCCAAAGGGTGCAAAATCCGCTACCTCAACGACTCCAAGAAAATCCCTAAGTCCAAACATGAAGCAATCTACCAAGAAGTCATGGAGCGGGCTCTGGCAGTCGGTGTAGGTGTCAAAGATGCAGCTGTCATCGACCAGGTCAACATCTACGAGGCGACCAAGTTAGCTATGTTAGAGGCTTTGGGAAAGCTGAACCAAGAGCCTGAACATCTCTTGATAGATGCAATGAAGTTGGATACCTCCATACCGCAAATCTCTATCATTAAGGGGGACGCCAACAGCCTTTCTATCGCAGCGGCCTCTATCGTGGCCAAGGTGACGCGGGACAAGATGATGGTGGATTATGACAAGGAGTTCTCAGGCTACGGCTTCGCCAAGAATGCTGGTTATGGAACGGCAGAGCATTTGGAAGGCTTGAACAAGCAAGGCATCACGCCCATTCACCGCAAAACCTTTGAGCCCATTAAGTCTATGGTAGCAGGGGGAAACTAGTCTTGACAGTCTTTTTCTGGTTATTTTTAGCGGCTATCGGTTTGTTTGCTCTCATCTATTTCTGGGAGCGGCGGTCGATTTTTATCTCACTGTTTGCCTTGAACCTCCTCGTCTGGGCCTTGGCATGGATTATCTCAACAGGCATTCTCGAAAACAATGAAATCTTGCGCTTGCTGGCTATAGCCGTGGCGATGGTGCTCTTTTTAGCCTTGTTAAGCGGCCCATTTGTCTTACTTTTCACACTTTATCTGAATGGCTTTCAGATTTTGAAGAGAGAAGGGGTTCGCTTCCATAATTTCCTATCCATGGGACTGGCGATCGCCCTGACTTTCTATCTCTTCATCGCTCCCTTTGTGGTTCAATCCCTTTCAGGCATCAGCTTTTTTAACATGCTGTTCGTCTACGTTGGTTTTTTGGTGTCCTATGCCATTATCATCAGCATGCTCTATACCACGTCTAGTTTTGTCAACCTGGTCAATCTATTCCCGGGAAAGCTTGATTATGTGGTGGTCTTAGGTGCTGGCTTGATTGGTGACAAGGTAACGCCACTTTTGGCTTCGCGGATTGAAAAAGGCATAGCGATCTACCAGAAACATCCTGGCAGCAAGCTCATCATGTCAGGCGGACAGGGTCCAGATGAGCTCATGGCAGAAGGACAGGCTATGGCTAATTATGCCTTGGAACAGGGTATTCCTGTGGAAGATATTGTGATAGAAAACCAATCAACTAACACCGAAGAAAATTTGAAATTTTCTTATGCCCTGATGAAACCTGGCAGTCGATTTGCCCTTGTCACCAATTACTATCACGTTTTCAGAGCTCTGCTATTGGCACGACAATTGAAAATCAAATGTATCGGCTACGGCGCAAAAACCAGATTTTACTTTAGCCTTAATGCCTTCATTCGGGAATTTGTTGGCTATGTGGTCATGAGCCGAAAGGCGCATTTGGTCTTTTTGAGCATCGTGTCAGCCCTTTATCTGATTGGAGTGATCATCAGTTTAATGCATTAAAAAACAGCCTCTAGGTTTCTAGAAGCTGTTTTCTTATAACATAAAGTAGACAATGGCGATATATTGAAGTGCTGAAGCTAGTAGGATAAAGAGATGCCAAATCATATGGAAATAAGGCTTTTTCTTGGCGTAGAAGAGGGCTCCAATGGTGTAAGATAAACCACCAGCTAGCATCAAAATTCCGAAAACAAGTCCTGTCTTTTGCAAAATGGCTGGCAAAATAAAGACAACCAACCAGCCCATAAAGAGATAGAGAAAAAGACTGAATTTTTCATTGATTTTTTTGGCGAAAATTTTATAGAGAATGCCGAAAATGGTTAATCCCCATTGCAAGCCAACAATCAGGTAACCCAACCAACCACCGACCAAGGATAGGGCAACAGGTGTGTAGCTTCCAGCGATAGCAATGTAAATCATGCTGTGGTCGATAATCCTTAGGATGTATTTGTGAGTAGAAGCGTAGGGCATGGAGTGGTAGATGGAAGAGGATAGGAACATGAGAAATAGGCTGATGACAAAGATAGACATGCCAACTATCGCTGTCACATTATAATCTTCAAAGGAATGAATAGCTGTAACAGGAAGCAAAGCAAGCATCAATAGAGCTCCAACCGCATGTGTGACACTGTTAGCAACCTCCTCTCCAAAGGATAGTTGCAGGCTCAATTTCAAACTAGGATTCATGGTGACTCCTTTCTAACTCCATAGTGAGTTGACGGGTTTTGTAATATAGTTTAACAGACTGGCAGGCATAACGAATGATTTCAGGAGTTTCATCGCTCTCCTCATTTCGCATACAGTCAACAAAATGATTGTATAAGGTTTCAGAGTTGTTCGAGTGGAGAAGAAGATTTAAGGTCTGACTGATTTCTTGAATGGAAAAGACATTTTTTAAGATAGTCAATGCTATCAAGCGGGCAACTTGCTGTTTTTGATATTTTTTCTTAATAGGTTTTTCAAGCTGTTTATGTTTGACGTAGTTGTTGATCATTGCAGCAGTTAATACTCTTCGAAAATCAACATTATCCCTTGTCAACTTGCCTTGATGAACCCCAGTTTTATCATCAGCTTCGTTTCCTAGGCTACTGTAGTATAAACTCTTCTGTTCAAGGCTTTCCTGAGAATGGACTACTTGATTAACATACAGCAGAACTTGGTCCAAATACAAATCTAAATCAGGTAATTCATGCCAGTAGGGGATAGTTTGTTTCATGGTTATCTACTTTCTTTTATCTAGTATCGATAACTAGATTATATAATTTTTAAAAAATAAAGTAAAGAAAAAGGGCTTGGCAGAAAGTTCAGCCTCGATTCTCAGAGTTCGTGTCAACATCTCAGCGCAGTGGTTGATTAGCAGCTTTGTTCGTGTTTCACATTCCAAATCTGACCTAATCAACTGTGCGGGGGTGGGAAGACGAACTCTTTTTCTACCATTTGTCAAGCCTTTCAAGGTATTTGATGAACAATATTTTGAATTCAGTAGTCAAAATAAGGAAATTATTTTATTTTGGACTAAAGTTTAGTGTAAAAAGTGTATACAAAAGCAACACCTTATGTTGAAATTTTTTGATAAGGTGTTACAATGATAGAGCATAAACAGTTTTACCGATTTTGGGTAGAAGTATAATCGTAAAGCTTATTATGCGTAATGAGGTAATACATTGTCCGAATGAGACGATGTATGGAGGCAATCGTGTGTGGCTTCGTTGAAGTCGTTTGCGATTGTCTTTTTCGTTTCTCATAAAAGTCTGCGATATGGCAAGGATTGGTATGACTAGCTGAAGCGATATTGTGAATGCATTTGAACAGAATCTTTCTAGCGTAGGGATTTCCACGCTTGGTAATGTGTTCCTTAGCGATGAAGTTACCAGATTCATAGTGTCTCAGGTCAATACCGATAAAGGCATTGATTTGATTGGCAGACTGAAAACGGCGAATATCTCCCAGTTCGCCAATAATACTTGTTGCAGTAGTCTCAGCTATTCCAGGAATAGAGAGCAGAATGTCATACTCTGGTAAAGGTTGAGCTAGTTCCACCATTTCGTCTAAGACTGCCTGTCTCTGTTCAGAAAGTCTAAGCAATTCTTTTGTATAGTAACGGACCTCTTCCAGCATTGGAGAGGTTTTCTTGACGGTACAATAAGATTGATTAGCTAGTGCTATCAGTTTCTCGGCTAAGTACGCCACACGCTTGTCAGAAATCCGTTTTGAAGTGGATTGACGAATGCTTTCTGAGAGTTTATCCTTGCTTAACTCAAGCACGAAGTCCTTACAAGGAAAAGCTATAACTAAGTTCCAGTATTGTTCACCAGTTGGTGTTGACAAGATAGTTTCCAATTCAGGGAAAGTGACCTGTAAGACCTTGTGCAGGCGGTTTTTAGCCCGAACGATATCCTCGGTCAGATTCTGATAGAATCGACTTAAATCTCGCAGATTTTGATAGACTTCTTCTTGGACATAGGTCGGTTTACGATTCAGTAAAAACTGAGACTGAGCCAGTTTTTCAGCGTCAATTTGATCTGTTTTCCGCACACGCAAGCTATCCAGTTGCTTCTTAGCTTCTAAGGGATAAGCATAGCCATTATCTTCTAGAAAAGTTTGAAGACGACGAGAATAGACGCCTGTTGCTTCAAAGATGATTTCAGGCTTGTGGACGGTTTTCAAATCGCCAAGTAGCCGAGAAAAGCCAATGGCATCATTGGACATGGTATAGCCATGAACCTTCTCGCCATTGACTAGAATGGCTACTTCTGAACTTACCTTACTCACGTCAATCCCAAATACTACTCGCATGATATTACCTCTTTGTCTTGAATGATTCCTTGTTTTAGTGATGTCATTTTCAATACTCGACGTCTGGCGTCCCACATACTTTGATAACATTCTTTCTAAAACAGGTGCCTTGCCAGTTTTTGATGCGACGTCTAGCGTCAAAAAGTCCCACGACTTAACAAGACACCTCTACTTTATCATCTTGAGAATGAAAAAAGTAGTGAGTACTCTCTCCCGTCGGAGATTTCCTCACTACTAATCTTAGTATGTTTTAGACTGGTCGAGTTCTGTCCTACTCCCTTATTTCACAATTGAACCGTCCCAAGCATCCATGCCACCTGCAATATCATTTGCCTTATATCCCTTAGATGACATGATTTCTCTGGCCAGCTTGCTACGTTTTCCACTCTTACAGATGAGGAGATAGTGTTGGTCGACTGGTCCATCAAATGTGGCAATCCGATCCATGGGACAATTAATAGCACCATCAATATGACCAGCTGAATATTCTTCTGGGTCACGAACGTCTAGCAATTGGACAGATTCGGTTTGCATCAAGTCGAGCAATTCTGCAGCAGTCAAAGTTATAGTTTGTTCATGTTTTTCTTGCATGATTCCCTCTTTCGTTGGTTTAAATTAATAAGAACAATACCAAATCTTAGCTGGACTTGTCAAGAAGGATTGACTTTTAGAATGAGAAATCCTATGATAAGTAGTAAGAATAAAAAAAGGAGCAGATGTATGCTGACTGAAAAAGAAAAGATGATAGCTGGGCAATTTTATATAGCTGCCGATCCAGAACTTAGACAAATTAGAACGCTGGCTCGCCAAAAGATGCGGGACTTCAATAATGAATTAGATGGCTCTGTACGTTCTCAAATCTTGAAAAACTGGTTTGGAACTACAGGTGAGCGGATTTACATGGAGCCAAATTTCTACTGTGATTACGGAAGTAACATTCATGTCGGAGAGGATTTTTATGCTAATTTCAACTGTACTATGCTTGATGTTTGTCCGATACGAATTGGGAAAAATGCCATGCTTGGTCCCAATGTGCAACTGCTGACTCCCTTGCATCCCTTGAACCCTGACGAACGCAATTCTGGCTTGGAATATGGCGCACCTATTACCATTGGTGATAATTTCTGGGCTGGTGGTGGTGTGACAATCTTACCAGGCGTGACCTTGGGGGACAATGTCGTTGTTGGTGCTGGTTCTGTTGTAACCAAGTCTTTTGGTGATAGTGTCGTTTTAGCGGGAAATCCTGCGCGTGTTATCAAAGAAATACCTCAAAAATAATTCTTCCATTTGGGAGAATTTTTTCTTTCCATTACGAACAATAAGAATGAGGTGAAGAAAATGAATAATTTTGAATTGTTTAAATGGAAAAAAGCAGGTTTGACCAATCTTAATATTAATAAAGTTTTGGCCTATCAAGAAAAACACGGTAAAAAATTGACCTTACGTAACGTCGCTGTAGTGTCTGAATGTAAAAATCCAGTGCTATTTATGGAAAATTATAAGAATCTAGATACAAAAGCCTGTCGCGAGGAATTTAATAAGTATCCATCATTTTCAATTTTAGATGACATCTATCCTTTGGCACTCAAACAGATTTACAATCCACCTATACTTTTGTTTTATCAAGGGGATTTAGAATTGCTAGAAAAATCAAAGCTGGCAGTTGTTGGTACACGAAATGCCAGTAAAAATGGTATCCAATCTGTTCAGAAAATTATCAAGGAACTCAATAACCGTTTTGTCATTGTCAGTGGTTTGGCAAGAGGAATTGATACGGCTGCCCACATCGCCAGTTTGAAAAATGGAGGCCAAACCATTGCTGTAATTGGAACAGGTTTGGATAAGGTCTATCCCAAAGAAAACAAGGACTTGCAGACCTATATTGGCAAACACCATCTGGTGCTGACAGAGTATGAAGCTGGTGCTCAGCCACTCAAATACCATTTCCCAGAACGTAACCGCATCATTGCTGGGTTGGTAGAAGGTCTGGTGGTCTGTGAGGCAAAAATGCGGTCTGGTAGCTTGATTACCTGCGAACGTGCCTTGGAAGAAGGAAGAGAAGTCTATGCTATTCCAGGTTCCATTATGGACGGAAAATCAGATGGTTGTCATCATCTGATTCAAGAGGGGGCAAAGTGCATCACATCAGGCTTGGACATCATTTCTGAGTATCAATTTTAAAACAAGTCTTCCTATAGGAAAATAAATATCTTGACACTGACTGAAAAATAGTATATTCTTTGTGAGGTTAAAAATATTTGTAAGGTATAAGAATGGCTACAAAAACAGTTAGTAAGAAAAAAACAACAACCAAGAAAAATCTCGTTATTGTAGAGTCGCCTGCTAAGGCAAAAACAATCGAAAAATATCTTGGTAAAAATTATAAGGTCGTTGCTTCAGTCGGGCATATTCGAGATTTGAAGAAATCTAGTATGTCTATTGACTTTGATAACAACTATGCACCTGAGTACATCAACATACGTGGAAAAGGGCCACTCATCAATTCTTTGAAAAAAGAAGCAAAAAATGCAAAGCAAGTCTTTCTTGCGAGTGACCCGGACCGCGAAGGAGAAGCAATTTCTTGGCATTTGGCTCACATTTTGGGATTGGACGCAAACGATAAAAACCGTGTTGTCTTTAATGAAATTACAAAAGATGCAGTAAAAAATGCCTTTCAGGAGCCACGTGCTATTAACCTAGACTTGGTAGATGCCCAACAAGCTCGACGCGTCTTAGACCGTATTGTAGGGTACTCCATATCACCTATTTTATGGAAGAAAGTCAAAAAAGGTCTGTCAGCAGGACGTGTTCAATCGGTTGCTCTCAAATTAATAATCGACCGTGAAAATGAAATCAGCAATTTTAAACCAGAAGAATATTGGACAATTGATGCAACCTTCAAAAAGGGGAGCAAGAAATTCCAGGCTTCATTCTACGGTATAGATGGAAAGAAAACTAAAATTGAAAACAATGAGCAGGTTAAAGAAATTCTCGCCCGACTTGATGGGGATGATTTCTTAGTAGAACAGGTTGAGCGTAAGGAACGCAAACGAAATGCACCTCTGCCTTACACAACTTCTACTATGCAGATGGATGCGGCTAATAAAATCAATTTCCGTACTCGTAAAACCATGATGGTTGCCCAACAACTTTATGAGGGTGTCAGTCTTGGCGCAGGTGGTACCCAAGGTTTGATCACCTATATGCGTACGGATTCAACACGTATTAGCCCTGTTGCACAAGCACAAGCTGCTGACTTTATCACGGAGCGTTTTGGTGCTACCTATTCAAAGCATGGTAACAAAGTAAAAAATGCCAGTGGTGCACAAGATGCCCACGAAGCCATTCGTCCATCAAATGTTAACTTAACACCTGAATCAATTGCAAAATATCTGGACAAGGACCAGTTGCGACTATATACACTGATTTGGAATCGTTTTGTCGCAAGTCAGATGGCTGCAGCAGTTTTTGATACCATGAGTGTTCGTTTGGGTCAAAATGGTATTGTTTTTGCTGCTAATGGTAGCCAAGTAAAATTCGATGGTTATATGGCGGTCTATAACGACGCTGATAAAAATAAAATGTTGCCAGATATGGAACAAGGTGACACGGTGGTACGCGCGTCAACAAATCCAGAACAACACTTTACTCAGCCACCAGCTCGCTACTCTGAAGCAACCTTAATTAAAACATTAGAAGAGAATGGTGTAGGTCGCCCGTCAACCTATGCACCAACAATTGAAACCATTCAAAAACGTTACTATGTTAAGCTTGCGGCTAAGCGATTTGAACCAACTGAACTCGGAGAAATCGTTAATAAGCTGATTGTTGAGTTCTTCCCAGATATTGTCAATGTCAAATTTACAGCCGATATGGAACAAAAATTAGATGATGTAGAAATCGGGAAAGAGCAGTGGCAGAAGGTCATTGACGGTTTCTATCAGCCATTCAAGGTAGAATTATCTAAGGCAGAAGAACAGATGGAAAAAATCCAAATTAAGGATGAACCAGCTGGCTTTGACTGTGATGTTTGTGGACATGAAATGGTTATTAAATTAGGACGTTTTGGAAAATTCTATGCATGTAGCAATTTCCCAGACTGTCGCAATACCAAGCAAATCACTAAAGAAATCGGTGTGACTTGTCCGGTTTGCCAAAAAGGGCAAGTGATTGAACGCAAGAGTAAACGCAATCGTCTTTTCTATGGTTGCGATCGCTACCCAGAGTGTGAATTTACTTCTTGGGACAAGCCAGTCGGGCGTTCTTGTCCGAAATGCGACCACTATCTCGTTGAGAAAAAAGTTCGTGGTGGTGGTAAACAAGTTGTCTGTCCAAATGGTGACTACGAAGAAGACAAGATTAAATAAGATTAAACTGCTATTCTCAAGGGAATGGCAGTTGTTTTTTATAGTCATGTTAGTTTATCTTAGTTTACTTAGATAAGCGAGAAGCTGGGTAAAAAGTCCATCATCACTTCTCAAGGTTAGTGTCAACATCTCGTGTTTCACATTCCAAGTCTGACCTCTACAACTGAAGTGAAATAAACGGCAATACCAGTTTGAAAAAATGTTTGAAAAAATGTTTAAAAAAATGGTAAATTCTCAAAGTAAGTTCTAGTTCCCGTCCTTCCAGAAGTTACTTTGAGAAAACTGCATAACACCAACAGAATTTAGTCTCAGACTAAGTTCTGTTTTTGCCTAAAGCTGCAGATTCAAGGAATTTTTAGGGTTGAAAATGTTGAAAAAAAGAGTACACTAAAGTTACTGGCTCTGAGACGTCTCAAAGTAA